>DASVNP010000277.1:0-16423 GCA_036383775.1 Paraburkholderia sp. | reverse complement strand
CGGCCTTGATCGACGCGTTGTCGTGTTCTGCAATTACCAGATTCGTCATTTTGTCTCGCTCCCTTACAGCACCTTGGCTTCGGTCTTCAGCTTCTCGACCAGCGTCTTCACGTCCGGCACCATCACACCGGCGGAGCGCTTGGGCGGCTCGGCGACTTTCAGCGTCGTCAGGCGCGGTGCGACGTCAACGCCGAGGTCTTCCGGCTTGATCGTTTCCAGCGGCTTCTTCTTGGCCTTCATGATGTTCGGCAGCGTCACGTAGCGCGGCTCGTTCAGGCGCAGGTCGGTGGTGACCACAGCCGGCAGCGTCAGCGACAGCGTTTCAGCACCGCCGTCCACTTCGCGCGACACCGTTGCCTTGCCATCCGCCACGACAACCTTCGACGCGAACGTGGCTTGCGGCAGGTTCGCCAGCGCGGCGAGCATCTGGCCGGTCTGGTTCGAGTCGTCGTCGATGGCCTGCTTGCCGAGGATCACCAGTTGCGGCTGTTCCTTGTCGACCAGCGCCTTGAGCAGCTTGGCCACTGCCAGCGGCTGCAGGTCTTCATTCGACTCGATCAGGATCGCGCGATCAGCGCCGATCGCGAGCGCCGTGCGCAGCGTTTCCTGCGACTGCGTCACGCCTGCCGACACGGCGATCACTTCGGTCGCCACGCCCGCTTCGCGCAGACGCACCGCTTCTTCAACCGCGATTTCGTCGAACGGGTTCATCGACATCTTCACGTTCGCGATGTCGACACCCGTGCCGTCCGACTTCACACGGACTTTCACGTTGTAATCGACCACTCTCTTCACTGGCACCAGGATTTTCATGCACACGCTCCAAAGTTACGAATACGTCAACCCAACGAACATTATAGCGACTGCCCTCACGGCAGCCGCCGTCGCGGGCGCTCTAGCAAGAGGATATCGCTCCTCAGCGGCGTGACGGCAATATCGAACGATCGTTCTATTTTAATCTCGAAAAAACCCGGGTGACAACCCCGGGTTCCGATTTACGACTCTAATTTTGCATTGCCGTCGTGTCTAGCTGCTTCGATAGGCCGCCGGCTCACCACGCGGTGATCACCGACCCGCCAAACTTGCTTTCAACGAACTGCTTCACTTCCGGCGAATGATACGCTGCGACCAGCTTGGCGACCCACGGTTTGTTCCGGTCGGCCTCGCGAATCGCGATGATGTTCACGTACGGACCCTTCGGGTCTTCAATCGCGATCGCATCCTGCTTGGGCTTCAGGCCCGCTTCCATCGCGAAGTTGGTGTTGATCGCGGCGGCGTCCACGTCGTTCAGCGAACGCGGGATTTGCGCGGCATCGAGTTCGACGATCTTCAGCTTCTTCGGGTTGTCGACGATGTCGAGCGGCGTCGCCTTCAGGCCCGCGTCCGCACGCAGCTTCAGGAGACCCTGCTTTTGCAGCAGCAGAAGCGCCCGGCCGCCATTCGTCGGATCATTCGGCACCGCGATCTTCGCGCCCGTCTGCAACTCGGCCAGCGTCTTCACTTTCTTCGAATAGATGCCCATCGGGTACGTGACGGTGTCCGCGACACGGATCAGCTTGTAGCCGCGGTCCTTCACTTGCGCTTGCAAGTACGGGTCATGCTGGTAGCTGTTTGCGTCCAGATCGCCGCCGGCGAGCGCGGCGTTCGGCTGCACGTAGTCGGAGAATTCGACGATCTTGATGTTCAGGCCGTTTTTCGCCGCGACCGTCTTCACGACTTCCATGATCTGCGCGTGCGGACCGCCGGTCACGCCAACCTTGATCGTGTCTTCAGCGTGAGCCGCGCCCGCGGCGAAGAGCGATGCGGCGCCGAGCGTGGCGGCCAGCTTGAGAATGAAACGACGTTGCATGGTGGACCTTTGCGAATCTCTGTAGTGTGTTTATTTATGGCTCAAACGACGCACGAGCCAATCCCCGAACGACTGCACCAGTTGCACGAAGACGATCAGAATCACCACGACCGTCAGCATCACTTCCGGCAGAAAACGCTGATACCCATAGCGAATGCCGAGATCGCCAAGGCCGCCGCCGCCAATCGCGCCGGCCATGGCCGAATAGCCGACCAGCGAGACGAAGGTAATCGTCAACCCGGCGATCACGCCTGGCAGCGATTCCGGCAGCAGCACCTTGAAGACGATCTGGCTCGTGGTCGCGCCCATCGCCTGCGCCGCTTCGATCAGACCGCGGTCCACTTCGCGCAGCGCCGTTTCGACGAGACGCGCGATGAACGGCGCTGCGGCGATCGTCAGCGGCACAACGGCGGCGGCCGTCCCGATCGACGAACCCACCACGAGGCGCGTGAACGGAATCACCGCCACCAGCAGGATGATGAAAGGTGTTGAACGGACCGCATTCACGATCACGCCCATCACGCGATTCAACGCAATGTTCTGCAGCACGCCCTGACGATCCGTCAGATACAGCAACACGCCGAGCGGCAAGCCCACCAAAGCGCCGACCAGTCCGGAAATGCCCACCATCACGAGCGTTTCCCAGAACGACTGGACGAACATATCGAACATTTCACTCAACATACGAGAGCTCCTCCACCACCACACCCTGCTCGCGCAGATACGTCAGCGCCTGCGCCACCTTCGCCGGTTCGCCGCCCGCGAGCACCGCGAGCGAGCCGAACGCCTGCCCCTGAATCTCGTCGATCTGGCCGTGCAGGATGTTGAAGTCGAGTTCGTAGCGGCGAATCGTTTCCGACAGAATCGGCTGATCGACGCCCGAGCCGGTGAACGCGAGCCGCAGCAGGTGGCCGCTGCCGGTCTTGAGCCGCTCGGCGACACGCGCCTTCATGGCGGGCGGCAGCTCCTGCGCGATCACGTCGCCGATCAACGCGCGCGTGACTTCGTGATGCGGTTGCAGGAACACGTCGATGACTTTGCCCTCTTCGACCACACGACCAGCATCCAGCACCGCGACGCGGTCGCACACCTGCTTGATCACATCCATCTGGTGCGTGATCAGCACGATCGTCAGGTTCAGTTCGCGATTGATGCGCTTGAGCAGGTCGAGAATTGCACGCGTGGTTTCGGGATCGAGTGCGGAGGTCGCTTCGTCCGAAAGCAGCACTTTCGGCTTGCTCGCCAGCGCGCGGGCGATACCGACGCGCTGCTTCTGGCCGCCGCTGATCTGCGCCGGATAGCGATCCTTCTGCGCCGAGAGACCAACCAGATCGAGCAGCGGCAGCACGTTCGCTTCGATTTCGTCGCGCTTGATGCCGGCGAGTTCGAGCGGCAACGCCACGTTTTCGTACACCGTGCGCGAGGACAGCAGATTGAAGTGCTGGAAGATCATGCCGATCTCACGGCGTGCCTCGCGCAATTGCGCGGCGGGCAGCGTCGTCAGATCGCGGCCGTTGACGACGATATTGCCTTCCGAGGGGCGCGTCAGCAGATTGATGGTGCGCACGAGCGTACTCTTGCCCGCGCCGCTGCGGCCGATGATGCCGAACACCTCGCCCGCCGGAATCGACAGATTGACGTTGTGCAGCGCCTCGACCCAGCCCCGGGGCCCGGCGAACCGCTGGGAGATATTGCGTATTTCGATCATGAAAAAACGAAACGGCGGAGGCTGCCAGCGAGCGCTGTGCGCTCCCGACAAGCGGCCGCCGTTGCTTTTATTGGGATTTGAACCCGCGATTCTACCGCAGCGCCGACATACCCTTTAATAATCAATTACGATCTTTTCATAACCTGAGGGCATTAGAGGCTCATTCGGTGCGAGATGCTCGCGCACGCACTGCCGCTGCGACTATGATCGGGCGGAACAAAATCAGGACAAATGGCGGCCATGGAGACATCCCAAAGCAACAATGTGCGGCCCAGCGCGGGCGACAGGAATGACGGCGCGCCGAAGCGCACGTCGGTCATGACCGGCGACGGCGTGCAATTGCCGCTGTACCGCTGGCCGGCCACCGCGCCGACCCGCGCCACGGTCGCGCTGATCCACGGACTGGCCGAGCATGCCGGCCGCTACGCGGCGCTGGCTGCGCGGCTGAATGCGGCCGGCATCGAACTGGTTGCGATCGACCTGCGCGGCCACGGTCACGCGCCGGGCAAGCGGGCCTTCGTGAAGCGCTTCGACGACTATCTGCAGGACGCGCAAGCCTTGCTCGACGCCACGGCCGAGCGCGGCGCGCCGCTCTTCCTGATGGGGCACAGCATGGGTGGCGCCGTGGCCGCGCTCTACGCGATCGAGCGCCTCAAGGCGAGCGGCCGGCGGCTGAACGGCCTGATTCTGTCGAGCCCGGCCCTCGCGCCGGGGCACGACGTGCCGCGCTGGATGCTCAAGCTGAGCCAGGTGATCAGCCGCCTCTATCCAAGCTTCCCGGCAATGAAAATCGACGCGGCGTTGCTATCGCGCCTCGCGCCCGTGGTGAAGGCCAATCGCACCGATCCGCTCGTGCATCACGGCGCAATTCCCGCGCGTACCGGCGCGGAACTGTTGCTGGCGATGGCGCGCATCGAACGCGGCCGCGCGGAATTGCGCGTGCCGCTGCTGGTGTATCACGGCACTGCCGACAAGCTCACCGAGCCCGACGGCAGCCGCGAGTTCGGCGCGCACGCAGGTTCGCCGGACAAGACGCTGACGCTGCATGAAGGCAGTTACCACGAAACGATGAACGACATCGACCGCGATCAGGTGATCGGGGCGTTGATCGCGTGGATCGAAAAACGACTGGTGATGCACGCCTGAGCGCCGAACGATGGCTCGCCAGATGCGCTTCGGTCAGCGTGCTTCGGCTACCGCGTTTCGATCAGCGCGCCTAAGGAATCGCTCTGCTACTCCGCCTGATGCTTCCAGTCGGGCGGCCGTCTATCGATGAAGGCCTGCACGCCTTCGAGCGCTGACGCATCCATCATATTGCACGCCATGGTCTGGCCCGCAAGCTGATACGCCGCTTCGATTCCCATCTCCAGCTGACGATAGAAGAGCCCCTTGCCGGCGCTCACGGCCTCGACGGGTTTTGCGCAGATGCTGGTGGCGAGCCGCGCGAGCTCCGCGTCGAGCGCGTCCTCGGGTACCGCGCGGTTCACGAGACCTTGGCGCTTCGCCTCGGCGGCATCGATAAAGTCGCCGGTCAGCAGCATTTCAAGCGCTGCCTTGCGCGACAGGTTGCGTGATAGCGGCACAGAGGGCGTCGCGCAGAACAAGCCCAGATTCACACCAGAGACGGCAAAACGGGCCGTGTCGGCCGCAACGGCGAGGTCGCACATTGCGACGAGCTGACAGCCCGCCGCCGTGGCAATGCCCTGCACGCGCGCGATCACTGGCTGCGGCATGCGCTGGATCGTCATCATCAGCTTCGTGCAGCGGGCGAATAGTCCCTGGTAGTAGGCGAGCGACGGCGCGGCGCGCATTTCCTTCAGGTCATGCCCCGCGCAAAACGCGCGGCCCGCGCCGGCAATCACGACCACGCGCGCCTCCGACTGCGCGATCCCGGTCAACGCCTTTTGCAACTCATCGAGCAAGGCTTCGGACAGCGCGTTGAAGGCAGCGGGCCGATTCATCATTAAGCGCACGACGCCCGGCACTCCGTACGCGCCATGTTCGATCTCGACCAGTGAAGCGTTATGCGCATCGGCATTCATGACCCGCCTCCTTCGAATTGATTGCGCCGCGCGGCGCAGCAGCTCAGGCTCAGATCCCGGCCAGCGAGCGCACGTGGGCGACCACGCTGCGCCCGAGCGCGGACAGGTTGTAGCCGCCTTCGAGGCAACTGACGATCCGCCCACGCGCGTAGCGTTTCGCGATCTCGCGCATCTGATCGGTGATCCACGCGTAGTCGTCTTCGACGAGGCCCATATTGCCGAGGTCGTCTTCGCGATGCGCATCGAAGCCGGCCGAGATGAAGAGCATCTCCGGCTTGAATTCATGCAGGCGCGGCAGCCACATCATGTCCACCACCTCACGCACTTCCATGCCCTTCGAGCGCGCCGGCATCGGCACGTTGCACATGTTGGGCGCCTGATTGTCGGCGCCGGTGAACGGATAGAACGGATGCTGGAAGAAGCTGCACATCAGCACGCGGGTGTCGCCCGAGAAGGCGGCTTCGGTGCCGTTGCCATGATGCACGTCGAAGTCGATGATCGCGACGCGCGCGAGGCCATGCACTTCGAGCGCATGACGTGCGGCGATCGCGACGTTGTTGAAAAAGCAGAAGCCCATGGCACGCGCCGGCTCCGCATGGTGGCCGGGCGGGCGCACGCTGCAGAAGGCGTTGTCGTAGCGGCCTTCGATCACCGCGTCGGTCGCGGCTACCGCGGCACCCGCCGCACGCAACGCGGCTTGCAAGGTGTGCGGGTTCATCGTCGTATCGGGATCGATTTCCGCGCTGCCGTCAATCGGCGAAAGGCTGCGGATGTAATCGACGTGGGCCTGCGTATGCACGCGCAGCAGCGCGGCTTCGTCGGCAAGCGGCGGCGACTCGCGCTCGATCAGCGAGTCGATGCGGCTCGCGATCAATTGATCTTCGATTGCCTGCAGGCGTGCCGGACATTCGGGATGCCATTGCCCCATATCGTGCCGCAGACAGTCAGCGTGAGAATAAAAACCTGTTGCCATGATTTTCTTGCGCGGCGCGGCGTCTTCGAAGCGCGCGCGGCGTGTCTCCGTCGAGAGGCGCGCACCCTCTGCGCGCCAACAGTCGTCAAGTTACCACACGAACCGGCTGTGACGCCCGCTGTGAGGCCGGTTGTGACGCCGGTTGTGACACGCCAAGCACAGTTTTCCGGGAGGCGTCGGGTATACTGCCCCGATCGGTTTCCCGCTGTTTTTCCCTCGTCTTTTACGCAACGCGCCCCTAGCTCACTATGACCGTCAAGCTTGCCCTGTCCGCACGAAACCGGCTACGCAACAGAACCTTGGCCGCCGCATTATCCGTCGCAACGTGCATGTTCATGGCAACCAGCCCGGCGATCGCGCAAAGCGCCGGCAAACAACCGCCGGTGCTGCTCGCCCAAGGCCAACCGCAAGCGGCGGTGCCGCAAGGGCAAACGTTTGAAGAAGAGATCATCCCGCAGCGCTACGCGAATAATCCCAATGTCGACGCGTTCATCAACGACATGGTCGCGCGCTACGATTTCAACGAGACCGCACTGCACGCGCTGTTCGCGGGTGTGAGCTATTCGGCAACCGCGGTCAAGCTCGTGACGCCGTCGCCCTCGCCCACGATCAAGAACTGGCGCGTCTACCAGTCGCGCTTTCTCGACCAGGTCCGCATCAATGCCGGCGTGCGCTTCTGGCGCGCGAATCAGGCCACCTTGCAACGCGCTTATGAAGAGTTCGGCGTGCCGCCGGAGGTGATCGTCGGCATTATCGGCGTGGAAACGATCTACGGGCGCTTCATGGGCAACTTCCGCGTGCTCGACGCGCTAACCACGCTCAGCTTCGACTACCCGAATACCGCCAATCGCGCGGATCGCCAGGCGACCTTCCGCAAGAATCTCGAAGACTACCTGGTGTGGACGCGCGATTCGCAGATCGATCCGACCACAGTGCTCGGCTCCTACACCGGCGCGATCGGCATTCCGCAGTTCCTGCCGAGCAGCATCGTGCAATACGCGGTGAGCTACGACGGCAACAAGCAGATCGACCTGCGCACGAGCCAGGCGGATGCGATCGGCAGCGTGGCGAACTATCTGCGCCAGAACGGCTGGGAGAACGGCCGGCCGGTGGTGTGGAAGATCGGCTCGGACGCCGGCAGTCTTGGCGTCGCGCAGGCGGCCGCTGACGGCAAGCCCGAACCACACTGGCCGCTCGATCAGTTGCTGCGCGCCGGACTGCTGCTGAATGAGCCTGACGTGGATGTGGCGACGGAAGCCGGCACGCCGGTGACGGTGGTGGATCTGCCCTCGCCGGGGCGCGGCACCGAATACATGCTGGGCCTGAAAAACTTCTACGTTCTGACGCGTTATAACCGCAGCTTCTTCTATGCCCTCGCGGTGTATCAGTTGGGTCAGCGGGTGAAGGCACAGATGGAGGCCGGCGACGCGGCGGCAGCGGCAGCGCCGGCTGCACCGGCGGCGGCTTCACAATAAGCGGCGGAGCGCGTGGCCGTTGTGTCTCGCGCGTAAGTGACATATAAAAACGCCGGCTCAGCATGACCCGGCGTTTTTTACTTGCAGGGCGCGACTACGCGTTCAGGCAGGAAATACACCGGTCGACAGATAGCGGTCGCCGCGATCGCAGACGATAAACACGATCGTCGCGTTTTCGACCTGGCGTGCGATGCGCAGCGCCACTTCACAAGCGCCGCCCGACGAGATGCCGGCGAAAATGCCTTCAACGGATGCCATGCGCCGCGCCATGGCCTCGGCGGCAGCCTGGCTCACGTTCTCGACACGATCCACGCGGCTGCGATCGAAGATTTTCGGCAGATAGGCTTCCGGCCATTTGCGAATGCCCGGAATGCGCGAACCTTCTTCCGGTTGCGCGCCGATGATCTCGATCGCCTGATTCTGTTCCTTCAGATAGGTGGACACGCCCATGATCGTGCCGGTCGTGCCCATGGACGATACGAAGTGCGTAATGCGCCCTTCCGTATCGCGCCAGATTTCCGGCCCCGTGCCTTCCACATGCGCTGCCGGATTATCCGGATTGGCGAACTGATCGAGAATGATGCCCTTGCCTTCGCGCTGCATCTGCTCTGCCAGATCGCGCGCGTACTCCATGCCGCCCGTGACCGGCGTGAGCAGGATCTGCGCGCCGTAGGCGGCCATGCTTTGACGGCGCTCCACCGACAGATCTTCCGGCATGATCAGGACCATTTTGTAGCCGCGAACCGCGGCCGCCATGGCGAGTGCAATGCCGGTGTTGCCGCTGGTCGCTTCGATCAGCGTGTCGCCCGGCTTGATACGCCCGCGCAACTCCGCTTTCTTGATCATCGACAACGCCGGGCGATCCTTCACCGAGCCAGCGGGATTGTTGCCCTCGAGCTTCGCGAGGATCACGTTATTGCGGCTGCGGATCTCGTCGTCGGGGAGGCGGACGAGTTGCACGAGCGGCGTATTGCCGATCGTATCTTCAATCGTTTTGTAAGCCATATCGGTTCTGGTGCCGTCGATGCGTGGAGTCTCTAATCCATCGATTCTAAACCACCGGGCAAATGGCTGCCGTGCGGCCCTTCTGCCCGCATGGATGCATGTCGCGCCAGCGAGCCAGAGTGGCGCGGGTTCGCCGCCCTACCCAAACCCGCGAGGCCCGCGCACAAACCGCGCGACAGCTACGCAAAATCCACGGCAAAAAGCCCGCGGCTGAGAACCGCGGGAGCCAGTCATCTGCATGACAGCTGAAGGAGTGTTCCTGCCCACTCCGACCATGAAGGCGAACGACGCAAACGAACTCTGCGCGTGAGCGGACACGCCCGCGCGCGGAGTTCGCGCCAGGCTATTTCTTCACCGCCACCGTAGTGTTGTCCTTCGGCGTGTGGGCCGGAACGGCCGCGCCCTTGGTTTGTGCAGCCGCCGCAGTCTGCGTGTTAGCAGCCGCGCCAGCCGGACCGACAGCGAGACCCTCCGCCTGCAGGCGCTCGACGGTATGCCCGCCCATGCCCTTGACGCGCTTGCTGAGATCGGCCGGGTCCTTGAACGGACCATGCGCCGCACGTTCTTCGAGAATGGCTTTCGCTTTGGCAGGACCGATGCCCTTGATGCCGCGCAGCGCATCTTCGTTTGCCGTATTGACGTCGACCGACGCGTACGCGTGACCGAAAGCGGCCAGCATGGCCGCGGTAACCAGAATTTTTCGAAACATATGGAATCTCCCTCGTACAACCGGTTGGCGACCATCACCAACCGGGAGATTCCAGTTTAAAGAGGTATCCGAAAGATTTACACCTGGCCGAATAGCCAACGTACGTAGCGATCCACACCTTCCTGCACGCTCAGGAACGGCGCATCGTAACCGGCCGCGCGCAGCTTCGACTGGTCTGCTTGCGTGAAGCACTGGTACTTGCCGCGCAATGCGTCCGGGAACGGGATGTACTCGATCAGTCCGCGCTGCACCTGTTCCGCGAGCGACAGCGCCGGTTCGTTGTTCAACGAGCGCAGCGTGTTGACCACCGTGCTGGCGATGTCGTTGAACGGTTGCGCGCGGCCGCTGCCCAGATTGAAGATGCCTGACTTCTCCGGGTGGTCAAGGAAGAACAGATTGACCTTCACCACGTCTTCCACGGAGACGAAGTCGCGCGTCTGCTCGCCCGCCGCGTAGCCGTTGTATTCGCCGAACAGCTTGACCTTGCCCTCGGCGCGGAACTGGTTGAAGTTGTGAAACGCCACCGACGCCATGCGCGCTTTGTGCGTTTCGCGCGGCCCGTAGACGTTGAAATAGCGGAAGCCGGCGATCTGGCTCTTCGCCGTGGGCAGCACGCGGCGAATCACCTGGTCGAACAGGAATTTCGAATAGCCGTACACGTTCAGCGGCTGCTCGACTTCGCGCTCTTCGACGAAACGGCTCGACCCGCCATAGGTCGCCGCCGAAGACGCATACAGGAACTGGATGTTCTGCGCGAGGCAGACATCGAGCACTTCGCGGCTGTAGCGGAAGTTGTTCTCCATCATGTAGCGGCCGTCGGTTTCCATCGTGTCCGAACAAGCGCCTTCATGGAAAATCGCGCGCACCTTGCCGAAGTCACCGCGCCTGAAGCGCTCGACGAACTCGGTCTTGTCGAGATAGTCGTCGATCTCGCAGTCGACCAGATTTTTGAACTTGTCCGCGCGCGTCAGATTGTCGACCGCGATGATGCGTTGCTCACCGCGCTCGTTGAGCGCCTTCACGAGATTGCTGCCGATAAAACCGGCCGCGCCGGTGACGATGAAGGTCATGATGATCCTGCGGTAGTGAGCTTTGCCTGGGCCCTGGCGGGCCGCATCAATTGAATAGTTCGTCGTAGTTGACGGTGGCGGTGCCCAGTTTACCGACCACGATGCCGGCCGCGCGATTCGCGAGCCCGACCGCCTCGACCAGCGAAAGGCCCGCGCCGAGCATGGCGGCGAGCGTGGCGATCACGGTGTCGCCCGCACCCGAAACATCATACACTTCGCGCGCAACCGCCGAGGCGTGCAGGATGCCGTCGTCTGAGAAGAGCGTCATGCCCTCTTCCGAACGCGTCAGCAGCAGAGCCTTGAACTGCAGATCGGCGCGAAGCTTCGCCACCCGCGCGATCAGATCTTCTTCGGATTTCCACTGGCCGACGACCTCGCGCAACTCGGCGCGATTCGGCGTGATCAGCGTGGCGCCGCGATAGCGCTCCCAGTCGTCGCCCTTCGGGTCGACCAGCACCGGCTTGCCCGCAGCGTGCGCCTTCGCGATCATTTGCGTGACGTGCGTGAGGCCCCCCTTCGCGTAATCGGACATCAGGATCACGTCGTGCGAGGGCAGCAGTTCGTCGAAACGGGCGAGGCCCGCGAGCAGCACTTCGTGCGCGGGCGAGTTTTCGAAGTCGACGCGCAGCAACTGCTGCTGACGCGACAACACCCGCAGCTTGATCGTGGTGAGGAGCGCCGGATCGCGCTCGAGATGCGGCTTCACGCCGCTCTCGCTCAACAGCTGCACGAGACGCTCGCCGGGTTCGTCATGGCCGACCACACAGAGCAGACCCGCCTGTGCGCCGAGCGCAACGGCATTGCGAGCGACGTTCGCCGCGCCGCCGAGGCGGTCTTCCTGACGCTGCACGTGCACCACCGGCACCGGCGCTTCCGGCGAAATGCGGTTGACGTCGCCGAACCAGTAGCGATCGAGCATCACGTCGCCCACCACCAGCACGCGCGCCGCAGCGAGCTGTTCGCGCGGCACGACGGTGAGCGCCGGCACGGGTGTGGACACGGCGGCCCCCGGTGCGGCCTCAGGCATCGGCCGGAAGTTCAGTGGGTTGGGCATAGGGCCGTCCAATCGAGTGATAGTCGATGCCGAGCTCGGTCATCGTCTCCGGTTCATACAGGTTGCGGCCGTCGAAAATCAGCGGCGACTTCAGCACCGATTTCAGATGCACGAAATCCGGGCTCTTGAATTCCTTCCATTCGGTCACGATCACGAGCGCATCCGCACCGGTGAGCGTTTCGTCCTGCGTGCCGGTGAAGGTGAGACGCGCGAGCTGATCGGGTGTGTCATGCAGATCCAGCGCGAACACGCGGCGCGCTTCGGTCACCGCGACCGGATCATACGCGCGCACCTGAGCGCCGCGCGCCAGCAGCTCCGCGATCAGGCGGCGGCTCGGCGCCTCGCGCATGTCGTCGGTATTCGGCTTGAACGCGAGCCCCCACACGGCGAACGTCTGGCCGCTCAGGTCCTCGCCAAGCCTGTCGGTGATCTTGCGGACCAGCACTTCCTTCTGCTTGTGGTTCACTTCTTCGACCGCTTCGAGAATGCGCAGATTGTGGCCGCTTTCGCTGGCGGTGCGAATCAGCGCCTGGACGTCCTTCGGAAAGCACGAGCCGCCGTAGCCACAGCCCGCGTACAGGAAGTGATAGCCGATCCGCGGGTCGGAGCCGATGCCGCGACGTACTGCTTCGATATCCGCGCCGACCCGGTCGGCCAGATTCGACATCTCGTTCATGAACGAGATGCGGGTGGCGAGCATGGCGTTGGCCGCGTATTTGGTGAACTCGGCGGAGCGCACGTCCATATACAGCGTGCGTTCGTGATTGCGGTTGAACGGCGCGTACAGACGCTTCATCAGTTCGCGCGCACGCACGCCGGCTTCGTCCTCATCAATGCCGATCACGATACGATCGGGCCGCATGAAGTCGTCGACCGCCGCGCCTTCCTTCAGGAACTCCGGATTGGAGACCACCGAGAAGCGATGCTGCTCGCTGTTGCCGAGCCCGCGTTTGGCCAGTTCTTCTTCGACGACCGCGCGTACGCGCTGCGCCGTGCCGACCGGCACGGTCGACTTGTCGACGATCACCTTGAAGCCGTTCATCGTACGGCCGATGTTGCGGGCCGCTTCGAGCACATATTGCAGATCGGCCGAGCCGTCTTCGTCCGGCGGCGTGCCGACCGCGATGAATTGCACGTCGCCGTGCGCGACGCTCGCTTCTACATCGGTCGAAAACGTAATGCGGCGAGCCGCGCGCGTGCGGGCGATCATCTCCTGCAAACCTGGCTCGTGAATGGGCACGCCGCCGTTATTGAGGATTTCGATCTTGCGTGGATCGACGTCGAGACAGAAGACGTCGTGGCCGATTTCAGCGAGACACGCGCCCGTGACGAGACCCACATAGCCCGTGCCGATAATAGTGATTTTCATATGCTTTCCGGTAGAGGGTTCCGGTAACGATTCCCGGCGATAAAGCCGATCTTGAACACATTGCCCAGCCCACCCGCGTACGCGCTGTTGCCATACGCGCGGTAAAGCGGCCGTGCAGCCTTTGCCCGCGCAGCCACCAAGGCGTCAACTCGACGCGGTGATCGGCTCGACGCGGCGCGGCGCATAGGTTTCCCAACCGCTGCAACCCGGGCATTGCCAGTAGAAAAGCCGCGCCCTGAAGCCGCAATTCTGGCACGTATACCGTGGCAGATTTTTGGTGCGCTGGCGGATCAGCGTGCGCATCAGCTCCAGTTCGCTGCGCCGCGGCTCTTCCGCCACGGCTTCCTGCGCTTCGAGCAGCCGCGTCATGCCCGCGAGGTTTGGCGACTTCTGCATTTGCGAGCGTGCCAGCGCATGTGCGGCATCGGGTCCGCGCAGCGTGGCGACGTGCTGGTAGGCGACGTCGAGCAGATCGTTGGTCGGATAGCGGTCCACCCACGTCGTGAGCAGATCGGCGCCGTCCTGCGGGCGGCCAAGCGCCTCATAAGCCTTCATCACCTTTTCAGCGACGAGCGGCAGATAGGACGAATTCTGCTCCTCCACCCGCCGCCATTGTGCGATGGCCGCTTCCGGCGCACCGCCGGCCGCGTCAACGTCGCCGAACAAGACCGTGGCGCGAACATTGGTCGGGTTCGCCTTCAGTGCGAACCCGAGCTGGCGGCGAGCCTCGTCGGGATTCTTCTGCTGCAGCGCTTCCTGGGCCAGTTCGCAATGGAACTGGGCGATTTCCTTGTCGAGCGATTCGGCGCCCATCGTTTCGAGATGGCGAGCCGTGTCGATCGACTTGACCCAGTCCTTCTCGATTTCGTAGATGGTGAGGAGCGCCCGCTGCGCCCCGAGCGCATAGTCACCGGTTTCGAGCGAGCGGAACGTTTCCTCCGCGCGATCGAGCAAGCCGGCTTTCAGGAAGTCTTGGCCCAGCTCGTAGAGCGCGTGGTCGCGCTCATTGACCGGCAGATCGGCGCGGCTCAGCAGATTCTGATGCACGCGAATCGCGCGGTCCGTCTCACCGCGGCGCCGGAACAGATTACCCAGCGCGAAGTGCAATTCGATCGTTTCCGGGTCGAGCTTGACGACTTCGATGAACGCATCGATCGCCTGGTCCGGCTGCTCATTGAGCAGGAAGTTCAGGCCGCGGAAATACGAACGCGGCAGGTTGGCGCTTTCAGATAACAGCGTCTTGAGGTCGTAGCGCGCGGCCATCCAGCCGAACGCGAATGCGACGGGGATGACCAGCAGCCACCAGAAGTCTAGATCCATGCGATTAATGCAAATGTGCGGGACAGCGAAAACGGAAAGCCGCGCTCAACACGCGCGGCACAAGGAAATTCAGATCAGCGGCGGCATGGGCGGCTGTTCGACCACCGCCGGGGTTTCACGCGCCACCCGCAACTCTCGCTTGAGCCGGCCATTTTCCATGCGCAAGCGCACCATGGCCGGCATCGACGACACCAGTCCCGCCAGCAGCCCCACCACGAAAAACGCGAGGCCAATCAGGATCAACGGCGCCGACCACGCGTAGCCAGCGAGGAAATTCAGCGTAGCAGGTTGCGTGTTGGAGAGCGCCAGCACCAGCAGCAGCACGAACACCAGCACACGGATCAGCCAGACGATAAATTTCATGAATAGGTCTCTTGACGGCAGTTGCGGGGTGACGCCGGCTTGATGACGCGTCGCGCCACGGTGTTGCCCGCGCCGAAGTGACCCGTATTGTAATAGAAGCCCTCGCGGCTGGGCAGGAACTGGCGGATTGCCGATTGATGCCGCGAGTTGAATGAAACCTGTGGACGAAAAAAAAGCGCCCGAAGGCGCTTTTTCTGGTCTTTTGCCAACTGGCTTTGGCCGCTGACGCTGCCCATGCCACGCTGCAAAAGGCACAGCGGAGCATTTACATATCGTCATCCGGCTCTTCGGCCTTCAGCGGTTCGCCCGAATGTCGGTCAACCCGCTCGCGCAATTCCTTGCCAGGCTTGAAGTGCGGCACGTACTTCTCAGGCACCAGCACCTTCTCACCCGACTTCGGATTACGTCCAACGCGGGAAGGACGACGATTGAGGCCGAAGCTGCCGAAGCCACGAATTTCGATGCGATGACCGTTGGCAAGCGCCTCCGACATCGCATCAAGCATCGTCTTCACCGCGAAATCCGCATCTTTAAGTACAAGCTGCGGGAATCGCGTAGCCAGCTGGGCGACCAATTCCGATTTGGTCATACTGCAGCAGACCTCTCAAGAAAACGCCGGGCCACCCCCAATTTCTCCGCTCCGCTGAAAGTCCCTCGCGGGACCTGACGCAAAACGGCGGCGTTGGGGGCGTTCCTCAATTACTGGTTCTGGCCGTCGAGCTTGGCCTTCAGCAGCGCGCCGAGGTTCGTCGTGCCGGTAGCAGCTGCGCTCGAGTCCGACGAAGCCAGACCGCGGATCGCTTCCTGCTGCTCAGCCGAATCCTTGGCCTTGATCGACAGGTTGATGCCACGCGACTTGCGATCGATATTGATGATCATCGCGTTGACCTTGTCGCCGTCCTTCAGCACGTTGCGAGCATCTTCCACGCGGTCTTGCGCGATTTCCGAAGCGCGCAGGTAGCCTTCGACTTCAGCCGACAGCTGAACCACGGCACCCTTCGCGTCCACCGACTTGACCACGCCGTCGACGATCGAACCCTTGTCGTTCATTGCAACAAAGTTGCTGAACGGGTCACCTTCGAGCTGCTTGATACCCAGTGAAATGCGTTCCTTCTCGACGTCGATGCCGAGAACGATCGCTTCCACTTCGTCGCCCTTCTTGTACTTGCGAACAGCTTCTTCGCCCGTTTCCGACCACGACAGATCCGACAGGTGAACCAGACCGTCGATGCCGCCCGGCAGACCGATGAAGACGCCGAAGTCGGTGATCGACTTGATCGCGCCTTGCAGCTTGTCGCCCTTCTTGAAGTTGCGGCTGAAGTCGTCCCACGGGTTCGGCTTGCACTGCTTCATGCCGAGGCTGATACGGCGGCGGTCTTCGTCGATTTCGAGAACCATGACTTCGACTTCGTCGCCCAGCTGAACAACCTTCGACGGTGCAACGTTCTTGTTCGTCCAGTCCATTTCCGACACGTGAACCAGGCCT
>DASVNP010000276.1:0-42919 GCA_036383775.1 Paraburkholderia sp. | reverse complement strand
CTGCATTTGGATTGCTGGGCCGACGGCATGGTGGAGAGACTCTCCATCTGAAGGTAAACGTCGGCATTCGCGCCCTTTCCGGGCGCCTTAAGAATATGCACGCAGGCAAATGCCTGAACGGTCTGGTCGGTGCCTGGGGTGACGTCGGTCACGACGGGCACTAGCACGTATGCGCATGCGCCATTGCCGTCCAGATCACTGCATGCATCCGTGAGACCGAAAAGGTTGCTCTTCGTGCCATTCTCAACCCATATCTGTTGTCCGGTGGATACGGAAGGAGCACCACTTGACACTCCATTGGTTATGTTCGTGATGACATTCTGGTTGTTTTTATCGCTGTTATCTTTTGGCGCAGACAGTGGCGTCCATTCTCCGCCCTGGCAACTGCCATTGCTGGAGGTGTGGTAGATCGACTGTACCTGGAAGACGTACGGCTGACCCGCGGTTTGAGGGTAGTCGGAGTACGTGCTATTGACTCCTGAAGTGGGTGACAAATCCGGTGAGTTACTGGCGGTATTCCAGAACTGTTTATAAAGGCACTGCGATATGGCGAGCGGGAACAGATTATTCGCGCTTGCAGTGGACCCGGGCGTAGCTACGGCTGCGGTCGCTGTTGCGCTGATGTCCATCGTCTTTATCCCCAGCACTGGGGCCAGCACTAGCGACAAAGGTCCGCCGTTGTGCTTGTCTGAAAGGCTCACGGTCACCTGGACTGCGGGAAAATCATATTGTCCAGGTGTGATTGTCGTCGCTTGCATGCCTGACGGTGATCCCTGCGCGTTCCAGTATCCCACTTGAATCTGTTGCGCGGTAAGCAGGGCTACGCCATTCGCATGATTCGCGGTGATGGAGGTGCCCACAGAAGATTGCGCTGCGCCGTCCGCCGAATTCCACACGCCGGCAGGCGCGACCGTTCCGGGTGCGGCGACTAATCCGGTAAGCTGGTTTACTCCCGCAAGGGCAGCGGCGTCGGCAGCATTCTGCAATTCGTTGCGCACAACCAGAGCACGTCCAATGTCGATTGCGAGCGCCGCAAAGCCGAGTAAAACCACAAGAAACAGCGCCACCTGGATTGCAACCACACCTTGTTGATGTTTCCACGCCTGGCGGCGAAGGGCTTGAGCTCGAGGATTCGCGTTCATTTTCTGTCCCATGCTTCATGTGTTCGCGCGATGCAAAGGCAAGGGTCACTCGCAATTCATTGTCGTGGATGCCGTCAGGGTGAGTGCATTCTTGGCGAAACTGGCTAGCGGGTTGATCGGGGTATTCTCAATAACTGCGCTGCCTATCGCGAGGCCAGTGAACGGATAACTCACCGTCACGGTGATCGGCGTGCCAGTGGACGTACATGCTGTCGTCGGGCTAACGGAAGCGGACGGAGTCCCGCTTCCACCGAACGTAATCAGGTTCTTCGCCAGATTGCTCGTGGCAACACTCACAATCGCAGAGGAGGCCGGATACGGCATGCTGTACACAACACCCTCTCTCGCTGCTTCACGGCTGGCATTGGTGATGACTGCCTTGTCGTAAAGCATGACGCTGAACTCGATAATTCCGAAGAGCAGTAAGAGAAGCAGGGGTAAGACGAGGCCGAACTCGACAACCGCTGTGCCAGATTGACGTCGTGCCGCGATCCTGATCCCGGACACGGATCTCCGCCTCGCGGTCCGCTGGGATGGATCTGTATTTGATTGATGATAATTGCGGTGCCACGAAGGGGCGGAGCAATGCCGTGATGTCCTCGTCGGCGCGGTACCGGCCGCGCTGCTGCACGCAAGTTTTCTCATCGGATTCCCCATTGATTATGTTTTGGATGGGGGCTTGTACCTATGAACTGCCCCATTCGTAGATGCGCATCTCTCCCGCGTGGCAATCCGCGATGCACGGACTATGCCTGCATCGAAATTTCAAGGCTCGGCGCGAAAGCCGACATCGGCGATTGGGACTATTTGAAGAGATCCGACAAAAAATGGTTCACATCTGCAACGTCGGTCGCCATTGCATAATGGCCGGTGCATATTTGGCTTGCTCACCTTGCTGTGGCTTTCGTAATTGGGCTGGCCGCCACTAGTTATTCCGGCCTTGTCACGTACAAGCCAAGCACCCAACCCACCACCGGCGATGCGGGAACGCGCCTGTCGACTGCGCGCAAGAGAAGATCAAGTTACTAATGTGAATCGAATGCCTCGGATTTGAGACCGGGAATCAGACGAGTGCCAGAAAGTTGCGCACCACGGCTGAAGGATCGTCACGTCGAGAGGCCAAAGCGAGCTTGGCGCGCAGCCCGCGTGCCACCAGCTGCCGATAAACGACTCCTGCAACGCGTACCTGCGTGATGGCTTCCGGGACGATAGATATACCCATTCCTGCCGCTACGAGCGTAAGTGCCGATGCGATCTGCGGAGCGGGTTGCGCCATCTTCGGTTCGAAGCCGGCCACCGCACATGCGGCGACGATGTCGTCGAAGAGCCCGCTGCCCGCTTCTCGCGGCACCTGCACGAAGGGCTCATCGGCAAGCTCCGACAACGCAATCCGCTTCTTGGACGCGAGCGGATGAGCGGTGGGTAACGCCACCAGCATTGGCTCATCGCGCCAGTCCTGCTGCTGCACGGTCTCGGCGACGCGGCGTTTTGGCCGAACGATGGCGACGTCGAGCTGCCCCGCTTCGATGTCGTCCAGGAGGACGCCCGAGGTCGCCTCGTACAACGTCAATTCGGCATCAGGATAAGCTGCCCGGAATTTGCGAATCAGCGCCGACACATGTTCGTTGAAGGCCGCTGTGCCGGTGAATCCCACCCGCAAGTGTCCGGTCTCACCACGCGCCGCACGTTTTGCAGCACGTGATGCGCGCTCCGCGTCGGCTAACACGCGTCGAGCTTCATCCGCGAATACCTGCCCTGCCACGGTGAGCTCCGCGCCCCGCGCGGTACGTTTGAACAGCTCGACGTCGAGCTCCTTTTCCAGCGCCTTCACCTGCTGGCTAAGCGGCGGCTGGCCAATGCCGAGCACATTGGCGGCTTTCGTGAAGTTTGCTGCGTCGGCCACAGCCAGGAAATAGCGCAGATGCCGGAGTTCCATATCCTCATTCCTTTTAGGGGCGACGGCATTAGCCGACGGTTAGCCAGTGCTAAAACATATCGCTCGCGTTAGTTTCATATATTGGACATATGGATGAAGATTGGCAAGAATGAAGTCAGTTCCTTCATTGAATCGAGTACGCCCATGTCTTCTATCTGCCAGTCAGCCACGCTCGAGCGGCCTGACGTGAACGTGACGCTTCCATCTGGCGTGTCCCCTGGCTCCGCTGCCTACCGGCGTATCGCATTCGCGCTTTTTCTTGCCGGCTTCTCGACCTTCTCGCTGCTTTACTGCGTGCAGCCGTTGCTGCCTGCGTTCACGCGGGAGTTCCATATCGGCGCGGCAGCCAGTTCGCTTTCGCTCTCTTTGTCGACTGGGTTTCTGGCGGTATCCATCCTGTGTGCGGGGGCGCTCTCCGAGCGCGTTGGGCGGCGCGGACTCATGTTTGCGTCAATCACTTCCGCGGCGCTCTTCAATATGCTGGCCGCCGGCGCGCCGAATTGGGACGTCATGCTGGTATGGCGCGCGCTCGAGGGTTTTTCGCTCGGCGGTGTGCCTGCCGTTGCCATGGCGTACCTCGCCGAGGAAATCGCAACGGAAGGGCTGGGTTTTTCGATGGGACTCTATGTCGGCGGGACAGCCTTCGGGGGCATGGTCGGCCGAATCGGAATGAGCACTCTTGAAGAGTGGTTCTCATGGCGCACGGCGATGCTGACGATCGGCGTGATCGACCTCGTTGCCGCCATCGCATTCGTGATGCTGTTGCCGACGTCGGTGCGCTTCATCAAGCGCACCGACTTGACGCTTCGACACCATCTGCAGATGTGGAAAGCGCAGTTGCTGCACAACCGTTTGCCTTCCGTTTTTGCAATAGGCTTTCTCGTCATGGGCGCGTTTGTGACGGTGTACAACTACGCCGGATTTCGACTGATAGCGCCGCCGTTTAACTTGAGCTCCTCGGCGTGCGGTCTGATTTTTGGGGCCTACCTGTTCGGTATGGTGTCGTCGTCGACTGCGGGGGCGCTTGCTGACAAGCTCGGGCGAGCACCCGTTCTCGTGAGTGGCGTCCTGCTGTTCGCAGTCGGCCTCGCATTGACGCTTTCGCTCTCGCTGACCTCGGTTATCGTCGGCATCGTGCTCGTCACCATCGGCTTTTTCGTGACCCACTCGGTGGCAAGCGGATGGGTTGGGCATCTGGCAGGTCAGGCGAAAGGTCATGCGGCTTCGCTCTATCTGCTCGCGTACTACGTCGGCTCCAGCGTGCTCGGATCTCTCGGAGGTTCGTTCTGGCAGCACGGTGCGTGGCCGGCGGTCGCGTCGTACGTTGCCGTGCTGCTTGTGCTGTGCCTTGTGGTTGCGCTAAACGTAGTTCGTAAGCGTGCCGGTGTTTGATCCTGTCGAAGTTGCTGTCTAGCGGAGAGAGGCCTTAACCGTTTGCTCAATCGGTTTTTGGAGTCAGGATTGAGCGGCACGTCGCGTTCATCCGATATCACTCTGCAACGGCTGCTTTGGAAACATCGTGCTTTGTCGCAGTGGTGCCCACCTCGCCGGTTGCTTGTGAGTTGCCGCCGCTCATTGGCATGCCAACCCGCGCTTGCGCATTCTGGATCTGCTCCGGATAGTGCGGATCGAAACTGCCCGGCGTGTAGCCGGCTTTTTCTAACTCCACGATTTGCTCCCGCACCTGGGCGCGGGTGAGTGATTCATTCGCCTGCTGCCCGAAAGACAGGCACGGCGTGAGGAGTGAACCGACAAAAAGTCCGGCGACCAGGAGTTTCACGGTTGTTTCCCTTTTACGTAGCAATGACATGGCGCAAGGTCGCCAGTTGTTGTTCAGCATACGCGGACGGCTTGCGCGCCGTAAGTCCGAAACGAGCGATTGCGTCTTGCAGAAGTCGCAACAATGAGCCCGCCGCGTGCCGGTGGGCTGACACCGTTTGTCCGGCTACCGGACGTTTCGGGAATTCTCATTGAAGGGTCTGGCGCGTGCCCATAAAGTGAAATCACGGAAGACGCGCGACGTGATCGTGATTTTTGACAGGTAACCGAGGCGGCCACAAGCCTTGCAAGGTCCCTCGCCTTCTTCCGCTCACCTAAGAAAATCGTGGACGGAGACCTGCATGAAGAAGCCTCTCGCAATGGCTGTTGCGCTCGCGTTGCCGACCTTCGCGCACGCACAAAGCGCAGTGACATTGTATGGATTGATCGATTCGGGCATTACCTATGCGTCGAATGCCGGCGGCAAGAGCGAAGTGGTCGCGGCCGATGGTGTTATCCAGCCGAGCCGCTTCGGTCTGCGCGGCACCGAGGACCTGGGCGGCGGCGCGCATGCGGTTTTCACACTGGAGAATGGCTTTTCCCTCAACACGGGCGCCGACTCGCAATCTGGTCTGATGTTCGGACGGCAAGCGTTCGTGGGCCTGACCAGCAACCGATGGGGATCGCTGACATTCGGCCGTCAGTACGACTTCATCTGGGACTACATGACGCTGTTCTCGATCGGCTCGCGGCTCGGCGCATACGGTTTTCATCCAGGTGATTATGACCACCTTGGCGGGTCGCTGCGGATCAACAATTCGGTGAAGTATTCAGTAACACCCTTTGCCGGTCTCAGCCTGGGTGCCCTGTATGCGTTCGGCGCGGATCCGGCAAGCACAGGCAACGGACGGGTCGTTGCCGCCGGCTTGCAATACAGCGGGGGAGTCTTTGGCGCGGCGTTCGCCTATAACAACGTGCATGGCATGTCACTGAATCCCGCCGCGCAGATCGGCGCGACACTCGGTTCGTCCTTTCCCTCAGGCGCGGTTGTGGCGAGCAACATGCAGAACATCGAGGCCGCGGCAAGCGTCACCTTCGGCCCTTCGTCCACGCGCGCACTCTTTACCACGACGACCATCAAGTATCAGAGCGCGTCGGTGACGATGCGCTCATATGAGATCAGCGAGGTCTTTCAGATCACGCCGGTGCTGTCGGCAAGCGCGGGCTTTTCGCTCACGCGGATGTCGCCTTCGACCTGGCACACGGCAAGCGCGATTCTCGACTATTCGCTATCGAAGAAGACCGACGTGTATGTCAGCGCGGCGTATCAGGACGTGACGGGTGGCGCTCATGCCGCCTTCCTGACGCTCCCCGCTTCGTCCAACGGGCGCGATTTCGCCGCGCGGGTCGGCATCCGGACGCTGTTCTAGAAGGTAACCCGGTGCAACGGGCCGTGTCGGCGTCGAGGGGCGTCGGCGGCCAGGAGGAAAACAGGTGAAACACATGACAAGAAACATGGTAGCGGGGGCGCTCGTGCTCCTGTCGTTCGTCTGCGCGCATGCGCAGCCTGGGAACGTGGCTGCTTCGGCTGGTGCGACTCCGGCATCGAGTCCGAAGCAGATCCGCGCAGCCGACCGGGCGTTGCAAAAGAACGTGCGCCGCGCACTAGCAAAAACGAAAGGGCTGGACGTCATCAGCATTACCGTTCACGCACGAAATGGCGATGTCGTGCTCGAAGGCTCGGTGCCCGAGCAATCGGAGATCGACCTCGCTACGCGCGTGGCGCAGGGCGTGCCGGGTGTGAACTCGGTGAAGAATGCGCTGATCATTCACGTTCCACAGTAAGTCATGCCAGACGATGCTGCGCAGGCACCTCGACCGGCGATCAGCCATCGCACGTATGAAGACGCCGTGGCGCTCGTGGTCGGCGCGCTGCTCGTCTCGCTCGGCGTCAACCTGTACAGCCACGCGGGGCTTCTGACAGGCGGCACGGCGGGGCTCGCTTTTCTCATCCACTATGTGTCCGGATGGGCGTTCGGTCCCGTCTTTCTCGCCATCAATGTGCCGTTCCACTATTTTGCTTTTCGCCGCATGAGCTGCCAGTTCAGGATCAAGACGCTGTGCGCGACGGTGCTGGTTTCGGGCTTTTCGATGCTGCACCCCCGCTTCATCCACATCGACAGGCTGGATGCGTTCTATGCGGCCGTTCTTGGTGCAGCCGTGATGGCGACGGGATTCATCGTGCTCTTTCGTCACCATGCAAGCCTTGGCGGCGTGCATATCGTCGCGCTGTTTCTGCAGGAGCATCACGGCATTCGTGCGGGCAAGGTGCAGATGGTCGTCGATATGTCGATCGTGGTGGCGTCGCTATTCGTCGTGTCGCCGCGCGTGCTGGCCGCTTCACTCGTGGGCGCGTTCGCGCTCAACCTGGTGGTCACTCTCAATCACCGGCCGGGACGCTATGTCGGGATGTGAGCGGAGTTTTCCGGCCACCGGACAAACTTTTCAGCGCTATTGATGCACGGCACGCCGGCTCATAGAGTGAAGTCAGAACGATGCGCGGCACAACGTCATTGCGATTCGCATGCAGCCGGAACGAGTCGGACACAACAGGCGTCAATCATCTGAGGATAGTAGCTTTTATGGAATTTGCTCTCGCCAACCTCAGCACCGCCGACGAAGAGCGTGCCGCGATCGCGCTACCGTCCGGTTACTTCAGACTTGATCTGCTCGATACGGCGTTCGGCCGCCAGTTTGGCTCGACGCTGCGCGAGATCATGAACCGCTGGCAGGACGCGTGGTCACCCCTGATGGCAATGGCAACGCAATGCGCGGAAGAGGGGGCGTCTTCGCGGGCCTATGTGGCCGCCGCCGATGCCATGCTCGTCACGCCGATCCGCTTTCCGAACAAGCTCGTGTGCGTGGGCGCCGTGTACCGGGATCACCTTCGCGAGTTCAATCTGCCCGCCGAGCGCTGGCCAAAGATGCCGATTTTTCTGCGTCCGCCTTCGACCTCGATAGTCGGTCCCGGTGGCGCCGTTGCGATTCCGCCCAATACGAAGCAATTCGATTGGGAAGTCGAATTGGCCGTCGTGATGGGCGCGCGACTCACCGATGCCGATCTCGACTCGGCACAGGCGGCGATCGCGGGCTATACGGTCGGCATCGACCTGACCTGCCGCGACCTGCTCGACCGCGAATCCACAATCGGCGTCGATCTCGTGCGTGCGAAGGCACAGGACGCGATGGCGCCTGTAGGCCCCGTGCTGACGCCCGCCGAGTTCGTGAGCGATCCGCAGCAGCTTCGCCTGCGTCTCTATGTGAATGACGAAATCAAGCAGGACGGCTGCACGTCCGACATGCTCTATTCGGTGTACGAGCAGGTTGCCACTATCAGCCGCTTCATCACACTGGAACCCGGCGACATCGTGTTTACGGGCTCGTGTGCGGGGTCTGGCGCATCGATCGGACAGTTCCTGCAGCCTGGCGATCGCGTTCGCGCGGAGATCGACAAGGTGGGCAGTCTCGAAGTTGATATTGCCGAAGCGCGCCGGCGCCCGGAGGGTTATCGCGAGACGCTCGTCGAATGATGATTCGAACGATGGAGACGAAGATGACAGATGGGACATTGGCAAACGGGGCGGCGAAGTCGTCACGGCTGGTTGATGCGCGCGGCCGCGGCACGAAGATCGAATTCAGAGGCGAAGACGAGTTTCATGCGTGCTGGTATCCCGTCGCGCTTTCGTCGGAAGTCGAGCGCGGCAGTCTGATCGGCGCGCCGTTTCTCGACGGACGCGTGATCGTTTATCGCACCTCCGATGGCACCGCGCACGTCAAGAGTGCTTACTGCCGGCACGTTGGCGCGGACCTCTCGATGGGGCGGCTCGTGAATGACAGGGTTCAATGCCCGTTCCATTTCTGGCGATACGACGCGGCAGGGTCATGCGTCGACGTGCCGGCAGGCGATCCGCCGCCGCCCTACGCGAAATTGTTCAGCTACCCGACGGCGGAGTCGCTCGGGCTCATCTGGGCCTTCAACGGCGAGACGCCCCTTCATCCTGCACCGCACTTCGGGCAGAGTGAGGACGCGCTCGTAGTCGAGGCCTACCGCAATCCGCTGCCAATGAAAGTGGAAAGCTCCATCGTGTTCCTCAACAGCTTCGATCTCCAGCACTTTCGCGTCGTGCATGGCATGCCGATTGAAGTCGACCTGGACCGCGTCACCGAACGCGAGTACACGCTTGGCTACGAAGCGCGCGTGAGCACGCCGGAGTTCGGCGACGTGATTCAGGACCGCAGGCTCTGGGGCGTCAATACGGTAACCATCGCGAGCGAAACGAGAGGGCGCAAGCTCTACCTGCTGCATAGCCTGTGCCCCGTAGAAAACCACGCGACGCAGGGCTTTCTTGTCAGCGCCACCCCGGCAGCCGACGACGCCGCGAACGACAGCGCCAAGGCACTGCTTGCGCAATCGCGCGACTATGCGTTGCGCCTTGTGAACGAAGACGCACCGATCTTCGACACATTGAGCTTCCGGCGCGACAACCTTACCGCGTCGGACCGTTTCCTGGCGTTCGGCATCCAGTACATCCGTCGCTATCCGCGCGCCCATCCGGGGCGTGAACTGATCCGCTAGGGCCGCGGCACAAATGCGCGCAGATCGCATGCGAGAATGTTTCGGTGGTTCCAGCGAGGTGGCAGACATGGACTCAGACGCAAGATCCGGACGCACGGATGACGAGGCGGGTCTCATGCGAGGCCCGTTGAGGACGATCGCCGTATTGAGGGCGTTGAACGTCCGCAATGGGGCGACCGTGGCGGAGTTATCCGAGGTGACGGGCATCTCCCGGCCGGCGCTGTACCGGATTCTCGAAACGCTGCGCACGGCAGGTTACGTGTCGATCAACCTGCGGCAGCAACGCTATTGCCTCACGATGCTCGTGCGCACGCTTGCCGAGGGCTTTTCCGACGAGGACTGGGTCACCCAGGTCGCAAGACCGGTGCTGAGCGCGCTGCAGCGCAAGGTGCTCTGGCCCGTCGATCTCGGCACCTTCATGAACAACGCGATGTGGATTCGCGAGACGACGCGCCAGTCGAGTCCCCTCACCATCGACCGTGGCGTTGTCGGCCTGCGCTTTCCAATGCTGCAAGGCGCGACGGGGAGGGCGTATCTCGCCTTCTGCCCGGAGAACGAACGCAAGCAGATCCTCGCCAATCTGGCGCGCTGCCCCGAATCCGGCAACGAAATGCTTGACCAGCCCGGTGAATTGAAGGCCCTTCTCGATCGTACGAGAGAGCAGGGCTATGGCCACCGTTATGGCGAACTACCCACAGAAACGGGCGCGATCGCTGTGCCGGTGATGGTCGGCGAGCGCGTGATCGGCTGCATCAACATGACCTTCATTGCGAGCGCGCTGCGGCCCGAGGAAGCAGCGCGTCAGCATCTCGCCGCGATGGTTCGCAGCGCGAAGAAAATCGCCACCGGCGTGCAGCGGCTTGAAACAGAAGAGCCCGCTGGTAACGCTTGGAACAGTGCGCATCAGGACAAGAGCAATACCGGCAAGGACGACGCATGAACGCCTTTATCGATGAATTTCGCAATGGCTGGCGCGATCTGATCGGCGCGATGATCGGGCTTGGCCTCGGCATCGGCGCCTACAACCCTGTGTCGAGTTTCTTTTTTCGCGCGCTCGAGCATGAGTTCGGCTGGTCGAAGACAGCGGCGGCGGTTTCGCTCGTCGCACTGCCAGTGACGGCCGTCGTGCTTCCGTTCGCCGGGCTGTTGCTCGACCGTTTCGGCGTGCGCCGGGTGGCGGTGCTGTCGGCGCTTGGCATGTCCGCCTGCTTCGTGTGGCTCGCGAATATGAATGGCGGCCTGTGGATGTTCTACGCCGCTTTCATTGCACTCAATGTGCTCGGCTGCGCGACCGGCCCCGTGGCTTATACGCGGATCATCTCGTCGCGGTTCAGAAAGTCGCGTGGTACAGCGCTTGCCTGCGCGCTACTTGGCATCGGTCTCGCGGCGATGATCCTGCCGCCCTTGGTGGCCTTCATTTTTGCGCGCTGGGGCTGGCGTGGAGGCTACCTGTTCTTCGCGGCCGCCGTGCTCGTTGCGGGCTTCGTTGCGATGTCGCTCATGCGTGATCCGGGCGACGGCGTGAATGCGCCGCAAGCGCTATCAGGCGACAAGCTGGCGAGTGCCGTCGTCAAGCGCCCGTTCTGGATTCTCGGCACGGCGGTTTTCGTGCTGAGTGTCGCATCCCTCGGATTCGTATCGCAGTTTCAGTCGCTCGTCATCGAGAAAGGACTTGCCGCACGGGCTGCGCCGTTCCTGCTGTCTTCACTGGCCGCATCGGTGTTCGTCAGCCGGCTCGTGATCGGATGGGCACTCGACATCTTCCATCCCGAGCGTGTTGCTGCGAGCGCGCTGCTGCTCGCCGCGTTCGGGATGCTGCTTTGGGTGCTCGGCGGCAACGGCACGGGATGGGTCTTGACGGCCGTGCTGCTGATCGGATTGAGCATCGGCGCCGAACTGGATTTTCTGTCGTTCTTCTGTGCCGGGCTCTTCGGCCTCAGGCACTACGGCGCCGTGTACGGCGGGCTGGCGGCATTCTTCTACACGGGCATTGCGGCAGGCGGAATCCTGTACGGCGCGATTCACGACCGCACGGGCGCCTATGCAATGGCGACGGCGATATCCGTGGTTCTGTTCGTCGTCTCGGCCGTCCTGTTCCTTGTGTTGGGGCCCGCGATGCGCGGCGCGAGGCATGCCGGGAGTGCTGGAAACGGCGCGGCGAACGATGAGCCCGCGCTAGCGGCACGGCGCTAACCGGAGACGTTCCCGGTCGTCGCGGATTCGATCATCTATTTTTTTCACCCATCCCAGGTAACCATGAGCCTTCCGTCCATCGCCGGGATTCACCACCTCAAGTTCAATGTGTCGAACCTCGATCGCAGCCTCGACTTCTACGCCACCGCGCTTGGCGCGAGACGTCTTCCCGAGCTGGATCATCGTCGTCCGGATGGCGAACTCTTTGCCTACATCCTCGAGATCGAGAACCTCGGCACGTATCTCGAGCTGCGCGCGTCACCCGAACGGGCGGCACGCGAGGCGGGGCTCGATCCAGTGACGTTTTCCGTGCGCACGCATAGTGATCTGCTCGCGTGGCACGATTATCTCGAGGCGAAGGGTGTCCATCATTCGCCAGTCTTCACGGGTGTTCTTGGATGGGTGATGGCAGCGGAAGATCCGGACGGCAGGCATCTGCGGTTCTATACGCTCGAAACGCATCCGATTACGCGAGAGTTTTCCGCCGATCCCTACTGGCTCGGCAACTGAGATCAATCTTGGCCGGACTATGCATCGTTGAGTCCGTGCCGCCAGATAGCTCCCCTCACTCCTCAAACCCCACCCCGCCGCGACGTCTCAACTGCGAGATGTCGCGAAGCGGCGGCGCGCCGAAGAGCCGGCTATATTCGCGGCTGAGCTGCGAAGGGCTGTCATACCCCACCCGGATCGCCACCGACCCGACATCTGCGCTATGCCGCAGCAGCAATCTGCGCGCCTCGTGCAGCCGCAGTTGCTTCTGATACTGAAGCGGCGTCAGCGTCGTGACGTTCTTGAAGTGATGATGGAGCGACGACACGCTCATATTCACCGCCTGCGCCAGCGTCTCGACCCGCAAAAGCTCCGTGTAGTGCTTCTGGATCCACTCGATCGCCCGCGCGATCCGGTACGTCTGGCTGCCGTTCACCGCGACGTGCCGCAGCCGTTTTCCCTGCTCGCTCGTCATCAGGCGATACAGCAATTCCTTTTCGATGAGCGGCGCGAGGATGGGAATGTCACCCGGAGTATCGAGCAATCGTACGAGCCGTAGTGCGGCGTCGAAAACCGGCGCCGACAGCGAGCCCACGGCAATGCCTTCGCCTGCCGACGCGGCATCCGGTTCCGGCAGGCGCAACTGCGTCGCCAGTTCGACGATTCGCTGCGGATCGAGCGAGAGTTTTACACACAGATACGGCGCCTCGGGCGACGCCCGCGTCACTTGCGACATCACCGGCAGATCGACGGATGTCACGAGGCAATGCTGGTGATCGTAGACGTACGCCTGCCCCGCGACCATGACCCGCTTGGCGCCCTGCGCTGCGAACACGAAGGCGGAGCTCGACACGCCGCAGCCGAGATCCACGGGCTGCGAGTAGCGATAGAACGTCAGCGACGGGATCGCCGTCTGATGGGCGCCGTCAGTCGGCGCGAAGCGGCTGATGAGCGCGGCGAGTTCGCAGCGCGCCGCTTCGCGTGCCACCGAAGGATCGAGCTGGGAGGGGAGCTGTTTCATGTGCATGGCAATCCGGGGATGGAATCGAGCATACCCAACCGCTGCCGGGCGAGCATGGCCGGCCTGGTGAATTTGCAGCATTGTTCAATATTTTTGCAGGATTGTGTAATCGCAATAGCGGGCGCTCGGTCACACTGCCGCCTACACCCGGTTTCACGTCCGGGCTTTCCCCACGGAGAGGTTCCATGTCTACATCGTTTGTCCTGAACGGCAAAAACGTTACCGTCGATGCCGATCCCACCATGCCGCTGCTGTGGGCCATCCGCGAGAACGCGGGCCTGCACGGCACCAAGTTCGGCTGCGGCATGGCGCAATGCGGCGCCTGCACGGTTCATCTCGAAGGCGAAGCCACGCGCTCGTGTGTGCTGCCGCTTGCCGCGGTCGCTGGCAAGCGCATCACGACTATTGAAGGTATCGAAAGCCGGCCCGCGAAAGCCATCCAGGCCGCATGGGTGAAGCTGCAGGTGCCGCAGTGCGGCTACTGTCAGTCCGGACAGATCATGTCCGCGACAGCCTTGCTCGAACATAACGCCACGCCCACCGACGCCGACATCGACGCCGCGATGAACGGCAATATCTGCCGCTGTGCGACCTACACCCGCATTCGCGCGGCCATTCACGAAGCCGCTGCCACCCTGAAGGCCTGACCATGACGACCGATCTCGATCTTAAGGATGCGGTGCGCCCGTCGCGCCGGACCTTCCTGAAAGCCGCCGGCGCCGCCGCTGCAGTCGGTCTCACAATCGGCTTCGAATGGGCGGGCATGGGCCGCCGCGCGCTCGCCGCCACGCTGCCCGATGCGACGTTCGCGCCGAATGCGTTCCTGCGCGTGGCGCCCGACAACAGCGTCACGGTCATCGCCAAGCACGTCGAGATGGGTCAGGGCGCTTACACCGGCATCGCGACGATCGTCGCGGAGGAGTTGGATGCGAACTGGCAGGACGTGCGTGTCGAAAGCGCGCCCGCCGATGCGAAGCGCTACGCGAATCTCGCGTTCGGTACGATCCAGGGCACGGGCGGCAGTTCGGCGATGGCCAACTCGTGGATGCAATTGCGCGAAGCCGGTGCGAAAGCGCGCGCGATGCTGGTCTCCGCCGCCGCAGCGCAGTGGAAGGTGCCCGCATCCGACTTGACGACGCGCGACGGCAGCGTTCATCACGCGGCCACGAACCGCTCCGCGACCTACGGCTCGCTGGCGTCGGCCGCGTCGCGCTTGCCGGTGCCGGACCAGGTCACGCTCAAGTCGCCGAAGGATTTTCGTTTGATCGGCCATCAGCTGCCGCGCGTCGATGTGCCGCCGAAAACCGACGGCACCGCGCAGTTCACGCTCGACGTGACGTTCCCCGGCATGCTGGTCGCGCTGCTGCAGCGGCCGCCGCTGTTCGGCGCGACGGTCAAGTCGTTCGATGCGTCGGCCGCGAAAGCCGTGCCGGGCGTCGTCTCGGTCGTGCAGGTGCCGGCCGGCGTCGCCGTGGTCGCGAAGGGCTTCTGGGCGGCGAAGCAGGGCCGCGATGCGCTGAAGGTCGAATGGGACGAGACGAATGCCGAAAAGCGCAGCTCGGACGCGATCATGGCCGAATACCGGCAGCTCGCCGAGCAGCCCGGCGCATCCGCCCGCAAGGAAGGCGATGCGACCCAGGCGCTAGCCGGTGCGGCGAAGAAAATCTCGGCCACGTACACCTTCCCGTATCTCGCTCACGCGCCCATGGAGCCGCTCGACGCCGTCGTCAAGCTCACCGCCGACAGCTGTGAGATCTGGGCCGGCGACCAGTTTCAGACCGTTGACCAGGGCAACGCTGCGCACACGGCCGGGCTCGATCCGCAGCAGGTGAAGATTCACACGCTGTATGCGGGCGGCAGCTTCGGGCGGCGCGCGAACACGCGCTCGGACTACATCGTCGAGGCCGTGTCGATCGCGAAGGCACTGGGTGCTAACGGTACGCCGGTCAAGCTGCAATGGACCCGCGAGGACGACATTCACGGCGGCCTCTACCGGCCGATGTACTTCCACAAACTCGACGCGGGCCTGACCGCCGACGGCAAGCTGGTCGGCTGGCGGCATCGGATCGTCGGCCAGTCGATCCTCGCCGGCACGCCGTTCGCCAGCGTGATGGTCAAAGACGGCATCGATGGGACGTCGGTCGAGGGGGCCGCTAATGTGGCCTACGCGATTCCGAACATCTCGGTCGAACTGACGACCACGCAGACCGGCGTGCCCGTGTTGTGGTGGCGGGTGGTCGGCAGCTCGCACACGGCATTCGCGGTCGAGGCGTTCATGGACGAAGCCGCGCACGCCGCGGGCAAGGACCCGTTCGTATTCCGCCGCGATCTGCTCGCGCACGAGCCGCGCATGCGGGCCGTGCTCGAACTCGCCGCGGCAAAATCGGGCTGGGACCCGGCCAAGCCGTTGCCGAAAGGCCGCGGGCGCGGTATCGCGGTGGCCGAGGCGTTCAAGACGTTCGTTGCGCAGGTGGCGGAAGTCTCCGTCGACAAAGACGGCAACGTGAAGGTGGAGCGCGTTGTCTGTGCGGTGGATTGCGGCACGCCGATCAATCCCGACGTTATCGCCGCGCAGATGGAAGGCGGCATCGGCTTCGGTCTCGGTGCGGCGTTGCACAGCGCGATCACGCTGAAGGACGGCAAGGTCGAGCAGAACAACTTCGACAGCTACCAGGTGCTGCGGATTGCCGAGATGCCCAAGGTCGAAGTGCATATCGTGCCGTCGGGCGAAGCGCCGACGGGTGTCGGCGAACCGGGTGTCGCACCGGTCGGGCCGGCGGTGGCGAACGCGATCTTCGCGGCCACCGGCAGGCGGATCCAGTCGCTGCCGTTCCCCGCCGCTTCAGAGAAGACCGCCTGATGGAGTGCCCGTAGAGAGCGTGCCTTTTCGTCTTGAGGTCGTAAGCTGCGCTCCCGCGTGTTTGCCACGCGGGAGCGTCACATCGTTTAACGCGGGCTATCAGTATTCGTGATGCTCGTGGTAACGGTCGTAGTCGTGGTAACGGTCGCGGTCGCGCTGCGGGTCACGATCATGCGGATGACGGTGCATCCATTCATCGTGTTCCCAATAGCGGTGGCCGTCCCAGTAGCGCTCGCCGTGCCAGCCGAGCGCGATCGTCACGCCAGGGGCATGAGCCGGTTCTTCGTACCTCGGTTGCGGTGGTGGCGGCGCGACGTAGACTTGCGCGAAGGCCGAGCCGGCCGTGACGAGTGCAGTGCCTGCCACGAGCGTCATCAGAATCGAACGCGTTGGTTTCATCATAGGTTTCATCGTGTACCTCCATCAGATACCTGAAATTGAGCATGGCTCGTACCTGATCGAAGGGGAGATGACGCCATGAGCAAGTCCATCAGGAATCAGCCAATTGAACGGCTGAGCGAGAGTTAGACGCGGCTCAGTACTACGAGAATTCGAGGGGCGATTTCAGGCGTTTATTACATCGAGAACCTCGAAATGCGACATAGTACGGCTAGCTCTCGTTAACCCTGCGTCTCGTCCGGAATCCATGCGCAACTTCGCCTGTCTGCTTCTCGCAATCACGCTTGCCTCGCCGCTCCCGGCTCTGGCGTTCGGCATGGACAATCCAGACTACGATCAATGCATCCTGCAATCGCTGAGGAACAGCCAAAGCAACGTGGCGGCAGAAGCGATCCGGCGCTCGTGCGAAGCGCTGTACAGAAACGGTGCGCTGCTCTTGCCTCGTGAACGGTCGTATCACGTGTGTGTGCTGGAGAACGTGCAGAGCGTGAGAGACGGCTTTGCGGTTCAACAGATTCTGCGAGCGTGCCAGCGCCAGAATCAGATGTGAGCCATTTCGGAGTGCTGTTCATCGAATCGCTCCAGCTCGTCGAGCTGATCGTGCGAACCGGCAGCTTTGCCACCGCGGCCAAGGGGCCGCACCGGATGCCCTCGGACGTCGGACAGAGACTCTGCTCCACGCAATAACGTCAAGAAAGCAAGTTGTAATGTCTGGGCGGATGCGGCTTCGGCGCGCAGCACTCGGGAATGCATGGGCTTGAGCCACGGCCGCCCAGCGTCGTAAAATCGTGGCACATCGGTTTGGGGGTCCGGCAATGCGTCTGGCTTCTCGTTGCGATTTCAATCAGCAAACCCGGCCACGGTCGGCGCTATTCCAACCCGCCTCTTTCCATGAGGCCTGTGGCTATTGCGGAATCATCTTTGAGCCTGCGCCATGACCCCGCTTATTGCCGTTAAAAAGCTCGGCAAGAGCTTTCCAGGCGTCAGGGCGCTTCACGAAGTCCAGTTCGAACTCATGGCCGGTGAAGTCCACGCGCTGATGGGCGAGAACGGCGCCGGCAAGTCGACGCTGATGAAAATACTCGCGGGCGTGTACACGCGGGATTCGGGTGAAATCCTCTACGACGGCCAGCCGGTCGATTTCCAAAGCCCGCGCGAGGCGCAGGCAGTGGGCGTCGGCATCATTCATCAGGAACTCCAGCTGATGAATCATTTGACCGTCGCCCAGAATATGTTCATCGGCCGTGAGCCGCGCGGGCGCCTCGGCCTGTTTCTCGACGAGGACAAGCTCAACGCGCAAGCGCGCGACATTCTGGCACGCATGCATGTGAATATCGATCCGCGCGCCGTGGTCGGCTCGCTCACAGTCGCCAAGCAGCAGATGGTCGAGATCGCCAAGGCACTGTCTTTCGATTCGCGCGTTCTGATCATGGACGAGCCCACCTCGGCGCTCAACGACGCCGAGATTGTCGAACTGTTCCGCATTATTCGCGAGCTGAAGAGCCGGGGTGTCGGCGTCATCTACATTTCCCACAAAATGGACGAGCTCAAGCAGATCGCCGACCGCGTGACCGTGTTACGTGACGGGGAATATGTGGCCACGGTCAGCGTCGGCGATACCAGTGTCCAGGCGATCATCGGCATGATGGTCGGTCGAACATTGGCGGACATGGAGCCTATGCATGGCGTTGCGGAGAAGGGCGAAGTCGCACTCGAAGTCCGCGATCTGAACGCTGGTCCGCTGGTCCGAAATGTAAGCTTCACGCTGCACAAAGGCGAAATATTGGGATTTGCCGGCTTAATGGGCGCCGGCCGCACCGAGGTTGCGCGCGCGGTGTTCGGCGCCGATCCGGTCGAGTCCGGCGAGATTGTGGTGAACGGAGTGAAGTCGACGATCAGGAGTCCGAGTGACGCGGTGGCGCGCGGCATCGGCTATCTTTCGGAAGACCGCAAGCGCTTTGGCCTGGCGACCGGCATGGACGTTGAATCGAACATCGTCATGTCCAATTTGGGCAAGTTCCTGTCGTTCAACTTTTTCTTGCGGCGAAACCAGATACGCCGGACCGCCGGCCATTTCATCAAGCTGCTTGCCATTCGTACGCCTTCCGCGACGCAGCAGGTGCGGCTTCTTTCGGGCGGCAACCAGCAGAAGATCGTGATTGCGAAATGGCTCGAGCGCGACTGCGACGTGTTGTTCTTCGACGAGCCGACGCGCGGCATCGACGTCGGCGCGAAGAGCGAAATCTACAAGCTGCTGCGCTCGCTCGCTGGCCAAGGCAAGGCGATTGTGGTGATCTCGTCGGAACTGCCGGAAATCTTGCGTATGAGCGACCGTATCGTTGTGATGTGCGAAGGCCGTATCACCGGCGAACTCTCGGCGGCCGACGCGACGCAGGAGCGCATCATGCATCTGGCAACGCAGCGCGAAACCTTAAAAGTAGCGGCGTGAGCCTTAAGAGGACCCTATGACACTGCCATCGGATACGTCGGCGCTAGCTAATGAAGGACGTTCATCGAGCCTCAGAGCCCGCGTGCTGGCTCCGACCGCGCTGCAGAAGCTGCTCGCCTTCACGAGTCTGATCCTGCTGCTGGTTTTCTTCAGCTTCGCTTCGCCCGCGTTCATGCAGATGGACAACATGCTGGGCATTTTGCAGGCAACCGCGGTCAACGGCGTGCTGGCGATTGCCTGCACGTTCATCATCATCACCGGTGGCATCGATTTGTCGGTCGGCACGCTGATGACATTTACCGCGGTTATTTGCGGCGTGTTTCTCACTTTCTGGCATATGCCGATGTGGGTCGGCGTAGTCGCCGCGATTGGCACAGGCGCGCTCTGCGGGACCATTTCTGGAACCCTCACGGCGAAAATGAAAATCCCGCCCTTCATTGCCACCTTAGGCATGATGCTGCTGCTCAAAGGTCTCTCGCTGGTCGTCTCGGCCGACAAGCCGATCTATTTCAACGACACCGAGAACTTCTACATGATCTCGCAGGATTCGTTGATCGGTTATTTTCTGCCGAGCGTGCCCGTGCCGAATGCCGTGCTGATTCTGTTTTTCCTCGCCATCGTGAGTTCGATTACGTTGAATCGCACGGCGCTCGGCCGCTACACATTCGCGCTCGGCAGCAATGAAGAAGCGGTGCGCCTTTCCGGCGTGAACGTCGACCGGTGGAAGATCGCGATTTACGGCCTGGGCGGAGCGATTTGCGGCATCGCCGGGCTGCTCATCGCCTCGCGCCTGAACTCGGCCCAGCCGGCGCTCGGCCAAGGCTATGAACTCGAGGCGATCGCCGCGGTGGTGATTGGCGGCACGTCGCTCAGTGGCGGTTCGGGCACGATTCTCGGCACGATCATCGGCGCGTTCATCATGAGCGTGCTGACCAACGGCCTGCGCATCATGTCCGTCGCTCAGGAATGGCAGATCGTGGTCACGGGCCTCATCATCATTCTCGCGGTCTATGCCGATATCCTGCGACGCAGGAAGAGCTGACACCGCGCCAGACGAAATCAAGACGGGGGAGCGAGTCAGGCTTCCTTAACAACAGAAGGAGATGGTCCACCCTAAGAGGAGCAATACCATGTTGAATAGAAGAATATTGAGTGTCGTCGTTGGCGTGGGTGCACTCGTTGTCGGGACGAATTTTGCGCTTGCGGAAGAGGCTTATATTCCGCTCGTGTCGAAAGGTTTTCAGCACCAGTTCTGGCAAGCGGTGAAGTCCGGCGCCGAACAGGCGGCGAAGGAACACAAGGTGCGGATTACCTTCGAGGGGCCGGAAACCGAGGCCATGGTCGATAAGCAGATCGACATGCTCTCGGCCGCGCTCGCGAAGAAGCCACAGGCGCTCGGCATCGCTGCGCTCGACAGCAAGGCGGCCATTCCGCTTCTGAAAAGAGCGCAGGCTTCCAAAATACCGGTCATCGCCTTCGACTCGGGCGTGGACAGCGACATTCCACTGACCACCTGCGCGACGGACAACCTTGCCGCGGCCGCGCTCGCCGCCGACAAGATGGCCGAGGCGATCGGCGATTCCGGTGAAGTGGGCGTAATCGTGCACGACCAGACCAGCCGCACGGGCATTGATCGCCGCGACGGTTTCCTGAACGAGATGAAGGCCAAGCATCCGAACATCAAGATTGTTTCCGTCCAGTATGGCGGCGGCGACCATCTGAAGTCGGCGGAGATCGCCAAGGCGATGATCCAGGCCAATCCCAACCTGAAGGGCATCTTCGGCGCCAATGAAGGCTCGGCGGAAGGCGCGGCGATCGGCGTCAAGGAGTCGGGCAAGAAGCTCGTCCTGATCGGCTATGACTCCGGCAAAGAGCAAAAAGAAGACATCAACTCGGGCTTGATGGCCGGCGCCATTACACAGAACCCGGTCGGCATCGGCAAATGCGTCGTCGACTCCGCGGTGAAGGCGCTCAAGGGCGAGAAGCTGCCCAAGAAAGTCGACACGGGCTTCTACTGGTACGACAAGAGCAATATGAGCGATCCGAAGATCGCCGCCGTGCTCTACGATTGACCCTCGCCGCCGGGGCGCGAAAACGGGGAAGGGTGCGGTCCTTTCTCTGCTTTTCGTGACCCCGCGACGCGGCAAGAATGCCGGCATTGCAACGCACCAACCCGTTCCGCCCCGCCTCATCGGCGGAGGCCGATTGCTGTTGCCTGGGAGCGTGTTCAGATGACCAAGATCGTCAAGCTGTCTGTCCGGGACATCCGGTTCCCGACCTCGCGTTCACTCGACGGCTCCGACGCGATGAACGCCGCGCCGGACTACTCCGCCACCTACGTAACGCTCGAAACGGACTCGCCGCAAGCGCTCACGGGCCATGGTCTCACCTTCACGATCGGGCGCGGCAACGAGATTTGCGTCACTGCGGCACAAGCACTCGCGCCACTGGTGATCGGCAAGACGCTCGAGGATATCGCCGCGAACATGGGGGCGTTCTGGCGCGCGCTGACTTCGGATAGCCAGTTGCGCTGGATCGGCCCGGACAAGGGCGCCATTCACCTGGCTACGGCGGCGGTGGTGAATGCCGTATGGGACCTCTGGGCAAAGTCCGCCGGCAAGCCAGTGTGGAGGCTGCTCGTCGACATGAGCCCGGAAGAGCTCGTGCGTTGTCTGGACTTCCGCTATGTGACCGACGCGATTACGCCGCAGGAAGCTATCGCGATGCTGCACAGGCATGCGAAGACACGCGGCGAGCGCGAGAAGGACATGCTCGCGCACGGGTATCCGGCCTACACGACGTCGGCCGGCTGGCTCGGCTACGACGACGACAAGATCCGCCGTCTCGCACGCGAGGGCGTCGCGCAGGGCTGGACGCACTTCAAGCAGAAGGTGGGCGGCAATCTCGAAGAAGATGTGCGCCGCGCCCGCATCCTGCGTGAAGAGATCGGCCAGGACCGCAAGCTGATGATGGACGCGAACCAGGTGTGGGACGTCGATGAAGCCGTGGCGAACATGCGGAGGCTGGCGGAGTTCGACCCGTGGTGGATCGAGGAGCCCACGAGCCCCGATGACATTCTCGGCCACGCGGCCATCCGGCAGCGGCTTCGACCCATTGGCGTCGCGACGGGCGAGCACTGCCAGAACCGGGTGATGTTCAAGCAGCTGCTGCAGGCGCAGGCCATCGACTTCTGTCAGATCGACAGCTGCCGGCTGGGTGGACTCAACGAAGTGATCGTCGTCCTGCTGATGGCGGCGAAATTCGGTGTGCCCGTATGTCCGCACGCGGGTGGTGTCGGATTATGCGAGTACGTCCAGCACATTTCGCTGTTCGACTATATCTGCGTGTCGGCTTCGCTGGAGAACCGGGTGCTCGAATACGTGGACCATCTGCATGAGCACTTCGTCGATCCCGTCGTGATCCGCAACGGGCATTACATGCCGCCGCAGCGTCCGGGCTACAGCATTGAAATGCATGCGGCGTCGCTCGATCGGTATGGCTTTCCAGATGGACCGGTCTGGCGGACCTGAGACCGGAGCAGATCGTCTATCCGAGCTATCCATGTGGATCTACCGTATCGATGAGTCTCGCCTGGGAGCCAGCCGTATTCGGGAATGGCGCCGCCGCGTGCGCCATACGATCGGTCTGCTGCTACTGCTGCTGGGCGGTGCCGCCATCGGGCTGGTCGTGCTGGATCAATCCCATGCCTCTTTGTCCGACAAGGTGTTTATTGCCCTCTGGGACGGGGTCAATCTCGTCACGACGCTCGGCGACTTTGGCGAGTTCAATCAGTCTCAGAAAATCTTCATGCTGGTGGCCATGTTCGCGACGCTGTTGATTGGAGGATTCGCGGTTTCAAAGCTCACCGGCATGCTATCCGGCGACGATGTGATGATTTATCGGGAGAACCAGGTGATGGAACGCAAACTCGAACAACTCGCCAATCATGTCGTTGTGGTTGGATTCCATTCGCTCGGTGAACTGGTCGCCAATCACCTGCGCGAAGCGGGGCAGACGGTGCTCGTCCTCGTGGGCGATCAGGACCAGGCGGACCGGGCGGCGGACCGCGATCATATGGTCGTGCTCGGTCCGCCGGGCGAATTTGACGACGTGCTCAGGCATGCGCGGCTGGGCAGTGCCAAAGCGCTGATCGTGACGACGCCCGACAGCAATAACAATCTGGCGATCACCTTGATGGCGCATACGCTGAATGCCACGCTGGCGATTGCAGTACCTGGTGAGAACTCCTTGCGAAAGGGGTTATTCGAACTCGCGGGCGCGTCCGACGTCATCATCTCGGATGAGATCATCGCGAATGCGCTGATTGGCAAACTCACAACCCGGGGGGAGGCAGCACCATGAAACCAGCGGCTTCGACAGAGTCTCATCCGCATCGCATCCCTTTCCTGCAGGGTCTTCTGCCTTTTAACTCCGCGCAGCTACCGCATGACATTATCGCCGGGATTACGCTCGCGGCTCTGGGCATCCCGGAGGTGATGGGGTACACGAAGATCTCGGGCACGCCTACCGTCACCGGCCTATACACGATCTTGCTGCCGCTTATCGCGTTTGTCGTCTTTGGCGCGTCGCGTCAGCTGGTGGTCGCGGCAGACTCCGCGACTGCCGCGATCCTCGCTGGCACGCTAACGGCCATTGCCGCGTTAGGCAGCAAGGAGTATGTCGGTCTCACGAGCACCGTGGCCCTGACGGTTGCCGTGATGCTCGTATTTGCACGTATCTTCCGGCTGGGTTTTCTGGCGGACTTTCTTTCTCGTAGCGCCCTGATCGGCTTTCTGACCGGCGTGGGCGTGCAGGTGGCGGCAGGCGAACTCGCCGGGCTGTTCGGGCTCGCGAAGCAGGGGCACGGCCCGGTCATGCAGATGGTGTCCGTGGTTCAACGCGTGGCCGAGGCGAGCTATCCCACCACGGTGCTTTCGCTTGCCGTTCTCGCGATGATCATCGGTTGCAAGTGGCTGACGCCGCGTGCGCCGGGAGCGTTGATTGCCGTGATCGGTTCTATCGTGGCAAGCGGCGTGTTCAATTTCGCCGGGCATGGCATTGCCGTAACGGGCGAGGTGCCTGGTGGGCTGCCGTCGCTGTTCCTGCCGCCGTTGCACATGAGCGAGATCAACCAGGTGCTGGCCACGGCGGCCTCGTGCTTTATCGTCATCATTGCGCAGAGTGCCGCGACGGCGCGCGCGTACGCCAATCGCTACAACGAGAAGGGCGACGACAATGCCGACATTATCGGTCTCGCGGCCGCGAACGCAGCGGCTGCGTTCACCGGCACTTTCGTGGTGAACGGCAGTCCGACCAAGACCGAGATGGTCGACGATGCGGGAGGCCGCACCCAGGCCGCCCATCTGACGACGGCCGTGATCGTGCTGCTGGTGCTGCTCTTTCTCACCAAGCCGCTCAGTCTTCTGCCTGCCGCCGTGCTGTCGGCGATCGTCTTCATGATCGGCGTGAAGCTGATCGACGTGAAGGGCATGATTGAACTTTATCGCTTGCAGAAGGACGAATTCGTGGTCGCGTTGCTCACCGCGTGCGTGGTCGTGTTCGTCGACGTGATGCACGGCATTCTGGCCGCTGTCGTGCTGTCGCTGATCGCGCATGCCCGGCATAGCTACCATCTGCGCACGCGAGTGTTGACCCGCACTCCCAACGGCCGCTGGATCGACCATCCTGTCGCACCGAATGTGCTCGCGGCGCCCGGCATCGTCGTCTACCGGTTCGAAGCGGATCTGTTCTATGCGAACACCGGCCGCTTCACGGCGGAAGTGCTCAAGCTTGTCAACGAGGCCAGTTCGCCGTTGCGTTGGGTGGTGATCGACGCGTCCGAGATCAACAACATCGACTACACTGCGGGCAAGACGCTGGTCCAGTTGGGTATCGAGCTCGACCAGCGCGGCGTGGGTATCGCCTCAGTCGCGCCACCAACGGGTGTACGGCATGAGCTCGAGCGGTATCGGGCACTGAGGTCGGGCGGCACCCATCGCGAGATCTTCGCGACGGTGGATGCCGCGATCGAAGGGCTGCGCGATATTCCGCCACCTGGGTCCGCACCCTCGCCGGGTGCCAAGCCGGAATGAAGCAAAACCATATTGGCAATCAATTGAAACTGGAGGTGGCACGTGCCTGACTCCACTAGCGCGAAGCGCAACGAACCTGCTATGCAACAAAACGATCCGAATACATTGGCGGCACAAGAAGACCCGTCCACGCTGTTTGCGGGGCGCGGTTCGTTGGCGGCTCGCATCGAGCTGGGCAAGGTTGCACGCAAGAAGGTGCCGCGTGCAGAGTTGGGGGTCTGCAAGATCGAGGATCGCGACCCCATGGCGCTGCTCGACGCGTCCAACGTGGGGCGGGTGGCGGAGCTGATCCCCATTCGCTACGGGCGTATGGTCGCGAACCCGTTCGCGTTCTATCGCGGCTCGGCGCCGCTGATGGCGTACGACCTGTCGAAGCTGCCGCATTCCGACGTGATCGTGCAACTGGGTGGTGACGCACATCTGGCCAATTTCGGCTTGTTCGCGAGCCCCGAGCGGCGCGTTCTCTTCGGCCCCAACGACTTCGACGAAACGCTGCCGGGTCCGTTCGACTGGGATGTGCGCAGGCTGGCGACGTCGTTCGTGATTGCCGCGCGCGAACGCGGATTCGCGGCGCGTGACCAGCGCGCCGTGGTGCGCCGGCTATGCGAGACGTTCCGGCAACAGGTCGCCGTGTTCAGCCGCATGGACACGCTCGACATCTGGTACTACCAGTTCGGTGCGTCGAGCATGCTGGCGATTGCCGATTCGGCGGAGGAAAGAAGAAAAGAACAGGCGGTTATCGAAAAGGCGCGGCTGCAGTCGTCGCGCTCCGTGTTGACGCATTCAGCCGAACTCGTCAATGGCAAGCTGCGCATCAAGGACGTGCCGCCGCTCGTGTATCACGTTCCGCTGGAGAGCGCGCACGATCAGAAGTACTACAACGAGATGGTGCGGCGTTTCTTCGCCGACTACCGGCTGACCCTTCCGGATGACAGGCGCGCACTATTCGATCGCTATGAACTGGTGGATGTCGCCATTCGTGTAGTCGGTATAGGGTCGGTGGGAACGCGCTGCTACGAGGCGCTGTTCATGGCCGACGGCGAGTGTCCGCTATTCCTTCAACTCAAGGAGGCGCGGGCTTCCGTGCTGGAGGACTACGTGGCGCCGAGCCGCTATCCGAATCACGGGCAGCGGGTGGTGAACGGCCAGCGTCTGCTGCAATCGGCGAGCGATATTTTTCTCGGATGGTCGAAGATGCGCCACACGGGCAATGACTTCTACGTGCGGCAATTGCGCGACATGAAGGGCGCGTTCGATTTCACCACCTTCGACGTTGAAGATCTCGGCGAATATGCGGTTTCCTGCGCGCACGCATTGGCCCATGCGATGGCAAAAGCGGGCGACCCCGCGTTGCTCACCGGCTATCTGGGCAAGTCGGCGGCATTCGACGAGGCCATCGAGCGATTCGCGCTCGCGTACGCGGAACAGAACGAGGCTGACTGGACCGTGTTGAAAGCGGCTGTCAAGGCGGGGCGTGTTCAGGTCATTCATGACTGAGGTTGCCTACGCCCGTCGGTTTGCGTGCCCGCAGTGACTGCTTCTGCGGACATCTACAGCCGGAATCAGCGACTTTGCGCCACCGGTTCGGCGCCGCGGAATTCGTTTTCCGCGGCGATCATTCGCCGCTTGAGCAACGGCACGTTGTTCACCACGCGTAATCCCGTGCGCATTGCACCGAGCGCCATGCGCCCAACCACCGGCCGATGCAGCGCGTCGCGCTCGTCGAACTGCTTGCGCGATTCCGCCACCGCGTGGAAACCATAGCCGCGCATCTCCGCCTCGTACCCTGCGACCGCGTCGTAACCCGACAGTTTTCCGGACTGCGCGTCACCGAGCCGTGAGGCCAGCAGCGCGGCGTCGCGCAGCGCCGTGTTGGCGCCGACGCCGCGGCCTGGCGTCATCAGATGGACCGCGTCGCCGAGAACGGTCACGTTGGTGGTCTCCCATGCGTCGACGGGGACGGACGTGCGGATGTCGAGGCTGAACGCCGTGGCCGGATCGGACGCGCGAATCAGCGCACGCAGATTGGGATGCCAGCCGTCCGTGATTTCCGTTGCGAGAGCCAGCAACGCGGGTTGCTCGAGCGATTTCGGATTGGCCGGCAGATTGCGTAGCGCGCCCCAGACAGCCCACATCAGATAGTCGCGGGTGTTGTCGAAGAGCAGGCCCGGCCAGCGTGCAAGCAACTCAGCGTCGCTGCTTCCGATGCCTTCTTTGGGACCGTTAGCACTCCAAGGAAACTCCATCACATGCACGATCGCGCCGAAGCCCTTCGGGGCGTTGATGAGCGTAATGCCGTCGAGCACCTTGGGCGGCAGCAGCGCGCGCGAGGCTTCGTTCATCGGCACCTTGGCCGCGATGCTGACGATGCCGGTGCTTTCAACGCGCGCATCCGGCAACAATTGCCGGCGTACCTTCGAGCGTGCGCCGTCCGCGCCGATCAGCAGATCGCCGGTTGCGCGCGTGCCGTCGGCGAAGTGCGCGGTCACGCTGCCGTCAGCGTGCTGTTCGTAAGTGGTGAACGTCTTGTCGAAGTGAACCTGCTCTTCAAGACCGGTAAGCAAGACCTGCCGCAACGTCATCCGGCTCACGGACTTGCCGCCGCTCATCTCTTCGTCGTCGAGCGGCACGCACAGCAACTCCGTCATCTGTTCCGTGAGGATATTGAAGTGGCCCGGCGTCCGCGCGCAGGTGGCGAGGAAGGTGGCGAACAGATCGGGCGGCAGACAGGCCTTCAGCGAAGCGACGCCGTGCGCGTTGATGCCGACGCGATAGCCCTGCAAGCCGTCGGCGCGGGTGCGATCGCGTTCGTAGACGGCGACGTTGATGCCGTGGCGCTTGAGTCCGTGCGCGAGACACAGGCCACCAGTGCCCGCACCGATGATGATGACGTTCATGGGTTCCCGGCTCATGCTTTCCGCTCCTTGGTTGCGGTGGGCTTGGCCAGCCTGTACGAGGTGGCGTCGGCGGGGAGCGAAAAACGCGTGGCGATTTCGGCGAGCCACGCTTCGCTCCAGGTCAGCGTGCCGGCCTGCAGGTCGGCGACGACGCTGCGCACCCATTCGAGTTGCACCACCAGTTGCGCGCGAACCAGTTCGCCTTCCAGCAGGAACAGGCGTGGCACCTGGATCGCGTTCGCCTCCGCGGTCATCGCGTCCTGGCGGGCGAGTTCGCGTTCGAGCGCGCCGACGCGCGTTTCGAGTTGCCGGCGTACATCGTCCGGCGTCAGTAGTGGGAGGAAGGAGAGCGCTGCCGGGAACGCCGGGAACTCCCGCCCGGGTTGGGCGAGCTGTTCGCGCAGCCACAGGCGGCCGGTGTCGCGACCGGCATCCGTGATTTCGTAGATCGTGCGCTCGGGGAAGGCGCCGTCGCGTTCGGTTTCGCGAACGGCGATCAGATCGCCGCGCAACAGACGGTCGATCGTCTGATAGAGGCTGTTGCGCTGACCGACGTTGATGACCTCGTCCTTGCCCCGCGCTTTGATGAGCTGCTGCATCCGGTACGGATGCAGCGGGCCTTCGGTGAGCATGGCAAGGACGGCGAGGGCGAGCGGAGAATGGCGGACCATGAATTCAGACTAGTCTTAATGAATCTAGTCATAATATAACTACTTGTGATCCGCTGGCAAGAGACAATGAGAGGTCGCCTCAACCCATCCGGCGGTTAGCCGTCTTGGCGACCCGCACGGGCACGGCCTTGCAACGGGAGAATCGGTGCCGTGGCGTCGTCCATGGTCACGTCGCCAATGTCGGCAACCTGGCGCCACCACCGCTCGCCGCGATGCGGCGCTGCGAGATCCAGCCGCTCGCCCATGCGCGGCGTCGAGAGGGCGACGCCGCGCACGGCGGCCAGCCCGACCACGCGCTCGAAGGGCTCCTGCCAGCGATGCATGGCCAGATCGAACGTGCCGTTATGGACCGGCACCAGCCAGCGGCCGCGCAGATCCACATGCGCTTGCACGGTGTCGTCAGGCTGCATGTGGACGTACGGCCATTGGGCGTCGTAGGCGCCCGTTTCGACGAGCGTGACGTCGAACGGGCCGAGGCGCTCGCCGATTTCCTTGAAGCCGTCGAAATAACCCGTGTCGCCGCTGAAAAACACGCGCAGATCGTTGTCGACGATGACCCACGATGCCCACAAGGTGCTGTTGCCGTCGAACAGGCTGCGTCCGGAGAAGTGCTGGGCGGGCGTTGCCGTGAATTCCAGACCGCCTATCTCCACGCCCTGCCACCAGTCGAACTGGCGCACCTTTCCCGCGTCGATACCCCACTCGATCAGCCGGTCGCCGACTCCCAGCGGCGTCAGAAACACGCCCGTTTTCCCGGCGAGGGCGAGCACCGTGTCGTGGTCCAGGTGGTCATAGTGGTCGTGGGACAGAATCACGCCGCGCAGTGGCGGCAGATCCTCCAGCGCGATGGGCGGCGCATGGAAGCGCTTGGGACCGAAGCGCCGGAACGGCGACGCGCGTTCGGCGAAGACCGGATCGGTTAGCCAGTATTCGCCGCGCAGCTTGAGCAGCATGGTCGAATGCCCGAGCCGGTACAGGCTGCGGTCAGGCGCGGCATCGAGTTGTTCGCGGGTCAATGCGTCGACCGGGAGCGCGCCCGCCGGGACCGTGCCGGCCGGTTTCCTGAACAGCACGTTCCACGCAATGCTCAAGGTCTTGCCGAACCCTTCGACGGGGCGTGGCTTCACGTTGCGAAAGCGCTCGCCGTTGTGTTGCGCGGACGAGTGGGACATCTCGCGTGAGCGTCGTGCTGTCGTAAAGCCCAAAACCCGGCTGAAGGAATCGATGAACGAAGTCATAAAAGACGTCCCGATGCGGAAAGTAGACTGGTCAGTGTAGTTTATTCTGGGAGAAAGTAAACCGCTCAGTGTAAAATTTCACGATGGATCCGACCGTCACCCACCAACGCCTGACCGACCGCAAGCGCCTCGCCATCCTCGGCGCGGCCATCGAAGAATTTCTCGCAGCCGGCTTCGACGCGACCAGCATGGACCGTATCGCGGCCCGGGCGAGCGTGTCGAAGCGCACGGTCTACAACCATTTCCCCAGCAAGGAAGCGCTCTTCGCGGCGATCCTGCGGCAGTTGTGGGAAGCCAGTCATGCGGGCGAGGCGCCCGCATACAGCGCCGGCGAGCCGTTGCGCGCGCAGTTGCTCGAACTGTTGTTGCGCAAGCTGCGCCTGCTGAATGACGAAGCATTCCTGTCGCTCGCGCGGGTCGCGATCGCGGCGGGCATGCATTCGCCGGAGCGCGCACGGGACATGGTGGCGCGCATGGGCGAACGGGAGGAGGACCTGACCGTGTGGATCCGCGCGGCCGCGGCCGATGGACGTCTCAGAACGCCGGATCCGGTGTTCGCTTCCATGCAGTTGCAGGGCCTCGTGAAGGCGTTCGCTTTCTGGCCGCAGGTGACGATGGGGCAGCCGCCTCTCACTGAAGGCGAGCAGAAGAACGTCGCGGAGTCCGCGGTCGATATGTTTCTTGCGCGCTACGCGTGAGCGGCGCCTCGCTCGCGAAGATTGGGCTTTGTCTCCGCGGTAAGCCGCTATCATCGTTGCTCGTCCCAAAGGAGAGCATGCGATGAGCCGACCGGATTTCATCAAGCATTGGACTGAACTGGAAGAAGCGGACGCGCACGTCTATCGCGGAGATACTGAACCGATGGGCCTCGACGCGCCCCTTTCCGCCGCGCTGGGCATTACGCGCATCGGCATTCATCATGTGCGGCTTTTGCCGGGACGGAGGACGTCCTATCCGCACGCGGAGAGCACCGAACAGGAGTTTGTCTACGTGCTGCATGGCACGCCCGATGTGTGGATCGACGGCGTGCTGCACCGTCTTGCCGATGGCGATTCGGTAGCATTTCCGGCAGGCACCGGAATCTGCCACACGTTTATCAACAATACAAAAAGCGATGTCAGGCTGATGGTGATTGGCGAGCGTCCGCGCGAGGATAACCGCATCAAGTATCCGCTCAACGAAGCGCACGAACGCACGCGCAAGGACCGCTGGGAAGATTGGCCCGACAGACCGCTGGGTGGTCATAACGGGATGCCGGATTGAGCTTGCCCGGCACCGCGTTGAATGCGTCGTTCAGGACTCGACGTCCTCCAGACTGAAAATTTCCGTCTTGTCGTTATACGAGAAGATCTCGCCGTAGCGGCCCCAGTTGATGACCGCGTCGAGGGTCTCTTCAGCGGCGCTGTCGGACAGGAAGTCTTCCAGTTCCTGCTCGAAACGCACGCGCGGCGCGCGATGGCCGGGGCGCTCGTTCAGCACCTTCTTGATCCGCGCGGCGAGCGGCACGTTCTTCAGCAGATGGTCGGCGAACATCATCTTGCGCTCCTGAGTGCCGAGGTCGGCAAACGCGCGCGCCGGCGGTGTAAGCGTAATGTCGCCTTCGCGCACGTCGGCAAAGCCGAGATACTGCAGTACTTCGGCGACCGGAAACAGGTCGTCCACCTCCAGATGCAGCGAGCGCGCGATCTCTGGCATGTCCGCCCGGCCGTTATAAGGCGCGGCAGCCAGCATTTCGATCAGGCCGGCCATCAGGTTGGTCGAGACCTCCGGCAACCGGCTGCCAGGCTCGAGGCCCTTTCTGGTCGCCTCGTCAACCTGACGTGCGGTCATCTTCGCGTAGATGTCGTCCACCAGTTGCCGGAACGCCGGGTCCAGACGGTTGCGCGGATGCGGGAACGGCACCTGAGTCTCCCCCACCACGCGCCCCGGATTCGACGACAACACCAGAATCCGGTCGCACATGAACACCGCTTCCTCGATGTTGTGCGTGACGATCAGCACCGACTTGATCGGCATGCGGCCCTGCGTCCACAGATCGAGCAGGTCGGTACGCAGATTCTCGGCGGTCAGCACGTCGAGCGCGGAGAACGGTTCATCCATGAGCAGCAGCGTGGGGTCGACCACCAGCGCGCGTGCGAAGCCGACGCGCTGGCGCATGCCGCCCGACAGTTCGCGCGGGTACGCATTCTCAAAGCCGTCCAGACCTATCAGGTCGATCGCCGCCAGCGCGCGTTCTCGACGCTCGTTGGCGCCGACGCCAAGCGCCTCGAGGCCTGCCTCCACGTTCTGCAGCACGGTCAGCCAGGGAAACAGCGCGAAGGTTTGAAACACCATCGCGACACCCTCGGCGGGCCCTTGAAGCGGCTTGCCGAGATACGTCACGTCGCCCCCCGTCGGTTCGATCAAGCCGGCGATGATGCGCAGCAGCGTCGACTTGCCCGAGCCTGAGCGGCCCAGCAAACCGACGATCTCGCCTTCGCGCAGCGACAGGTTCACATCGTCGAGGACAAGCAGTTCGCTCTGGGCCTTGTGGAAACCGCGCGACGCGTTCTTCACGCACAGAATCTCTTCCCCGAGCCGCGGCGGGTTAGCCGGGGTGCGGGCCGGCAAAGCGGTGACGGCAGCTTTAGGATTTTGCATGGCGTTTCACTCTCAATGCGCGCCCAGACCGTGTGCGACGACTTTTTGATGGTGCGCCACTTCTACGCGAGAATTGTGACAAACCTAATCGTTTCGGAATCTTGATGAAACCTGCTGCTCATTGGAATGTAGTAGTGATGTAGTGGAATGGTGATGCATGCGACGCATGCGCTACGACATCGATACGCCAAGCAGCGCGCCGACTCCATAGGTGAAGGCGGCAGCGATGCAGCCAATGACGACCTGCCGGGCCGCGGAGAACCAGGGCGTGCGGCCATTGAACAGCGACGTGACCACGCCGATGACGGCCAGCCCAACCACGCTGAGCCCGACACTGGTCGCAATGGCGGCGAGGCCGTGTGACCAGAAAAACGGCACGGCTGGAAATATCGCGCCCAACGCGAAGAGGCCGAAGGATGTGCCGGCCGCGCTCCATGGATTGCCCCCGAGTTCGTCGGGGTCGATGCCCAACTCTTCGCGCGTGAGCGTATCGAGTGCCTTGTCGTGGTTGCGCATCAACTGTTCGGCGACGCGGTGGGCCTCTTCCTTGTCCAGCCCCTTCGCCTGATAGATGAGTGCCAGCTCACGCTGCTCGGCCTCTGGAGTGTGCTCGAGCTCCTCAGCCTCGCGGGCGATCTGAGTCTGCGCGAGTTCCCGCGCATTCGTCACCGAAAGCCACTCGCCAAGCGCCATGGAACAGGCTCCGGCAATCAACCCCGCAAGCCCGGTCAAGAGAATGACCTTGTTCGAAGACCCGGCGCCGGCGACGCCCATGAGGAGGCAGAAGTTCGACACGAGGCCATCGTTGGCGCCGAGCACGGCGGCGCGCAAATCATTGCCTGATGCGCCTCGATGCCACGACTCCGCCCGGGCTATTTCGGCCCCGGTCACACCGCCGGGGTGGCCGCCCTGTGCGGCTGCCGCGACGACCGCGGCATGGCTGTGTTCGTCGGCGGAAAGACCCGCCGAATCAGGCTGGTTCGCGTATTTGTTGCGGTCCGCATACTCGGCGGCAGCTAGCGCGGGCAGCACGAAGCGCGGGCCGAACCGGCGTATGAGCAGACGCAACGTTTTCGTTTTGAACGAAGGCTTGGCGGTCGGAGCGTGGATGCCGCGCGCGTGAAGCTTGGAGCGCCAAAGCTCCGCATGTTCGCGCTCGGCCTGAGCCAGTTGACGGAACACGTCGCGCCGGGCGGGATTCGGCTCTGCCGCAGCGAGTTCTTCGTAGAGTGCCGCTCCATCCAGTTCATCCCGTAAGTTGGCACGGAACCGTTTGACGTCTGATTTGTGAGTTTGAGTCATGAGCGCAGTGGTCCTGGGAGTCAACGTGCGAGTGTAAGGGGATTCCCGTGACAACGCAGAAAGGCCCCGGATCCCTCTTTTAATGCGAACGACCACGGGTCTCATTCTCGCTTACGCCGTTGATGCGGAGCTGTGGCTACAATGTTTCGTAAAACGAATTAAAAAATTCAGTCAACAAAATGGAATGTGCCTTTCGAATGCCTTTTCGATTTCCTGGCGCCGGGTTAGCTTAATTGCATGACCGCGTAACATTGACGCGTGACTATGCCACGCCCATTTACAGTACCTGGCGCGCTACAATCATTGGCCGAATCCGACCTTCGTTCCATTTCACAATGCCCGGTCGCCATGAATCCTGGCGGATTCATCCGGCATCGTATCTTCGCCGTTCCGTGTCCGCATTGCCGCCATACCTTTTCGCGAACGGGAACAAACCGTTTCTACGAGGACATGTCATGCGCTTCCCCCTTCGACTAGCCTTGGCATCGGCCATGGTACTGGTCACCACCCACGCCGCAGTGGCACAGGCACCGAAGACGGTGCAACTGGAGGACCTGACCTGGACTGAGTTGCGCGACCAGATTCACGCTGGCAAAACCACCATCATCATCCCTATCGGCGGGACCGAGCAAAGCGGGCCTGACGTTGCACTCGGCAAGCACAACGCACGCGTGAAGGTATTGTCCCAGCGCATTGCGGAGGGCCTCGGCAACGCGATCGTCGCACCGGTCATCGCTTATGTGCCGGAGGGCGGCTATGCGCCGCCGACCTCGCACATGCGCTTTCCCGGCACCATCACCGTGCCGGACGACGTGTTCGAGAAGACGCTGGAATCCGCGGCGAACAGCTTCAAGGTCCACGGGTTCACGAACATCGTCTTTCTCGGCGATCACGGCGGTTACCAGAACGACATCAGGCACGCCGTGGCCCAGCTCAACAAGAGTTGGGCCGGCTCAGGCGCACGGGCATTCGTGCCGCCGGAGTACTACGGCATGAGTTCTGATGGCTACGCACAGATCCTGCGTCAGCACGGCTTCAATGATGCTGAGATCGGCACCCATGCCGGACTCGCCGATACGTCGCTGCTCCTTGCAGTCGCACCGCAGATGGTGCGCCTCGAGCACCTGCGAAGCGGCCCGAAGCTCGGGGCAGCCGATGGTGTGTATGGCGGCGATCCGCGCAGGTCGAGCGTCGAACTCGGTCAGTTAGGTACCGACGCAATCGTGTCTCGCACAATCGATGCGATCAGAAAAGAGACAGGCGGCCATTAAAGCATGTGAAGCCAGCCGGTTTCTGCCTCGAGTCATCTCTTCAAACGATAATGGAATCCACTATGCAACTGCGTTCCCGTCGTCTTTCACGTCTTGTAACGGCCGCCGCTGTCGCGTTGGCCGGATGCTGTGCCGTGGGCGCGGCATCCGCCGCGTCGGCTGTCGCCACCGTAGCCGGCATGCCGCCCGTGGTGGATCCCGGCAACCTGTATGGTGAGGCGGGCGCCGGCCATATGAGCCCGGCGGTTGCGGGCGCGCTGACGCGCGTCTACGTCCCGAATCTGCGCTCGAATGACGTCTATGTGATCGATCCGGCCACCTTCAAGGTCGTCGACCGGTTTCATGTCGGTTTCAGCCCGCAGCACGTTGTGCCCTCATGGGACCTGCAAACACTGTGGGTGGCCAATAACGCCGAGGGCCGGCCCGACGGCAGCCTGACGCCGATCGATCCGAAGACCGGGAAGCCGGGCAAGGCGCTCATGGTCGACGATCCGTACAACATGTACTTCACGCCGGACGGCAAGGAAGCAATCGTGGTGGCCGAAGCGCATGCGCGCCTGGACTTCCGCGATCCGCACACCATGGCGCTGAAATCGAGTCTCGAAGTGCCACAGTGCAAGGGCATCAATCACGCCGATTTTTCAATCGACGGCAAGTACGCGCTGTTCACCTGTGAGTTCGGCGGCAAGCTGGCCAAGATCGATCTCGTCAATCGCCAGGTCGTGGGCTACCTTCAGCTCGAAAAGAAGGGCATGCCGCAGGACATTCGGGTGTCGCCGGACGGCAAGGTGTTTTACGTCGCCGACATGATGGCCAACGGCGTTTTCGTGGTCGACGGCGACAGCTTCACGAAAATCGGATTCATCCCGACCGGCGTCGGCACGCACGGGTTGTATCCGAGCCGGGACGGCACCAAACTGTACATCGCAAATCGCGGCTCCAATCTCGTTCACGGACCGCGTCACGGTAAAGGGAGCGTCTCGGTGCTCGACTTTGCCACGCGCAAGGTTCTGACCACCTGGCCCATTCCGGGAGGAGGCAGCCCCGACATGGGCAACGTCAGCGCGGACGGCAAGATGTTGTGGCTGTCCGGCCGGTACGACGATGTTGTCTACGCCATCGATACGACGACGGGCGCCGTCAAGATTATTCCGGTTGGCGCGGAACCGCATGGACTGACCGTGTGGCCTCAGCCTGGCCGCTATTCTCTGGGGCACACCGGGAATATGCGTTGACCTGTGACCAGCATCATCGCGTGAGCGAGATCGGGGCGGCGGGTGTCGTTGCCGCTTTTGATTTCGACGGCACGATCACCACCTCGGACAGCCTGCGGGATTTCGTTCGCTGGACGGTCGGCAGGGCAGGACTGATCTCCGGTGCGATCCGCGCAGCGCCGTGGCTCGTTGGCATGCTAATCGGTCAATGCGATCGGGGGACCGCGAAAGGACATTTTCTGGCCGCGACGCTAGGCGGCATGACGCGGCGCGAACTGGAGGACGCCGCGCAGCAATACGCGGCTGCCGGACTGCTCGCGCTGATCCGCCCTGAAATGGCCGCAAGGGTAGAGGAGCACAAGCGTCGTGGCCACCGGCTCGTGCTGGTCAGCGCGTCGCCCGCGCTTTATCTGAAGCATTGGGCTTTGCGTGTCGGATTCGATGCGGTGCTCGCCACCGAACTCGCTTTTCGTCACGACCGGTTCTCGGGCCAGTTGGCCTCGCCGAATTGCTGGGGGCCAGAAAAGGTGCGCAGACTCATGGAGTGGTTCGGCGCCGACCGGCCGCGTGTGCTCTTCGCCTATGGTGACAGCCAGGGCGACCGCGAAATGCTCGCGTTTGCCGATCATGGATGGCTGCGCGGCGACGGAGAAATGCCCGCTATAGAAACATAGCGGAGCAACCGAATACCCAGTTCGCTTGCCGCGTTGTCATTTTGCTGCGGTAAGCTGTGCCTCTTGGGCGTTCTTCAAAAAAAGGGGCAGAGGCAAATGCGGCGTGTCATATTTAACCAGAAGGGCGGAGTCGGCAAATCGACCATCGTATGCAATCTGGCGGCGATCAACGCCAGCGAGAACCTGCGTACGCTGGTCATCGACCTCGACCCGCAAGGTAACTCCAGCCAGTATCTGCTTGGCAAGCAGGTCAGCGAGCTCAAGCCCACCGTCGCCGACTTCTTCGAAACGGCCTTGAGTTTCAGCTTCAGGCCGACGCCGGTCTCGACGTTCATCCACGCTACGCCTTTTGAGAACCTCGATGTGATGCCCGCCCATCCGGATCTCGACACGCTCCACAGCAAGCTCGAATCTCGCTACAAAATCTACAAGCTGCGCGACGCGTTGAATGAACTGGACGACGAGTACGATGCGATTTACATCGACACACCGCCCGCGCTGAATTTCTATACCCGCTCCGCGCTGATTGCGGTGGAGCGCTGCCTGATTCCCTTCGACTGTGACGATTTCTCCCGTCGCGCGCTATATACGCTGCTCGACAACGTGAAGGAGATTCAGCAGGACCATAATCCCGGACTCGAGGTCGAGGGTATTGTGATCAACCAGTTTCAGCCGCGCGCGAGCCTGCCGCTGCAGCTGGTCGAGGAACTGGTCAGCGAAGGGCTGCCGGTGCTCGAGTCCCGATTGTCCTCGTCCGTGAAAATCCGCGAGTCGCATCAGTACGCCAAGCCGATGATTCACTTCGATCCCAAGCATAAGCTCGCGCAGGAATTCGTCGCGCTGCATCGGGAACTGGTGGGATAGCGCGCGGGCATGGGGCGGGCGGTGACGTCCGTGATTGGATGCGCTGCGGCGCACCAATCCCACGCGCGTGCTAGATTGAATAGTCGACGCCTTCAATGGAGTTACTTCCATGGATACTCATTCGATTCTGGGCATGATGCACGCCGAAGAGGCTTTACTGGTCTCCATCGTACGGGCATTACCCGCGGACATCCGGCGCACGGTCGCCAATGATTTTCATGAGCAGGCACAACTCGCCGAGACGTCGCACGTCAACCCGACAACCGACCGCGAGGCGAGCGACGCGTTCAAGGCCCACATGAGAAGATTGTCGAACATGCTGGCTTCACTGTCGTGAGGCGAGGCCGGCTGGCTTGAGGCGCCGGGTATCAGTGCGCTTTCCGCCAGAACGGCGGATTCGGTCTGCGAAAAAGGCATTTTTTGTTGTACGCTATAAGCACGACCCGCGGGGCGTCCCGTTGTCTGAATCGCTTCACGGCTATTCGGGGAAAGCCTCTGAATCCGCTGCGTTCGCAGATCGTTCCACCGCGCAATCTAGTTCAACGGGCCGTAGGCTGCTCCTGAGTCAAACCAATCGCCTGACTAAACAGCCGGGCGGAGCGAGGCTGTCGCTCCGGCAGTCACGCTAATACCTTCGCGCATCCACCGCATGGAGACTGAATATGTCGATTCGATTAGGAGAAGAAGCACCCGATTTCACTGCTGAAACCACCGAGGGGACGATCCGTTTTCACGAATGGATTGGCGACCACTGGGCGATCCTGTTTTCGCACCCGAAGGATTTCACGCCTGTGTGCACGACCGAACTGGGATATATGGCCGGGCTCAAGCCGGAATTCGACAAGCGCAACACCAAAATCATCGGACTCAGCGTGGACCCCGTCAGCGACCACCTGAAGTGGGTGGGCGATATTGAAGAGACGCAGGGGCACGCGGTCAATTACCCGATGATCGGCGATTCCGATCTGACTGTCGCGAAGCTCTACGACATGATTCATCCGAACGCGAGCGGCGGCGGGCCGCGTACCGCAGCGGACAACGCGACGGTGCGCTCCGTGTTTCTGATCGGGCCGGACAAGAAAGTCAAAGCCATGCTCGTCTATCCGATGAGCGCGGGCCGCAACTTCGACGAGGTGTTGCGTCTGCTCGACTCGCTTCAGCTCAATGCGAAGCACACGGTGGCGACCCCCGTGAACTGGAAACCGGGCGACGACGTCATTATCCCGACGTCCGTTTCTAACGAGGACGCAATGAAGAAATATCCGCAGGGTTTCAAAACCTTGAAACCTTATTTGCGGGTTGTGGCACAACCGAAGTAACAGTCTGGTGGAATGAAGGGGCGAGCGCCGAACGGTATGGAGTCCGGCGCTCCTGATTCACCTCGGCCAATTCGGCGGCGTGCGGGACGGTTTGTCGGCGTCTCGTGCGCCGCCATTCCGAAGCGCGCACACAGATGCGCGGTGGAGACCAATCGTGTTGATCTTCCGGCAGCTATTCGACCAGCAATCGTCCACGTACACCTATCTTCTTGCGGATAGCGCCGCGGGGGAGGCTGTACTGATCGATCCGGTATTCGACCAGGTCCGGCGGGATACCGCACTGATCGAAGAACTCGGATTGCGCCTGCTCTATACCATCGACACCCATGTTCATGCCGATCATGTGACCGGTGCGTGGATGCTGAAGCGTCGTACGGGCAGCCAGATTGCGATATCGGCCGCGAGCGGCGCCGAAGGCGCGGACCGCTATCTGAGCCATGGCGAGCGGTGCCGGTTCGGTTCGCGATATCTGGAAGTGCGCGCAACGCCTGGTCATACGAATGGATGCATCAGCCTAGTGCTCGACAACGAGACCATGGCGTTCACCGGCGATTGCCTGTTGATCCGCGGCACGGGCCGGACCGATTTCCAGAATGGCGACGCCCATACAATGTTCCAGGCGGTCCATCACCAGATTTTCACGCTGCCTGAAGCCTGCCTGCTGTATCCGGCCCATGACTACCGCGGTTTGACGGTCACGAGTGTCGCCGAGGAGCGGCGCTTTAATCCACGTCTCGGGGGGCAGTTGTGTGAAGGCGATTTCGTCGGATACGTGACGAATCTGCGCCTGCCGCATCCAAAGCAGATCGACGTCGCGGTGCCGGCGAACCTGAAATGCGGTGTTGCCGCGAATGACCCCACGCAAATGGCCGAGCCGGATTGGGCGCCGCTGACTTATACGTTCGCGGGCATCTGGGAAATCAATTCCCAATGGCTCGAGGAAAATCTTCGTTCGGTCCAGATCCTCGACGTGCGTGAGCCGGACGAGTTCGATGGGCCGCTGGGGCGCATTCCCGCCGCCAAACTCATTTCACTCGGCGAACTGGCCGGGCGCACCGATGAGCTCTCGAAGGAACGCCCAATCGTGACGGTGTGCCGGGCGGGCGGACGTTCGACGCAAGCCACGGTCATCCTCCGGCAGTCGGGATTCCAGGACGTTGCCAACCTCGCGGGCGGGATGCTGCGCTGGCGCGCGGAAGGCCGCGTGGTGGAGAACGCCAGCAACTAGCCGTTGTGCGGCGGCGCGACTGGTCGTCCGCTCAGTTGCTGCGTCGCTGCACCGGTTGAATGGCCGGTGAGGCAACCCCGTCTTGCGAGCCGGATCGCGTCGCGGCGCGCCACCAGATCGCGCCGGCGCTAAGCGACAGAACACCCGCGATCACGAAGCCGGGCTGCATGCCCTCGCCAATCTCAGCGTGCCGCGCAATCAGCCCGCCGGACAACGCGACGCCGAGGAGCGCCCCGGTCTGGCGTGCCGCGTTCAGCACCCCTGCCGCGATACCCGCCCGCTGACGATCGACCGACGCCATCATGGCCGCGGTGGTAGCCGGCGTGATGAGGCTCGCCGCGAAGCCGATCGCCGGCAGCGGCAAGGCGAGCAGGGCATAGGGCGCCGACGGGCCGAGCACCATCAGAGCGAAATAGCCGCCCGCCGACAGCAGAAATGCGCCGGCGACCAGCCATTTCACCCCGAGCCATCCGCTTGCGCGTTTCGATAGCAGGCTCCCGACGGGGACCACGATCGTCAGCGGCAGGAACGCCAGGCCTGCGTGCAAGGGTGTGTAGCCGAACTGGCGCTGAAACAGCAGACTCAGATCGAACATCAGACCGTAGAACGTGATTGCGGAGACCATCGACGCCCACACCGCCGCCGGGAAAACGGCGTGCCGAAACAGATCGAGCGGCATCATCGGCTGGGCACGGGTCGCCTCGATCGCAACGAATGCGGCGCCGGCAGCCAACGCCGCCACCATGCATCCGAGGACTGCAGGCGAGCCCCATCCGTCGCGCGGCGCGCTGATAATCGCGATGTTCAGCAACGCCAGCGCAGCGATCCCCGCAAGCTGCCCGGCAAGATCGAACGAACGCGTGTTCGCCATCGGCGAATCTGACGGAGCGGCAGGCACTCGCAAGGCGAGCACGATGCCAGCAAGGCAGATCGGCACGTTGACCAGAAAGATGCTGCGCCAGCCGATCAAGCCGATCAGCACACCGCCCAGCAACGGCCCCGATGCCATGGCCACGCCGCCTAGTCCGGCCCACACGCCGAACACGGCGGCGCGCTCGCGGGGATTCGACCAGGTGTGGTTGATGAGGGCCAGCGAGGCGGGCACCAGCAATGCCGCACCGACACCCTGAATAATGCGGCCGGCGACCAGCAGCGCGAGGCTCGGTGCGGCGCCACACAGCGCCGACGCCACGGTGAATGCGGCCAGCCCCGCGATATAGACGTTGCGCGCGCCATGACGGTCTCCCAGCGTGCCGCCGGTCAACAGCAGGCTGGCAAAAGTCAGGGTGTAGGCGGTGACGATCCACTGCAATCCGGCAATGCCGCCCGAAAGACTATTGGCGATCGGTTGCAGCGCGACGTTGACGATCGACGTATCGAGAATCACGATCACGTAGCTGAGGCTCGTCGCCATTAGCACGCGTTGCTGATGCTTGACGTTCTCCACCTTGGGGCGCTCCTTGGTCATTTCATGCCGTGTGTCGCTCAAGTATCGGCGGCGCGGGGTGTTCGATGCTTCGACGCGTGTCGAAACATGCGACTATCGAATCGCCGTATGCTCGAGTTGAAATCACGGAGACCCTCTTGAACGCCCAGCCCAATCTCTCCGCTACCGCATTCCTGATCGCGGATGCCGCCCGTGCCGCCATGCTGATGGCGCTTGCCGACGGCCGCGCCCTGCCCGCGGGTGAATTGGCCTATGCCGCCGGAGTGACACCGCAAACGGCCAGCAGCCATCTGATCAAGTTGCTGGACGGCGGACTTCTTGCTGTCGAGAAACAAGGGCGGCACCGCTACTACCGGCTCGCCGGCCCGCAAGTCGCGCTGGCGCTCGAAAGCCTCGCGTCGATCGGCACGCCACGGACCGTTCGCCGTAAGCCGGCTGGCCGCGACGCTGACAAGCTCCGGTTCGCGCGTTGTTGCTACGATCATCTGGCTGGTCAAGCCGGCGTCGCGATCACGCGAGCGCTGTTGGCGCGGGGTTTTCTATCCGCTGAACCGGACAAGCGCTTTGCGATCACGGAGCAGGGCGCGGCGTGGTTCGACGCGTTCGGACTCGACCTCCAAGCGACTCGACCGGGGCGGCATGGGATCGCGCGTCAATGCCTCGACTGGACGGAACGGCAACACCATCTCGCAGGGCCGCTCGGTGTGGCGTTGCTCGATTTGCTGTGCACCAAGGGCTGGGTTACTCGCAGCCGGGCCTCGCGGGCCGTGCAGATCACGCCGCGAGGATGGACAGGATTGCGGGAGCAGTTCGGCATTACGTCCGATGCGATTGCAGGTATCGGAAGCGAAGCCGCGGATGAAGCGCAGACCGTACGGACGACCGCGTTGGCCAACACAGCCGCCAGGGGCTAGCGGCGTCCGCTGCGACCCCACACATAGCGTACCCACCGCTGCCACCGGCTCTGCTGCGGAGCGGTTGCGTGATGCCTGGCGAGCGCTTCGCGATCACGCTCGACGCTCTTCTGCACCTGTTCGTGAATCTGGCGCAGCGTCATACCGCCGGGGCCGGTCAGCTTGTCCGGTTCGGACTCGGGATCGCCATTGGGATCGGGATCATCGGTCATGGGACTTGCCTGTGCGTGATGAGTCGACTCGATCTTGATACAGATGGAAAACC
>DASVNP010000275.1:0-2624 GCA_036383775.1 Paraburkholderia sp. | reverse complement strand
CGCGGCGCCGAGCGGATTTTCCGTCAGCAGTTCCAGGAGGTCTTGGGTTCGGCGCTCGAGCAGATTGGTGTGTTGAGCGAATTCGGCGGCATGGTGCGCAAGGCGTTTGCCGATCGCGAGGCTGCAAGCGGCGACGGTCACGACGACCGCGGCCACTGGCAGCAGCAGTTCTCGGTGCAGGTGCCCGGCGAAACCGAGCCGCTCACCTTGCTCGTGCGCGGCGCGCGTCTTGTGTCCGCCACTGATCGCGACGCGGAAGACATGCAGACCTCCGGCTATGTCGTCGTGTTCGACGATATTTCGGATGTGATCTCCGCGCAGCGCTCGATCGCCTGGGGCGAAGTGGCGCGGCGTCTCGCGCACGAAATCAAGAACCCGCTCACGCCGATCCAGCTGTCCGCCGAGCGTTTGCAGATGAAACTTGCCGACAAGCTGTCGCCATCGGATGCCGATGTGCTGAAGCGCGGCGCGACCACCATCGTCAACCAGGTCGCGGCGATGAAGCAGATGGTCGACAATTTCCGCGACTATGCACGCACACCGCCGGCGGTGCTCGCGCATTTGCAACTGAACGAACTGGTCAGCGAAGTGCTCACGCTGTACGGTATCGAAGAAGGCAAGGGCGCGATTCAGGTGGAACTCGCGGATTTGCCGGCGATTCGCGGTGACGCGACACAATTGCGACAGGTGATTCACAACCTGCTGCAGAATGCACAGGATGCCGTGGCCGACGTCGAACAACCGCGTGTGTTGCTCGAGACGAGGACAGTAGAATACGGAGACCCCGACGCGGAAGGCAAAGTACACGTCGCGGTGCGTCTGACAGTGTCGGATAACGGACCGGGCTTCCCCGCGCGTATCCTGACACGTGCATTCGAACCTTACGTGACGACCAAGGCCAAAGGTACAGGTCTCGGTCTTGCGATGGTCAAGAAGATCGTCGACGAACACGGTGCGCGCATCGACATTCGCAACCGCATGAAAGCGGGCGATGTGATCGAGGGCGCGCAGATTTCGATCCTCTTCCTTCAACTGGCAGACGATGCCGCGGCACCTGGAGCAGGGTCGCGGCCGGCGCATGGCAATGCGTCACAGGGAACGACAAAAGCAACAGTGCAGACAAGGGCAGCGTAAATGGCAACCATCCTGGTGGTAGATGATGAAATGGGCATCCGGGAATTGCTCTCGGAGATCCTGAGCGACGAGGGGCATGTCGTGGAGGCCGCGGAAAACGCGCAGGAAGCGCGCGAATTCCGCTTGCGCCAGGCGCCGGACCTGGTGCTGCTCGACATCTGGATGCCCGATACGGACGGCGTGACCTTGCTCAAAGAATGGGCCGCGCAGGGACAGCTGACCATGCCGGTGATCATGATGTCCGGTCACGCAACCATTGATACGGCCGTTGAAGCGACCAAGATCGGCGCACTCAATTTCCTCGAGAAGCCGATTGCGTTGCAGAAGCTGCTGAAGGCAGTCGAGCAGGGTCTCGCCCGCGGCAATGCGACTGGTGCGCCGGGCGGCGCGGTCGCCAAGCCGGTGTTGCCGGTCAGCGCCTCGGCTGTGGCTTCGGCGGCTGCGTTGCCGATGCTGTCGTCGGATGGCATGGGCAGCGGCGCGTTGGCCGCGCAAACGGCGTCGATCTCGTTCGACATCCCGTTGCGCGATGCGCGCGATGCGTTCGAGCGTGCTTACTTCGAGTATCACCTCGCGCGCGAGAATGGCAGCATGACGCGCGTCGCGGAAAAGACGGGTCTCGAGCGTACGCACTTGTATCGCAAGCTCAAGCAGCTCGGTGTCGATCTCGGTAAGAACAAAGGCGAGTGAAACGCCTGCGCAATGGATGCACGCTCGGGCGCGGCAGATTTTTTCGAGAGGGGGCTTGCCGAGCAGCTGACCCTTTGATATCATTTCGTTCTTCGTTGGCCCGGTAGCTCAGTTGGTAGAGCAGCGGATTGAAAATCCGCGTGTCGATGGTTCGATTCCGTCCCAGGCCACCATAGTTTCAAGAAAGTCCAAGAGCTATACGGTTCTTGGACTTTTTTCTTTTCTGTTTCGACGTTCATCTGGCCCATTTCTGGCCCGTGCGGAGTGCCTGGAATCGCGAACGCTCCCGGGACGAAGAAGAATTCCCCGTTGGCCGAAGACCGATAAAAAATCTAAATTAAAAAAATTCGTCGATTAAAAATTGGGGCGACGTGATCTCGGCTACCGCATTGGGGCGCACGGATGAATCGCCTGCGGGCTTGTGTGATAGCCCGGCGTCGGGGTCGGTGGCCGCTAGTTAATACCCCCAGTCCCAGCCTATCCTCAGGACGTCGCCAAGCCGCGACTCGACCAATTTTGTAGCCTCCGCCTCGAGCGAAAATCTCGCCGTATTTTCACGCGGGTCACGCGGCTCACGTAGTGTCGGCCTCTAGAGCGGTTCATAGTCATTCGTTTTTTGTTGCTGTTCGCCATCGCTACAAGACCGCTGCGTACGGCCATGACACCGCGTTCAGCCAGTTGTGGCGAACGATCGCCCCCGGTCAAAGCGGACGGCGGCAGAAGGCGTTCAACATCCGGGGGTAAGCAACCGCAATCAAAACGACGGGGTGATGCCTTACAATGCGGCGGGGTCGCGCAGG
>DASVNP010000274.1:0-8315 GCA_036383775.1 Paraburkholderia sp. | reverse complement strand
CCGAAAGGGTGTCGGGTCCGTTCACGGCAAGCCAGCCCACCACCTTGCCGGCGTAGACGACGGGTCGCATCGTGCTGCCGGGTGGGGGCGGCTGGCCGGTGCTCGCCACGAGTTCATGGCGGGCGTCGTAGAGTGTGACGGGCGGCCCCTCGGGCGGCGTGTCACGGGTCACGCTGTCATGCGACGGGGGCGAGACGGGAGACGCCGCCAAAGGGGCCGAAGGAGGTGGCCGGTCATAGCGACTGTCGCCGCCCACGACGCCGCTTGCCGACACTCGGTCACGCTCCATCGCGATGTCCGGACCGGACGGTGGCGCCGGCGGCAGGCGCATGCCCCAGTGCGGCCCTTCAGACGGGCCGGAGAGCGGCCCGAGCAGCTGCTGCACGCTGCCGCTCCCGGGAAAGGTTCTCCAGCCCGGCAGCTTGCCCGTCTGCGCTGTGGCGAGTTCCTCGCGCAGGGCATCGTGCGCGGCGCCGTCCAGCAGCGCGAGCCATGCTTCGGGATGCTCCCGCAAGAAATTCCAGTTGCCGTGAGCGGCGTATTCGCTCGTCACCTTCGCCATGACGGCTTTAATGCGCCCGGCGTTGCGCTCCCGGACATAGTGCAGGAAGCCGTTTTCGAAGCTCACGCGCAAGGCGTAGCCCATCGTCAGGGAAATCGCCAGACAGGCGATTAAAACGGCGAGAAACATTTTCCAGGTAATGCCAAAGCGCATCTTCGTTCGCTGCTGCCGCGCGCGGGAGAGAAAGGTCCCTAAAGGGCGGTCCGGACGAATTCGGATAGTTTCACTTTGCATGGCTGAATTCTAGATGAATGCTACGTCAACACACACTTGGCGACGAATCTCCACAACTTCTCCATCCTTTCTTCGTTGTCTCTGCGTGTTGTCTGGATATGATGGTATGGCACTTTTACGGTGGTCTCAAAGAGGCCATGTCCGGTGATCAGATCCGTCAGTGGAGCCATCTCATGCAAGTCTCCTCACCTGTAAACCGTGGCGAGTCGCGCGGTTTCCGACCCGGTCGAAAGACAGCAACTGCTGCGGCTACGCGTGGCAAGGCTGAAAGCGGCGCTAGCGCAGCACTCGCCACCGATGTCATGAAGATACGCGGCTGCCGCGTCTCCGCACCGCTCATGCAGCCATGGGGCGAGTGCTGCCGGATCGTCGAATGGATCAACCGCAATGGTGAGTACTCTTGCGTCGCCGTGCCAGGCGCGGCAACCGTGGCCGAGATTCGGGAGCGCGTGCGGATGCATCGCAACGGTCAGCGCCACACGCTGGCGGACGACCCCTCTACGCCTGCGGGCCGCGGGCGTCTGCGGCGCGGTTGAGCGCTGCAGAAATTCGTTGCCGCATGTAGTTCAAGCCAGCAGAAAGGGATTGTAATTGAGCCAAAAAAACTTCGTTATCCTATGGCTGTCTGACTTTCAAGATCAACTTTGAACACGTCCATTATGCGCATCCTTACTGTCGTCCTGGTCGTGGCATCGATTTGCTGCGCTCCGATTCGCCATGGTTTGCGCGAGGAGAGCATCGATGCTTTCGCACCAGGGGATCACAGCGTTTCTGCCGGCGTTGTCGACGATCTGAATAGCTGCGTGTCGCAGACACACTATGCCTCAGGGTTCAGGCCCATCGTTCCGGCTGATTTCCATTACGGATTCGGTGGGCTGCTGGCAGCGACCAGTGACCTGTATTCCGGCTATGTCGGTTATGTCGACATCATTGATGTGATCGACGCCGCGATGACGGGGCCTATCATGCAGCTAGCCTTGGAAGAAGGTCAAAAGTAACGCGGTATGGCGGCAAGCACGCAACGTGTCGTGCTGATGTCGTTCGCCTTCGGCAGCCTTAAAACAAGGCTTACTATCCGATCTATCCGAACTATCTGAACTATTCGATCTACTCGAGCGACGGCACGAACATATAGCCTCGTCCGCGCAAGGTTTGAATAAACCTGGGATTGGCCGGGTCGGTCTCAATCACGCCGCGCAAGCGGCAGACTGCAACATCCAGACTGGCCTTCTGGCTCTCCGCTCTTCCTAGCTGGCTGTTGACCATCGAACGCGTCAGGATTCGCATCGGATTGCTTGCGAACAGCTTGAGCAACGCAAACTGGCCGGAGCGCAGCGAGATTTCGCAACCGTCCTTGAGCAGGCGCCGCGTAGCGAAGTCTATCTGGTAACTGCCGAACAACACCTTCTCACGAATTTCCGGCGCGTCGCAAAGCGATCGGTTGCAGCGTTGCACGGCGCGCTTGATTCTGGCGGTCAATTCGTATGGATCGATCGGGTCGACGATATAGTCGTCCGCACCCAATTCGAAGGCGACGATTTTGTCGACGATCTCGTCAGAGGTGCTTTGTACGAAGATGGGCATGTCGTAGCCGGCCAGCCGCAGTTGCCGGAGCGCCTCTCGCGCCTCGCTCATCGGCGACTCGGCGCGCAATAGAATCGCAGACGGACACTCCAGTTCCACCCGGCTGACGAGCTGAGCCGCGCTATACAGCACGGAGAGCGCGATCTGGTTCTTGTGAAGATGAAAGCGCAACTGATCCCGAATGGATTGATCGGGTTCGACTACAAGAAGGCTGATCGTCATAAATCTGCGTTACCTCCCAACCGGAATCGACGGTTGCAGCCCGTGCGATGTTCACGTTCAGCCAATTCAACCATCTGCTGCTCTGGAGCGACCTATCGAACTCGGAAAGCGGACCGGACACGGTCGCGCTGATGATGAGCGAATGATAGATAGCAACGTTGGAGCAACGATGGTGAAATTAAGGAGACTTTGTGAACTTGGCGCGGGACGACGCAGATGGGGTGCTGTGAGCAGGCCCGAACCGGTTCATACCGGTTGGGCGCGTGGGCGCGGCCGAAAGAAAGCGAGAGGCAATGATGCGGGTAACGCCCGCGGTCTTCAAAGCATGACCGCTGGCGTTGCAGAGCAGAACGACGTGATCAGAACGATGTGCCGATCTGAAACTGGAATACCTGGTACTTGTCGGTGGAGTGTCTGATCAGTGGGAAACCCAGCGACAGCTTGAGTGGGCCGATCGGTGAAATCCACTCGAGACCCGCGCCGTAGCTGTACCGCAGGCCGTTGGCGCCATTGCTGTTGCCTTCGGTGCCCCAGACATTTCCTGCATCCACGAAGGTGAAGACGCGCAGCGTGCGGTCCCAGCCGGTCCCAGGCAGCGGGAAGGTCATCTCGACGTTGGCCACGACCATGCGCGAGCCGCCGATCGGGTCGCCGGTCGTCTTGTCGGTCGGGCCTAGTGAGCCCGATTCGTAGCCGCGTACCGAGCCGATACCGCCCGCGTAGTAATTCTTGAAGATCGGATAGGCTTTTCCGGCGAAGCCGTTGCCGTAGCCACCTTGAAAATTCAAGCCGAGAATGAAACCGCGTGAGAACGAGTAGTAATACTGCGCCTGCACGTCGGTCTTGTAGTACTCGGTGTTGCCAAGCGGGGTGCCCACTTCACCATTGGCCTGAAAGAAATAGCCTCGGCTAGGCACCAGCGCACTGTCGCGGTTGTCCCGAGCCCAGGCCGCCGTGAGCGGCACGTTGTTCACCACGCTGCCGAATTCGGACACGTAGTCCTTGTAGCTCTGTGGTGTCGACGAATCAATGGACAGCCGGTTCTGTTCGAGGCCGGCGCCGAAGTACACGGTATCGGCTTCCGAAAACGGAATACCGAACTTCAGATCCGCGCCCACGGTGATAATCCGGAAACTCGTGTCGGTGTAGTAGTAGAGGGGATAGGAGGTTCGGTAGTAGACGTCGGTGATCCGCTTGATGCCGTCCACCGTGAAGTACGGGTCGACCTGCGTCAGGGTCAGCGTGCGGTAGGTCTTTGCAGTGTTCACGTTCAGGGCGAGGCTGGTGCCGGAACCGAACACGTTGTCTTGCGAAATCCCGGCCGACAACACCACCTTGTCGGTGGATGAAAAACCCGCGCCCAGGGTAATCGCGCCGGTCGGTTTTTCGCTTACCTTGACGTCCACGTTGACCTGATCCGGCGAGCCTTCCACCGGCACCGTGGTGACGTCGACATCGGTGAAGTAGCCGAGTCGATTGACACGGTCTTTCGATAGCGCGAGGCGGTTCGAATCGAACCACGAGCTTTCAAGCTGACGCATTTCGCGGCGCACCACTTCATCACGCGTACGGGTGTTGCCGACTACGTTGATGTGACGCACGTACACGCGGCGGCTCGGATCCACTTGCAGCGTCAGATCGACCTTGTGGTGTTCCTGATCGATCTGCGGCAGCGCGTTGACCGTGGCAAACGCGTAACCGTATTCGCCGAGTTTGTCGACGATCGCCTTGGTGGTGGCCTGCAGCTTTTCAGCGGAGAAACGCTCACCGGGTTTGATATTGACCAGCTTCTTCAGCTCGGCTTCGCGATCGAGCAGATTGCCCGCGAGCTTGATCGACGAAACCGTGTATGGCTCGCCCTCATGCAGCGTGACCGTGAGGTACATCTCCTTCTTGTCCGGCGAAAGCGATACCTGGGTCGACTCGAAATTGAACTCCAGATAGCCGCGGTTCAGGTAGTACGTGCGGATGCGCTCCAGGTCCCCGGTCAGCTTGTCCTTCGCGTACAGGTCGTTCTTCGTGTACCACGAAAACCAGTTCGGCGTGGACATCTGCATTTCATCGCGTAACGTGTCCGTGCTGAAGACGTTGTTGCCGATGAAGTTGATCTGGCGGATTTTCGCGCTCGGGCCTTCCGCGACAGAGAACAGTATCGCGACCCGGTTGCGGTCGATCGGCGTAATCGTGGTGGTGACTTCGGCGGCATAGTAGCCACGCGTCAGGTACTGCCGTTTCAACTCCTGCTCGGCTTTATCGACTAGCGCCTTGTCGTAGTAGCGGCCTTGCGAAAGTCCGACCGCACTGAGTGCCTTGGTCAGGTTTTCCTTGTCGAACTCGTGAATGCCGGCGAAGTCGATCGTGCCGACCGCCGGACGCTCCTGAACGTGAACGATGACGACATTGCCTTCGGTCGAGATCCTGACGTCATTGAAGAAACCCGTGGCGTACAGCGCGCGAATCGATTCCGAAGCCTTATCGTCGTCAAACGTGGCGCCCTGCTTGATGGGCAGATAGGCAAACACAGTACCGGGTTCGACGCGCTTCAATCCCTCGATCCGGATGTCCTGCACCACGAACGGCTGCGCTGCGTGGGCTGCCCCGCTTGTCAGCGCGACGCCGACGAGCGAGAGTGCGCCGGCGATACGGCTCGTTAAAACTTGAAGATTCATCTTGGGTTTTCAGTCCTGATGCAGCGCGCGGAGCGCAGACGGGAGCGCTCGAAGGCAAGCGACGCGTTCGAAACGACGTTCCATGACACTGGAAAGCGCGAAGTATAGGGACGCGTTTTCTGCCGATCGTTACTGAAAACTTTCCGACCATTCCGGCCGCCAAGGTGCATAGCGTGCACCCGCGCAGGCTGACGCCGATTGAGGCGCGCGCTTCGAAATAATGCGTTACAGACGCAAAAGAAGCGTAGTCCGCGCGTAACCTGGCGGCGATTTCGCACTGCTATTGTCAAATTGTCGATTCCGCTACCTGCGTAACGCGATCTGGAGATGTGGTCATGATTGAATTTTTTTCACCGGCGGTTCTTGCGGCTGTCTTGCGCGTCAGTTCCTCACCGATCTTTTCAGTCCATCTGGCGATGGCGTCGATGCGCACGCTTCGCGCCGTGCCCGGCGATACGGTGAGTGGGGCGGCAGGCCGCTCCGACGTTGTGCAGGAGGGCACACGTCATGTCTGATCCGTCCACTTTCGTACTGAATTCGATTACCGATATGCAGTTGACGGCAGACGGTCAATATCTGCTGATTCACGGCAATCAACCCACGGCGGCACTGCACCGTTCGGTGCTCAACGATCTGCTGGTGGCGCTGCCGAACGCAATCGAGCACGCCGACCGCGTGATTCATAACAATCAGGAAATGGGCTTCGCGCTGCACTGCCAGGGATGGGAAGTCGGCCGGCTGAACGGGATGGAAATGGTCGTGATCCGGTTCCGTCTATCCGGCAGCGCGGGGCTGTCGTTCTCGTTGCCGTCGGAGCAGATTCCCTATCTGCTTCAGGCGCTGGGCGGCGCGGCGAGCGGGGCAGGCACACCGGCGGACCCCCGCTCCAGGGACGTCACACTTCAATAGCGCCGTATGCCTTCGCTGCTGTTCATCCTGACGCAAGTCAGGGCTTCCGTTCGCCTTGGTGCGTCTGCCATCCTTTCCGATCCTTATCTGTTTTGATACTACGCGGTGTATTTCGACGCCTACGCTTAAGGCCTCTCGTTTCTTTCATGCTGGGTACGGCTGGATGCGTGCCCCTTGCCGGATATGCACAATTAGTCGGTGCGTCTGCAATACCAGAACCGCTCGACGGCGTCTGGGGCCTGCGGCTCGATCCGCAACTGACCGAGCAACCCCTGCGGCCTGGCGACAAGCCCGTTACTTCGGCTATCGCCGATTCGGTGACCACCACCGCCGACACGGACGTTTCGCTAAAAGGTCATGCGCAACTGCGGCGTTACGCATCGATCGTTAAAGGCGATGCGCTGCACTACGACGTCGATACCGACAAGGTCGACGCGTACGGACAAGTGCGCCTGGTCGACAACGGCAATGTGTTCGATGGCCCGGACGCGCATTTCTACGTCGAAGCGAATGAAGGCTATATGAGCGTGCCGAAGTACCGGTTTCATCTGACAGGCGGGTGGGGTAGTGCTCAACGCGTGGATATGGTCGATAGCGAGCGCACGGTCGTTCATCACGGCACGTACAGCACGTGCCAATGCGAGTCGGATCCCGCGTGGTATCTGAAGGCCTCCGAATTCGACATCGACAGCGGCAGCGATGAGGGAATCGCACACAACGGTGTGCTTTTTTTCCAGGGCGTGCCGCTGCTGGCGAGCCCATGGCTATCGTTTCCCTTGTCCGGCGCACGGCGCAGCGGCTTCCTGCCGCCGACGTTCTCGATCAGTTCGACCAACGGTGTCGACGTCGCGTTGCCGTACTACTTCAATCTCGCGCCGAACTACGATTTAACCCTGACGCCTCGCATCATGTCGAAACGAGGTGAGATGTTGACGGCGGACTACCGCTATCTGCAGCCGAACGATTCGGGGACGATCTCGTTGGCGTGGCTGCCGCACGATGCGATCACCAACACCGATCGTTACTCGATCGCGCTGAAGCAGAACTGGGACTTCGGCTCGGGCTTTGGCGCCTACGTCAATTACAACCGGGTGTCGGACTCGACGGTGGTGACCGATCTTGCGTCGGGTGTCGCGTTTCCGACGGGTTCCACCACGCTGTATCAGCAGGAAGCGGGGTTGACCTACTCAAACGGGCCGTGGAGTGTGCTGGCTCGCGAGCAACGGTGGCAGGCTTTTACGAGCGACTCGACCTATAACCGCGAACCGCAGGTCAATGTCAAGTACGCGCGTTATAACGTGGGCGGCTTCGACTTCGGCGCCGAAGCGGATGCGACGCGTTTCACGATTTCATCGGCCGATGCGACGCAAGGCAGCCGCTTCGTTTTCAACCCTTACGTCAGCTATCCAATCGAGCGTCCAGGCTGGTTCATCACGCCGAAGCTCGCATGGCACTTCGCTGCGTATGACCTGACGACGATCGGATCGGATGCGCCTGCCGGGCAGCCCAAAACGTTCGACGTCAACGTGCCGACCTTCACCCTCGATTCGGGCCTGCGTTTCGAGCGAAGCGTGCGGCTCTTCGGGCAGTCGTATATCCAGACGCTCGAACCGCGGCTGTTCTATGTGTACACGCCCTACCGAAACCAGGCATTCGCGCCGCTGTTCGATACGGCGACGGCCGATTTCGGGCTGGCTGAACTGTTCATGCCCAACAGCTTCGTTGGCAATGACCGGGTGTCCGATGCCAACCGCGTCACGGCAGCTCTGACAACGCGTTTCATCGATGCATCGAACGGCGATGAGCGGTCCCGTTTCGTTCTTGCAGAGCAGTACGACTTTCGCACGCCACGCGTAACGCTCAACACGGACGATGCAATTGGCACCGTGGCGCGCACGAGTGTGATTGCCGGCGCGTCGTACAAGCTGGGGGCGGGTTTTTCAGCGGAACAGGCCGTGGAGTACAGTCAGGCCAACCACTACCTCACGAATGCGGAAGCCGGTTTTGGCTGGTCGCCGGCTTCACGGGAGGTCTTGAATGTCGCGTATCGCTACACGCGTGCCAACACTACGCTCGACTATCAACCGGTCAATCAGTTTATCGTTTCGGAGCAATGGCCGTTAATGCACAACGTT
>DASVNP010000273.1:0-20233 GCA_036383775.1 Paraburkholderia sp. | reverse complement strand
GAACTACGCGCAGGCGGCGAAGGTTGCGCAGCGCTATCTGAAATCGGGTGGCGGCGATCCTGACATGCGAACGCTGCTGGTTCAGTCTTATTACCTGTCGAACGATTGCGCGAGTGTGGTGGGTGTGCTCAAGCCGAGCGTCGATGCACAGGTGCACGCCGGCCACGCGCCCGACGAATCGCAACTGCAATTGCTCGCGACCTGTGCGCAGCGCACGAAGGACGACGTGACGTATCGTGGTGCGCTCGAAAAACTGGTTGCCTACCATCCGAAGCAGTCGTATTGGGACGATCTGTTCGCCGCAATTCGCAACAAGCCGGGCTATTCGTCCGCGCTCGATATCGACACGTATCGCCTGCGCCGTGCCACCGGTTCGCTGACGAGCGTCGACGATTACATGGAGATGACCCAGCTCGCGATCGTGGCGGGCACCACGGCCGAAGGCAAACAGGTGATCGATCAGGGCTTTACCTCGGGCGTGCTCGGGCATGACGCGCAGGCCGATCGCGAGAAGCGCCTGCAGGCACTCGCGGCGAAACGGGCGCAAGCGCCGGCTGATCCAGCGAACCCTGTTGCGCCGGTCAACGTCGCCTTCAATCAGGTTTTCGCGGGGCAAGCGAAACAAGGGCTGGCAGCGATGGATGCAGCAATCGCCAAGGGTGGCCTCGACCACCCGGACCAGGCGCAGCTGCATCTCGGCGAGGCCTACTACGCGGCGGGCGACAAGGTTCGCGCGGTGCAAGCCTTCCGTGCCGTGAAGGGAGCCGACGGTTCGGCCGATCTCGCCCGCTTGTGGGTGCTGGTCGCGTCGAAGTAAGCAGCCCCCTGTTTCATTGACGAACTTGCGTGATTCGTGAAGACATCCTGGCAGTTATCGCCAGGGTGCTCTTAGAAGGATGTTGCCTTTTGACGAAACTTAATTAGCTTTTATCAAACTATTTTTGACTAGGGGATTCTGTCTTGCTATGGTTTTGCCACTCGATAACAAGGCACACGTTGCAGTCGCTATAGGAAGCAAAGTTCGCGCGCTTCGCCAACGGCTCAAGCGCACGCTGGATGAAGTGGCAACAACCGCCGGGATTTCCAAGCCTTTTCTGTCGCAAGTTGAACGGGGTCACGCAACACCATCGATTACATCGCTAGTCGGTATTGCTCGAGCTTTAGGCGTCACGGTGCAGTACTTCGTCGACACCCCGACTGAAGACAAGTCGGTGCGTCGAGGAAGTGATTTGAAGTACTTCGGCTTTGACGGTAGCGCCAATCTTTTTGGCCGGCTCACGAATCTGTCGGTCGGCAGCCAGCTGGAAGTCATTCTCGTCAAGATGCCGGTGGGGCAGAACCCGTCGGAGGTCACGACGCACGCGGGAGAAGAGTTTCTGTACGTGATGAGCGGCCAGATCTCGCTCACGCTAGAAGGTACAACGTTCGTATTGCAGGCGGGTGACACGGCCCATTACGAGTCCACGGTACCGCACGCCTGGCATAACACGGCCCGCGAAGAAGCGGTGCTTGTGTGGGTGGGCACGCCAAGATTGTTCTAGTGCCGTACTCCATGGTTTTTCGTGAGAGCGGTCGTTTCGTGTTTGTAAGCATTACTTAATGTTCGGCCGGATGTTTGAGCTGCAAAGGCTGCGCGTTGTCCTTCGTATCTGATGCGGCACAGCAGATGAAATGAGTTTGAAGGTGTTGTGATATTCATTTGTAATAAATTAGTAGTCCGATTTTGATCGACATGAAGAGCTCCGTCTATCTGGCTGTGATTGATATGCCGGCATGCCGTTGGCCGGTTTGACGAGCAGAAAAGAACACGGGGCGGCTTTGACGGAGCGCGGCGCGAAAACGCCGTTTATCAAGTGGAGAGGTTCACAAGACCTCTCTTCACATACTGCTGTGGCCTTACTGACGAGCGAGAAGGGGAAAAATGAAACAAAGGGCATTGGCGCTGGCCATCAAAAGAATAATCTGGGCTGAACTGGCGTTGTCGGCCGCAATCGCTGTTCCGGCGTTTGCGCAAAGCCAGCCGGCCACGACCGGAGATGCAGCGGCCGCGACGACGACGGAAAGCAAGCCCGCGGCTGCGGCAGCTGCTCCGGCTGCGGCGTCGGGCGCCGCAGCGACTTCTGCGGAAGGCAGCGCTGCTGGCACCACGGGCAAGGGGAACGTCCAGCAACTGAAGAAGTTTGAAGTGACCGGCTCGCTGATTCGCAGCTCCGACAAGGTCGGCTTCAACCAGGTTCAGACGGTTTCCCAGAAAGAAATTCAGAATAGCGGTGCCACGACGGTCGCGGACTTTCTGCGCGATACCGCCGCCAACTCCGCCAATAGCTGGAGTGAAGGCCAGGCTGGCAACTTCGCCGCAGGCGCTGCGGGTATCGCCTTGCGCGGCCTCAGCGAAAAGTACACGCTGGTGTTGGTCGATGGACAGCGCGCGGCGCCGTTCGCGTTCTTCTCGAACAGCGTCGACTCGTTCTTCGACCTGAACACGCTGCCGCTGAACTCGATCGATCGCATCGAAATTGTGAAGACCGGCGCAGTGTCGCAGTACGGGTCGGATGCCGTCGCGGGCGTGGTCAATATCATCACGAAACACAACTACCAGGGGCTGACGCTCGACGGCAGCTACGGCAGCGCCATCAATGGCGGCGGCGGCGCGGGCACGACCAAGTTCAGCGCGCTGGGTGGCTTCGGCGACCTCAACTCCGATCGCTTCAACGTGACGGCGGCAGCCAGCTACTACAAGTCGAACGGCATCACGCTCGCGGACCGCGACTCGACGCGTAATCAGGATTTCACGAATCAGGCGGGCGGCTTCTCGCTGCTCGGGCCGTCGTACTGGAACCTGCCCGGCGGCGGTGTGCAGGCACTGAGCAACTGTCCGTTCGGCGGCTCGGTACGTCCCGCAGCCACCAACTCGCTGACGGCGGGATCGGCCGGCACGGTCTGCGGCTTGAACACCGCCGGAGGCACGTCCATCGCGCCAATGATGGAGCGTCTGAACGCAAAGATTCACGCTGACTTCAAGATCAACGATCAGACCACCGCCTTCGGGGACTTCCTGATCAGCAGCAACACCACCACCACGAACGATGGTCTGTGGGGCAACGTTGTCGGTAATCCGCAGGCCCCCGCGCTCGTGTACAACCCGCAGACGAAGCTGCTTTCGCCGTTCAACTTTACGGTGCCGGCGAGCAATCCGTACAACCCGTTCGGCGTCGCCACGCCGCTCACGTATGCTTTCCCGAACACGATCGCGGAAAAGACGTATTCCACGTACTGGCGCGCGTCGACGGGCGTCAAGGGTTCGTTCAACCTGCCGAACGGTGAATGGGATTGGGCGTCGTCGGTCAGCCATTCGCAAAGCACGGTTTCGAACACCTACACGAACCAGATCAATGCCAATACACTGAATAACATCTACCAGAACGGTACGCTGAACTTCGCGAATCCGGCGGCCACGCCGAACGCGTTCAACGGGCTGTACATGGACGCGAACAACCTCGGTATCTCGAAGCTCGATACGGTTGACGCAACGCTGTCGACGCCGGAACTGTTCCATCTGCCGGCGGGTGACGTGGGTCTGGGCTTCGGTGCGCAGTTCACGCACCAGAGCGAAACGATGAACCCGGGTGGCGGGTTCGCCGACGGCACGGTTATCAACCCGAATCTCCAGACGGTGGACGGCCAGCGCAACGTTGCGGCCGTGTACTACCAAGTGGATATTCCGATTGTTCACAACCTGACGTTCAGCCAGTCGGGCCGTTACGACCACTACAGCGATGTCGGTGGCGCGTTCTCGCCGCGCTTTGCACTGCGCTACCAGCCGGTTCAGGCCCTGACGATGTACACGTCGTACAGCCGCGGCTTCCGTGCGCCGACGTTCGTGGAGAACAGCAAGTCGCAAACGATCGGTCTGCAGGTCGACCCGGCCACCGGCCAGAACTACACGTCGATCACCGAGGGCAATCCGAACCTGTCGCCGGAGCGCACGAAGAACTTCAACATCGGCTTCCAGCTGTCGCCGACGCGCACGACCGATGTGGGCTTGGACTGGTACAAGATTCGCGTGGATAACGTGATCGGCCAGGGCACGCCTTCGCAAGTCGTCACCGACGCCAACGGCAACCTCCTGTACAAGGTGATCCCGTATTCGAACCTGGGCTACCTCGACACGAACGGTTTCGAAGGCACGTTCCGCCAGTCGCTGCCGACGAAGACCGCCGGTACGTTCACCCTGTCGGCAGACTGGGCGTACGTGGACAGCTTCAAGATCGGCTTCCCGGGTGCAGCGCCGAAAAACGGCGCGGGTAACAACTTCACCATCACGCAGCCGTTCGGCGGCAGCTTCCCGCGCTGGAGAGGCAATACCACGCTGGACTGGACGTACCACAAGTTTGACGCTGCATTGACGTGGCAATTCACGGGTCCGTATGCGCAGAACCTGTTGCCCGAGCCGAACAAAGTGGGCTCGTACAGCCAGTTCAACCTGATGATGACGTACACCGGCATCAAGAACTGGACGATCTATGGCGGCATCAACAACATCTTCAACCGTACGCCGCCGTACGATCCGATCTTCGCGAACGGTACGCTGAATCAGACGGGCTACGACGAGTCGCTGTATTCGTACATCGGCCGTTTCGCCCAGATCGGCGCAACCTACAAGTTCTAACGCCTGCTGGATTGGGCTGAAGAGCGCGCCGCTCCGGTTCCATGCAGTGTGGGAACCGGAGCGGTGTTTTTTTGGCGGCGCATCATAGGGCGGCAGTGCAGGCCGGCTGCCGTGGCAACGAACCGATGCGCACCGTATGAGCTGATGAAAAGAATGATGAATATCGGACCGCTGCGCGTGCACGACGCCGTCAGATGCTTGTTCGTCGCGGTGCGCCGTGGCGCGGGCATCGCATTGGCCGCCGCGCCCGGCGCACTGGCGGCGTTCGGTGCGATACCGGTCGCTGTGCAGGCGAGCCCGTCCATCGCGCAGTATGACCAACCGAAATATCCCGCCAATTTCACGCATTTCGACTACGCGAATCCCGACGCGCCGGCTAACGGCACGATGAGTTTCGAGAACTACAACGAACTGCAATCCTACGATTCACTGAACCCCTTTCTGGTGCGCGGCGCACCCGCACCGGACATTCAGAATCTGATGTTCGATACGCTGATGCAGCGTAGCTGGGACGAACTGGCGTCCGAGTATCCATTGATCGCGGACGACGTGGAAGTGGCCGCCGATCTGAGTTCGGCAACGTTCCACATCAATCCCGCCGCGCGCTTTTCCAATGGCGATCCGATCACCGCCGCCGACGTCAAATATTCGTTCGAAACGCTGGCGAGTCCGCAGGCTTCGCCCCTTTTCAACGCGCAGTTCTCGGTGATCAAAAGTGCGACTGTGATCGACAAGAATACGGTCCGTTTCGATTTCAAGCGGGTGGAGCGCGATGCGCCGCTGATTGCCGGCGACCTTCCGATCTTCTCGCCGAAGTGGGGCATGCAGCCCAACGGCAAACGCCTGCCGTTCGACCAGATCGCGGCGATACCGCCGATCAGCAGCGGCGCCTATCTGATCGAAGACCGCAAGAATGACAAGCAGATCTCGTATCGCCGCAATCCTGACTACTGGGCGGCGAATTTGCCGTCGCGGCGTGGCATGTTCCGCTTCGAGCGCATTACGTTCAAGCTGTATCGCGATCAGTACACGCAACTGGAAGCGTTCAAGGCCGGCGACGCGGACGCCATCGTCGAATACGGCGCGACGCAATGGGCGCGCAAATTCGTCGGCAAGAACTTCGACAATGGGCTGTTGAAGAAAGGCGAATTTCCCGATGGTCCCGCGCAGATGCAAGGCATGCTGATGAATATGCGCAAGCCGATGTTCCAGGACCCGCGCGTGCGTCACGCCTTGACCATGGCGTTCGATTACGACTGGATGAACCGGATGATGTTCTACGGTCAATATCGGCGCACCCACAGCTATTTCGAAGCGAGCCCGTTCGGCGCGACCGGCATGCCGAGCCCGAAGGAGCTGGCATTGCTCGAGCCGTTAAGAGGCAGCGTACCGCCGGAAGTGTTCGGCCCGATGCTGAAGCAGCCCGACACGATCGCGCCGAATTCGCTGCGCGGCAATCTGCGGGTGGCGCGCGATCTGCTGGCGCAAGCCGGCTGGCACTATCGCGACGGCGCATTGCGCGACGCCAATGGTACGCCGATGACGATCGAGATCATGGACGATCAGCCCGGCATGGACCGGCTGATTCTGCCGTATATGCAGGCGCTCGGCATGCTCGGCATTCAGGCGCACATGCGCGAGATCGACAGCGCGTTGTACCAGAAGCGTCTGGACAATTTCGAGTACGACATGACCACCTTCATCTACCCGCCGGTGACGATTCCGGGCGCGGAGCTGACGCGCCGCTTCGGCAGTGCGGCAGCGTCGGAAGTCGGATCTGAAAACTATCCGGGCATCCGCTCGAAAGCCGTCGACTCGCTGATTCATTCCGCGTTGTCCGCCAACACGCTCGACGATCTGGAAGCGGCGACCCGCGCGCTGGATCGCGTGCTGATCAATTCGTTCTACCTCGTGCCGGAGTACTACGCGCCTGGCGCGCGGATCGGCTACAAGTCGACGCTGGGTTATCCGTCCAAGGTGCCGATGTCCTATCTCTACGAAGACTGGGTCATCGACTACTGGTACGACAAGGCGCCGCCCGCCCAGACCGCATCTTCCACCTCGGCCACGGCCCATTGAGGCTCAGCATGCTTGCCTACATTCTCAGACGTTTGCTGTTGATGGTGCCGACCCTGGTCGGCGTCGTGACCCTGACCTTTGTCGTCACGCAGTTCGTGCCGGGTGGGCCGGTCGAACAGGTGATGACGCAACTCCGCCACGGCACTGGCCGTGGCGGAGAGGCGGGGGCGGGTGGCGGCGGCTATCACGGCAGCCAGGGCGTCGATCCGCAGCAGATCGAGCAGATCAAGAAGCAGTTCGGCTTCGACAAGCCGCCGCTCGAACGTTATGGGTTGATGCTCAAACATTACGCGACTTTCGATCTCGGCCAGTCCTACTATCAGCACGAAAGCGTGTGGGAGGTCATCAAATCGAAGCTGCCGGTGTCGATCACGCTCGGCTTATGGACGGTGATGCTCACCTATCTGATATCGGTGCCGCTGGGCATCGCGAAAGCGGTGCGCAACGGTTCGCGCTTCGATACCGTCACGAGCGTGCTGGTGCTCGCCGGTTATGCGATTCCAGGTTTCGTGCTCGGCGTGCTGCTGCTGATGCTCTTTGGCGGCGGCACGTTCTGGCAGGTGTTTCCCATGCGTGGTCTCACCTCGGATAACTTCAACGATCTCAGCGCGTTCGGCAAGGTCCTCGACTATCTCTGGCACATCGTGATGCCGGTCACGGCCTCGGTGGTGGGCAACTTCGCGATCGTCACCATTCTGACCAAGAACACCTTTCTCGAAGAAATCGGCCGCCAGTATGTGCTGACCGCGCGCGCCAAGGGCGCGCCGGAGCGTGACGTGCTATGGAAACACGTGTTGCGCAATGCCGCGATCCCCTTGCTCACCGGGTTGCCGGCGGCCTTCGTCGGCGCGTTTCTGAACGGCAATCTGCTGATCGAAACGCTGTTCTCGCTCGACGGCATGGGCCAACTTTCGTACGACTCGGTGATTCGCCGCGATTATCCGGTCGTGCTCGGTTCGCTGTTTCTGTTCACGCTGATTGCCCTCGTAACCAAACTCATTGCTGACGTCTGCTATGTCCTCGTCGACCCCCGCATCCAATTCAACCGCCTGGACCACTGAGTCGTCCGGCGTGGCGCACGCGGCTTCGCCGTCGCCGTGGCGGCGGACGTGGCTGCGCTTCAAGCAGCAGCGTCTGGGCTACTGGAGCCTCGTGATTTTCGTGTCGCTCTTCGTCATCAGCCTGCTCGGCGAAGTGCTCTCCAACGACCGGCCGCTGCTCGTCCGTTACAACGGGCATTACTATTTCCCGATTGTGAAGGACTACTCCGAGACCTTGTTCGGCGGCGATTTTCCGGCACGCGCGAACTACCTCGACCCGTATATCCGTTCGCGGCTCGAATCGAATGGCAACTTCGCGATCTACCCGCCGAATCATTTCCACTACGACACGATCGACTACTTCGCCGCTCATCCTTATCCGGCACCGCCCACCACGAGCAACTGGCTCGGCACGGATCAGTTCGGCCGTGATGTGCTCGCGCGGCTGCTCTATGGCTTCCGCCTGTCGGTGCTGATGGCGTTGGCGCTCACTGTCTCCGGCGTGTTGGTCGGTGTGCTGACTGGCGCGGTGCAGGGCTTTTACGGCGGGCGCACCGACCTGATCGGCCAGCGTCTGTGTGAAATCTGGAGCTCGATGCCCGACCTGTATCTGCTGATCATTTTCGCGTCGATCTTCGAGCCGACGTTGTGGCTCCTCTTCATTCTTTTGTCGATGTTCGGCTGGCTCGCGTTGTCGGACTACGTGCGCGCCGAATTCCTGCGCAACCGCTCGCTCGACTATGTCAAGGCGGCGCGCACCATGGGCCTGAGCAACTGGCAGATCATGTGGCGCCACGTGTTGCCCAACAGCCTGACGCCGGTGATTACCTTCCTGCCGTTCCGCATGAGCGCCGCGATTCTCTCGCTGACCAGCCTTGATTTTCTCGGCCTCGGCGTGCCGCCGCCCACGCCGAGTCTCGGCGAGCTGCTGCAGGAGGGCAAGAACAACCTCGACGCGTGGTGGATCTCGATGTCGGCATTCGCCGCATTGGTGATCACGCTGCTGCTGTTGACCTTCATGGGCGACGCGTTGCGCAACGCGCTCGATACGCGCTCGCGTGGTTCGGCTTTTGGCGGAGGTCCGCGATGATCTCAAATCAGGCACCCGGCGGCCGGCCGTTGCTGGAAATCGACCGCTTCTCCGTGCGTTTCGGCGAGAAGATCGCCGTGCACGAACTCAGCCTCTCGATTGCGCGCGGCGAGCGCGTGGCGCTGGTCGGCGAATCGGGTTCGGGCAAGAGCGTGACGGCACTATCCATTCTGCGCCTTGTCGAGCATGCGCAATTGAGCGGGCGCATGCTGCTGGACGGCGAAGACCTGTTGCAGAAAACCGAGCAGCAGATGCGTGGACTGCGCGGCGCCGACGTCGCCATGGTGTTTCAGGAGCCGATGACGGCGCTCAATCCGCTCTTCACGATCGGCAAGCAGATCGCCGAGAGTCTGCGCCTGCATGAAGGCTTGCGGCCCAACGGGGCGCGTAAGCGCGGCATCGAGCTGCTCCGGCGTACCGGCATCCCCGAGCCGGAGCGGCGCATCGACAGTTTTCCGCACCAGTTGTCCGGCGGCCAGCGCCAGCGTGCCATGATCGCGATGGCGCTCGCGTGCCGTCCGCGTCTGTTGCTGGCCGACGAGCCGACCACCGCGCTCGACGTCACCGTGCGCCAGCAAATCGTCGATTTGCTCATTGAGTTGCAGGAACAGGAAGCGGCCGAGCGCGGCATGGCCGTGCTGCTGATCACACACGACCTGAACCTGGTGAGGCGCTTCGCGCAACGCGTCGCGGTGATGGAGAAGGGCGTGCTGGTGGAAACCAATACCACCGAGGCGCTCTTCACCCGCCCGCAGCATCCGTACACGCAACGCTTGCTAGATAGCGAGCCGCGCCGCGCGGTGGAGCCGCTCGAGGCGGATGCGCCTACGCTGCTGGACGTGCAGGGCCTCGCGGTCGACTACCGCACCTCCGCGAAAGGGTGGCGGTCCATGTTCGGCCGCTCCACGTTTCGTGCGGTTCATGACGTCGATCTGAGCTTGCGGCGCGGTGAAACGCTCGGCATTGTCGGCGAATCCGGCTCGGGCAAGTCGACGCTCGCGGCGACCGTGCTCGGTTTGCAGATGCCCGCCGCCGGTCAGATCCAGATCGACGAGCTGCCGCTTGCCACGCTCAGGACGGCGCGCTCTCGCCGGGCGCTGTATTCGCGCATGCAGGTCGTGTTTCAGGACCCGTTCGGCTCGCTGTCGCCACGCATGACAGTGGAGCAGATCATCGGCGAGGGGCTTGCCGTGCATCGACCGGATGTGGACGCGAAGGCGCGGCGCGCGCGCGTCGGCAGCCTGCTCGAGGAAGTCGGCATGCCCGCCGACGCGATGCTGCGCTATCCGCATGAGTTCTCCGGTGGCCAGCGGCAGCGCATCGCGATTGCGCGAGCGCTGGCGGTCGAGCCGGAACTGCTGGTGCTCGATGAGCCGACCAGCGCGCTCGACGTCTCGATTCAGAAACAGGTGCTGAATCTACTGACAAAACTGCAGAAAAAGTACAAGCTAAGCTATTTGTTCATTACGCACGACCTGGCGGTGATGCGGGCCATGGCGCATCGCGTGATCGTCATGAAGTCGGGGCGCATTGTCGAAGCCGGCGACACGCTCGACGTGTTGCACGCGCCTTCGCATCCTTATACGCGCTCGCTGCTGGCGGCGTCGCTTGAAGTGCCACCTGAGGCGTCGCAGGTGGATGCGGCTTAGACTCATATGGGAAGAGCATGATTGACGAACGTTGGGCGCAAGCCGCCCGCACGCTGACAAGCCGCGCATCGTTCTGGTCGCTGCGCATCGTCGACGAACAGATCGACGATCACGAAGTGCGCAACGACATTGCCCAGCCGTTGCGCACCGTGCGCGATCGCGGCGCCATGCTGATTGCGTGGGTGGGCGCGGGGGCCGGCTATGCGGCCACCGCGAATCTGTCGGCGGCGGGCCTGCAGGCGGCGCTCGATATCGCCACAGCGCGTGCAGAGGCTAGCGCCGCCTGGTCGCTGATCGATCATCGCGAAGTGGCGCGGCCGGTGGCGAGCGGCCACTACGTGTCGCCGAATGCGCAGCACGCGCTGCCAAGCCGCGCCGAATGGCTCGACCGCCTCAGCGCGGAATGCGCCGGTGCGAATCTCGATGCGAAGATCGTCGAGCGCGTCGCGGCCGTGCAGGTCACGCATACGGATCAGCTTTACATGACCGGCCACGGCGTGCGTATCGACCAGCAATTCCGCTTTGTCATGCCGCAGTTGAGCGTGGCGGCACACGCCAATGGCGATACGCAGGTTCGCACGCTCGGCGGCAACTACGGCACGCTAGGGCAGGGCGGGATGGAAATCCTCGCGCGCTTCGGCTTCGACGGCTCGGGTGCGCGCGTGGCCAACGAAGCGCTGCAATTGCTCGCCGCGCCGAATTGCCCGTCGGGCAAGCGCGATCTGCTGCTCATGCCCGATCAGATGATGCTGCAGATTCACGAGTCGATCGGCCATCCGCTCGAACTCGACCGTATTCTCGGCGACGAGCGCAACTTCGCGGGCTGGAGTTTCGTGAAGCAGGACATGTTCGGCTCGTACCAGTATGGCTCGGAACTGCTGAACGTCACCTTCGATCCGGAGCTGCGCGAGGAAGCCGCGGCCTACGCATTCGACGACGACGGCACCGAAGCGCATAAGCAATATCTGATTCGCAACGGCGTGCTCGAACGTCCGCTCGGCGGCGCGCTGTCGCAACAACGCGCGCATATGTCCGGCGTGGCGAACTCACGCGCGTCGAACTGGAACCGGCCGCCGATCGACCGCATGGCGAATCTGAATATCGAACCCGGCGAGCAGTCGCTGGAGCAGATGATCGGCAACATCGAACATGGCATTCTGATGCGCACCAATACGTCATGGTCGATCGACGACCATCGCAACAAATTCCAGTTCGGCTGCGAATTCGGCCAGTTGATCGAGAACGGCAAGCTCACGCAGGTGGTCAAGCAGCCGAACTATCGCGGCATTTCCGCGAACTTCTGGCGCAGCCTGAGCGCGGTGGGCAATGCCGCCACGCGCGAAGTGTATGGCACGTCCATGTGCGGCAAGGGCGAGCCGGCGCAGATCATTCGTGTCGGGCACGCTTCGCCGGCTTGCGTGTTCAGCAATATCGACGTGTTTGGAGGCGCATGATGAGCCAGTTCATCTCTACGCGCGCCGCTACGTCGGTGGATTGGCAGCGGCACTTCACATTGCTTGCCGAGGCGATCGAGCGCTTGCAGGAAGGCCGCGAAATCACGCTTAGTTCGTTTGCCGGCGAGCAATCCGATTTCATCCGCTTCAATGCGGGCAAGGTGCGGCAGACCGGCAGCGTGGCGCAGGGCAAGCTGACCTTGCGTCTGATCGACGGCGCACGTCAGGCTTATTCCACCCTTACAGTATGCGGCGATCTGCAACAGGACCTCGATGAGGTGCGCGCCGCGCTCGCCACGTTGCGCGACGGACTGCGCGATGCGGCGGACGATCCACATCTGCTGTTCGACACGTCGAAATGGGAGCGCACGACGCAGCGCTCCGGCAAGCTGGCGGGTCCCGAGGGCCTCGCGCGCCTCGTCGCGGAATGTGCGCGAGGTCTCGATTTCGTGGGCTTTTACGCGGGCGGCACGATTGTGCGCGGCTTCGCCTCCACGAGCGGCAGCCGCGGCTGGTACGAGGTGGACAACTTTAATTTCAGCTGGTCGCTGTACGACCCGAGCGGCCGCGCCATCAAAACGAGCTACGCGGGCGACGACTGGAGCGACACGGTATTCGCGCGCAAAGTCGAGCAGGCCGCCACGCGGCTCGCGGTGCTCGCGCGCACGCCGCGCGCGTTGGCACCGGGACGCTACCGTTCGTATCTGGCGCCCGCCGCGCTCTCGGAACTGCTCGGCGTTACGGCATGGAGCGGATTTTCCGCGCGGGCCCAGGCGAGTTCGCGCAGCGAGTTGTACAAGCTGCATGTGGGAGAAATCGTAGTCGACCCGCGCGTGACGATCAGCGAAGATCTGACACTCGGCATCACGCCCGGCTTTAACGACGACGGCTATCTGCGCGAGAGCGTCCCACTGATCGAAGCCGGCCGCAGCGCCGAACGCCTCACCAATGCACGCAGCGCGCGCGAGTACGGCTTGAGCCCGAATGGCGCGCTGGCAAGCGAGTCGCCGGCTGCGCTGTCCATGCTCGCTGGCGATCTGCCTGAAGAAGAGATACTGGCGAAACTCGGTACCGGCCTTTATATCGGCAACCTCTGGTACGTGAATTTCTCTGACCGGATGAATTGCCGCCTCACCGGCATGACGCGTTTCGCGACCTTCTGGGTCGAGAACGGCGAGATCGTCGCACCGCTCGAAGCCATGCGTTTCGACGACAGCCTGTACAGGTTGCTCGGCAGTGAACTGGAACAGCTCGGCGCACAGGCCGAACTGCTATTGAGCGACTCGACATGGGGCGAGCGCGCCACGGGTGGCATGCAATTGCCCGGCATTCTGGTGAGGTCGTTCGAATTGACGTTATGAGCCTATGGATCGATACGCAAAAACAAAGCCGGAACCCGAGAGCCTGCCCGAGGGACTGACACTGCGTACGTTGCGCGTGGCGGACACAGAGCAATACCACGCCTTGCATGAGTTGCCGGTGGTGGTGAACGGCAATCCGCACGTGCCGTTTCGGCCGATTGCCAGCACACGCGAGTACATCGAGAAACTCGCGCCCTCGGAAATCGCGTTGGTGGCAACGATCGGCGACACGCTGGTGGGTACCGCGGAGCTCAGCCCTTTCAAGGGGCGCCGTGCGCATGCCGCATCGCTTGGCCTTGGCGTGCACGACGCATGGCACCGGCGCGGCATTGGCCGTGCATTGATGGGCGAACTGATCGATCTGGCGGACAACTGGCTCGGTCTGCGCCGTCTCGAACTCCACGTATTCGCGGATAACCACGCGGCGCTCGCGCTATATCGCAAGTTCGGCTTCGAGATCGAAGCGCATCAGCGTGGCGCCGCGTTGCGCCGCGGCGTGCTGATCGACTGCTATTTCATGGCGCGGCTGCGTGAACCGGCGCCGTGGATGTCGCCGCCTTCGGCAACCCATCTTGCAGCGAATTAGGACTATGAACTTAGACACGTTGCCAGACGGCCTTGCCCTCGACAATCGTATTACGGTTCGAGCTCTCGAATCGTTCGACATGGAAGCCTTCGCCGAAATCATGAGCCTGCCCGGCGTGCGGCGCGGCACGCTGTCGGTCGGCTACCGCAACCCTGATCAGCTCAAGGCGTGGTGCGACCAGCGCCTCAAGCACGGCGTGAGCGTCTGCGCGACCATTGGCGGACGCATGGTCGGCCACGCCGGGCTGGGGATTCACCAGCGGAGCCGCGCGCACGGTGCGGATTTAGGCGTGGCGGTGCACGACGCGTATCACGGGCGAGGTGTCGGCTCCGCGCTTCTGCAAGCACTGACCGATTGCGCGGATGCATCGCTCGGCCTGCGCCGCATCGAGCTCACGGTCTTTATCGACAACGAGCCGGCCATCGCGCTGTATCGCAAGTTCGGCTTTGTCGAAGAAGGACGCTCGCGCGGTTTTGCCATGCGCGATGGCGTGCTGGCGGACGCGCTGCATATGGCCCGCCTGGTCGATGCGCCGCGGCTCCAGGCAACCTGAACGGATAATCTGAGTGCCATTTTTCTTCATCGACCGCCCGGTCTTTGCATGGATCGTCGCGCTAGCCATTGTCGTGGCGGGCGCGCTGGCCATTCCGCAACTGCCGGTGGCGCAGTATCCGCGTCTCGCCCCGCCGCGCATCGTGATTTCCGGCATCTATCCCGGGGCGTCGACCGAAGTGGTGGATGCCAACGTCGGCAGCATTATCGAGGAGAGTCTCGATGGCGCCGACAATATGCTGTACTACGAAACGACCAGCGACAACCTCGGCAACCTTGAAATCGACGCGACGTTCGCACCCGGCACCAATCCCGATCTCGCGCTGGTCGACATTCAGAACCGCCTCAAGCAGGTCGAGTCGCGTTTGCCGCAGCAGGTCGTGCAGCAGGGCATCACGGTCTTCAAGGCGGCCAACACGTTCCTGATGCTGGTCGCGCTCACCTCTACTGATGGCTCGCGCGATTCCGTGCAATTGAGCGACTATCTGAGCCGCTATGTGCTGCGCGAATTGAAGCGGGCGCCGGGCGTCGGCTCGGCCGAACTGTGGGACGCCGACGAGGCGCTGCGCATCTGGCTCGACCCGATGAAGCTGCGCGAGTACAGCCTCGGCGCGGCCAACGTGAACGCCGCCATCGCCGCGCAGAACGCCACGGTCACCGCGGGCACGCTGGGCGACGCGCCGTTCGTGCCGGGGCAGCAATTGACTGCCTCCGTCAGCGTGAAGGGCCAGCTCATCTCGCCGGAGGAGTTCGGCCAGATCGTGCTGAAAGCGCTACCGGACGGTTCAGCGGTGCGCTTGCGCGACGTCGCGCGGGTCGAACTGGGGCGCGACAATTACTCGTTTTATTCGCGCCTGAACGGAAAAGCGGCGGCCACGGTCGGCATTCAGCTCGGGCCGCGCGGCAATGCGCTCGAAACGTCGAATGCGATTCGCGCGCGGCTGGCCGAGTTGTCGAAAGGGTTGCCGCCGGGCGTTGCCGTTGAAATTCCCTTCGACAACGCGCATTTCGTGCAGATCGCCATTCGTGAAGTACTGGTCACGCTCGCGGAAGCGGTGGTGCTGGTGTTCTTCGTGATGTGGCTGTTCCTGCGCGACTTGCGCTACACGCTGGTGCCGACCGTCGTGATTCCGGTCACGCTGATGGGCGCGTTTCTCGCCATGTACGTGTGCGGCCTGTCGATCAATGTATTCACGATGTTCGGCCTCGTGCTCGCCATCGGGATTCTGGTCGACGATGCGATCGTGGTGGTGGAGAGCGTGCATCGCGTGATGGAAGAGGAGGGCTTGCCGCCGCGCGAGGCCACCCGCAAGGCGATGTCGCAGATCGGCGGCGCGATTGTCGGCGTGACCGCGGTGCTCACCGCCGTGTTCGTGCCCATGGCCTTCTTTCCCGGCGGCGTGGGCGGCATCTACCGGCAATTCGCGGTGGCGATGATTGCGTCGATGCTGGTGTCGTCGTTCATGGCCCTGTCGTTGACACCCGCGTTGTGCGCGAATCTGCTGAAGGCGCACACGCATTCGGTGCGTGAACGCGACGCGCGCCGCGGCGTGCTCGGATTCGCGGCGCGCGCGGCAAGCCGTTTCACCTCCGGTTTCGATCACGCCGCGCGTGGCTATCGCGGCATGACCGCGCGCACGCTGCGCCGCATCGGCCCCATGCTGGCGGTCTACGCCGTGCTGGTCGGCGTGTGCGGCGTGCTCTACTGGCAGATGCCCGGCGGGTTTCTGCCGAGCGAAGATGAAGGCCAATTGCAGGTCATGATGCAGTTGCCGGCGGGCGCCACGCAGGCGCGTACCCAGGCTGTGGTGCAACGCGTGGAAAGCATCCTGCACACGGAGCCGGCCATCGCCAATGTGACGAGTGTGGTCGGCTGGAGTTTCTCAGGCAGCGGTCAGAACGTGGCCATGTGTTTCGTCGAACTGAAAGACTGGGGCAAGCGCGATACCGATGCGATGGCTTTGCGCGACCGGCTCAACGAGAAGTTCGAGAAGATCATTGAGGGCGACGTGGAGGCGCAGCTGCCGCCCTCGGTGCCGGGTATCGGCCATTCGGACGGTTTCGTGTTCCGTCTGGAAGACCGCGGCGGCGTCGGGCTCGACGCGCTGAAGGCCGCGCGTGAGCAATTGTTTACGCAGGCCAAGGCGAGTCCGGTGCTGGCCTCGGTGCACTCCGAAGATCTGCCCGACGCGCCGCGCGTCGAACTGACCATCGACCGCGCGAAAGCGTATGCGCTCGGCGTGCCGTTCGAGCGTATCGCCGACGTGCTCGGCAGCACCTTCGGTTCGACCTATATCGACGATTTCCCGGCCGGTGGCCGCATGCGCCGCGTGGTGATCGCCGCCGACGCCGCCACGCGCATGACCGACGACGATCTGCTGGCGCTGGCCGTGCCCAATACGAGCGGCGGCATGGTGCCGCTTTCGGCGATCGCGGCGCGCAAGTGGACCATCGGTCCGGTGATGCTGACGCGCTACAACGGTTATCCGTCGCTCGACGTGAGCGGTCACGCGGCGCCAGGCTACAGTTCCGGCGCGGCCATGGCGGAAATGGAGCGGCTTGCCGCGTCGTTGCCGGTGGGCGTCCAGTATGACTGGGTCGACGCGGCACGCGAGGAAACCGCGGCGGCGAAGCTCACGCCGCTATTGATCGCCCTGTCGTTGCTGGCCGTGTTCATGGCGCTGGCCGCGCTGTACGAGAGCTGGACCATCCCGCTCGCGGTGCTGATGGTCGTGCCGCTCGGCGTGATCGGCGCGGTCGCCGCGGTGCTGCTGCGCGGCATGCCCAACGACGTGTACTTCAAGGTCGGCATGATCACGGTGATCGGCCTCGCGGCGAAGAACGCGATTCTGATCGTGCAGTTCGCGCGCGATCTGCACCAGCGCGGCCTGCCGTTGACGCGCGCGGTGACTGAAGCCGCGGGTGCGCGTTTCCGCCCGATCGTGATGACCTCGGCGGCGTTTCTCCTCGGCGTCGTGCCGCTGGTGGTGTCGAGCGGCGCCGGCGCCGAAAGCCGGCGCTCGATCGGCACCGGCGTATTCGGCGGCGTGCTGGCGGCCACGCTGTTCGGACTGGTGTTCGCGCCAGTCGCGTTTCATGCGGTCGCTTCGCTTACGCACGGCCGGCGGCGCCTGGCCGAACTACACAGCAAGCGCGACGCGCGGCGAGCTCGCCGTGCGGAGGTCGAAGCCGCGTCGTTCGACGAATCGCCGATGGCATGACGGCGCAACGCTGAAGCCACGCTCAACCGGCGGGCTGATTCGCCGCTTGAGCGGGCGTGCCGCCGGCGCGGCTATCAAATTGTCTGATGTTTAAATCCGGGCGCAGAATAAGGCTGTTTAGGTCATACAAATAAAAGCCCGATGTTTCAATATGGAAACATTTTTCGAATGTTCGAGAAACGCGTTTCGAAATTGTTAATTGAAATTGACTCGATAAATCGCACTGAAATTGCATTGGGTGAGCAGACAAATTCCCGGTTTGCGAATAAAAGGTCTATTGACCGGTCATTATCCGAGAGGTTCGAAGTTCAGGTTTGAAACACTTTCGACACCAGATCGGCTTACGATTCTCACAAATTGGGGCTCATCCCGGCGCATTTGACTGATCTGTAGGAAAGCTTCAGGATTGAGGCTGCACAACGCTTTGCGGATTGTATCCGGGATTGCTTCCGGTATGAATTGCCGTTCTCTCGCGCCTGCCGCGTGTTGCCCTGTGAAACGCGCAATATTGGTTTTCTTCATACCTTGCATTGTTTGACGAAAATTTCTTTTTTCAAATTTACTATAGCGAAGCATTCCGTTAGCATCACGCATAATACGTTAAGTGGCAGGTCGAGAAAATCTGCCGCGATAATCCATTCCGTTCATGTCGGCTGCTAACGGGCATCGGGGTCCACAACGTACGACATTAGGGAAAGATCATGCCGCACACGCACCTTGATACTGCGAGGATCACCTGGTTACATACGCCGACGCTGAATATGCTCAGTGCAAAGCGGCGCATCGGCGTGTTGCTGTTCGACGGATTCTGGCTGCTCGGCCCAGGCACGGTGGTCGAGATGTTCCAGACGGCCAACGAACTGTCGGGATCGCGAACCGGCGACGAGCAGCCCTATGAAGTGCAGTTCCTTTCGATGGAAGGCGGCAGCGTCGCCAGTTCCTCTTCAGCTCGTATCTGGACCGACCGCATCGACACGCGCTTTGGCGGCGGTTTCGACGTGCTGTTCATTGCCGGTGGTCACGGCGCACATGTGGCCGCGCGCGACGAACGGCTGCTTAGCTGGCTGCGCTCGGTGCGCTCGCGCACCCGGGCGGTGGAAGCGATCTGTGAAGGCCGGCTCGTGCTGGAGGCCGCTTGCCCGACCACGCTCGATAGTCTGCAGGTCAACCGTTATCCCAGCAGCGTCGCGAGCGAAGTCGCGCTGAGTGCAGCCGATGAGCGCAACGACTGCGCCCGCAGCGCGCTGATGGTCATCAAGCGCGATCTCGGCGCCGAGATCGCCCGCAGCGTTGCCGACCGTGTGATGCCAGGCATGGCCGCAACGTGGGTGCCGCTGCCTGCGGAAGGCGGCACGCTCAGCGTGGCCGAGAAGATCCGCGCCGCGGCTCACTGGATGGAAATCAACAGCGACCGCTCGATTTCGGTAGCCGACGCCGCGCAGGTGGCGGCCATGAGCGAGCGCAATTTCCTGCGGCGCTTCAAGCATGAAATGCGGGTTACGCCGTCGGATTATCTGCTGCAGATCCGCTTGCGCGTGGCCTGCAACTTCCTCACCGAAACCGAGTTGCCGGTGGACAAGATCGCACGCCGCAGCGGCACGGGCAACGGCGATCGTCTCGCGAAGATCTTCCGCAAGCACATGGCGCAGTCGCCAACGGAATATCGCGCGCGTAGCCGGCAGGCCGCGCAGACGTAGCGGCCGCGCGTGCGCCCGTGGCGACGGCGGCGCGCTTTTTGACAGCTGGAAGCGGCCGCCGCGGCGGCCGTGTTTGCGCCGGGCAGGCTTCATACGAGCATTACGGCAATGGGCAACAAGGTAATCGCGACGGCGTTGCCGGAGGTGAAGCTCATCGAGCCCGAGGTCTTCTGCGACGAATTCGGCTTCTGCTTCGAAAGCTTTAGCGCGGACGAGTTTGTCGACGACATCGCGCAAAGTTATCAATTCGTGCAGGACCGCCATTCGCGCTGCGTGCGCGGCGTGCTGCGCGGGCTGCACTATCAGGTGCAGCGTCCCCAGGGCCGGCTCATGCGGGTCGTGATCGGCGAGATATTCAGCGTTGCCGTGGACGTGCGGCTCAACTCGCCGAATTTCGGCAAGTGGTGCGGCGCTTATCTGAGTGCCGCCAATCATCAGCAGATCTGGGTGCCGCCGGGCTTCGCGAACGGCTTCGTGGTGCTGTCCAACTTTGCCGAGTGCCTGTGGAAGACCACGGAGTACTGGTTTCCCGAACTCGAGCGCTGCATCTTGTGGTGCGATCCCGACATCGGTATCGAGTGGCCGATCGACTTCGAGCCTTATCTGGGCGCGAAGGACGCCGCGGGCCGGCGTCTCTATGAAGCGGAAAACCTCGCCTGAGCGTCATGACTCGCGGCGCGATGGCGCTCAGCGCTTCGCCATCACGGCGCCGACGCTCGCGGTCACCACCAGCAGCGTGCCCGCGATCTGCAAGCCATTCATGGGCTGATGCAGAACGATAAAGCCGGCCAGCGCGCCGATCGCCGGTTCCACACTAAAAAAACATTATAATATA
>DASVNP010000272.1:0-36679 GCA_036383775.1 Paraburkholderia sp. | reverse complement strand
GGTCATGGAGTCATGGTTGGCACCCAGGCGTGTCGAACATCGCCGTAAGCGCGCATACCGATGTCAGCATGCGCCCGCCGTCGTGCCCCACGCCCGGCACGATGTGAAAACTCTGCATCAGCCCGTCCGGATGCCGCGACTGCATGTACCGGTAGTACGCCTGAGCGCGTGCGAGCCGTTGCGGCCCCTGCGCTTCGGCCGCACAGGTTTTGTCGAGTACGCTCTGCTGCGGATCGTCATCCGCTCCACCCGCCAGGTAGTCGATCCGGCGCTCCGCATAAGTGGCTTCGAGTTGAACGGGCGAGCGATCGTCGAGATACGGCGGCCGGTTGTCCATACCGTATTTCCATTGATTGAAGCTGGGACACTGCGCTGAGTCGAACGGTGCCGCTATGCCTTGCGCGTTAGGCCGTTGCGCGTCGAAATACGCATACGTGGACGGGTTCGCCACCACGTAGCGCACGTCGATGCCCTCGCCACTCAAAGCCGCCAAATCGCGTGCCGCAACGGCATAGCGCTGCACGACCTGGCCGCCGCCCGAATGCCCGGCGATCACCACGTGCCGCAGATTCGGAAACAGCTTGCGGTCGGCAAGGCGCGCTACGATCGCATCCAGCACCGCGTAGGAGCTGATCGGCAGCGGCCCGCGCGCCGCCTCGCCGCCCATCCATGCGTCGCCGCTCCAGCGCAGCAAATCGGCCGGTTCGTCGCGCGCGCTCAGGTCGAGCGTGGCGAGAAATTGCGGCGCGATCAGGAGCGTGGAGTCGGGGTCCGCGTGCGCCGCGTCGCGAGCACTTTGTGCGGTACGGAAGTACACGTCCGCGTTGCGCAGTCGGCCGTGCACCACGATCACCGCTCGCGTCACCTGCGGCTGCGCGACGCTCCAGTCCTTCGACAGGTACAGCGGAAATTCGGCGTGTCCTTGCGGCGTATCGATGGTGAGCCGCGCGTCCGCGATCGTTGCCACGGGCTTCAGACACGGCGTGCCGGCGTCGTCAGCGCGCGCGGGCTGCGCGAACGCCAGCAGCAGTGCCGCACCCGCTACGGCACACCGCGTACCAAGACGTCCTGAAAGAGTCGAAGTCATGCAGCATCCTCATGATCACTGTGTACTGTCTTGAACGTAGTGCATCGGTCAATCCGTCGTTTGAATGTACAACCGCTCAGCCGGGCTATGGCGTCAGCTTCACAAAAATTTCAGATTCGATAGTTTGCTAACGAATTTTTTGCCAATACAATACCGCCCATGTCGAATCTCGATGCCCTGCGCCGCAGTGTCAGCAGCACCTTGGTCGTCGCGGCCCGTAAATGGCGGCGTACGAGCCATGACGTGCTGGCGGCTTTCAACGTCTCCGAGGCGTGCGCCACGCCGCTTCTGACCGCCAGCCGGCTCGGCGCGGCAGTGCGCCAGGGCACACTCGCCGATTACGTCGGGATTGAAGGGCCCTCGCTCGTGCGGCTGCTCGATCAATTGTGCGCCGCGGGCCTGATGCGCCGCGACGAGGACCCCGACGACCGGCGCGCCAAGACCGTCGTGCTCACGGACGAAGGCCGCGCCGTCACCGCGAAAATGGAAGAGGAGCTGGTCACGCTGCGCGCGCAAGCTTTGAAAGGCGTCTCGCGCAGCGATCTCGAAGCGACCTTGCGCGTGCTGGCCGCTTTCACGGCGGACCCCGCCGCGCCGGACGACTCCGGCGACCGGGCGTAACGCTTCATGACCTATCCCACTCTTCGCGACTGGCTCTTCTCGGTCAAGACTTTCGCCGCGGCGATGATCGCGCTCTACATCGGCCTCGCGCTCGAACTGCCGCGGCCGTACTGGGCGATGGCGACGGTCTACATCGTGTCGAATCCGTTCGTCGGCGCGACCCGCTCGAAGGCGATCTATCGTGCGCTCGGCACCGCGCTCGGCGCCTCGGCAGCGGTGCTGCTGGTGCCGCCCTTCGTCGAATCGCCGTATCTGTTCAGCGTGGTCGTGGCCCTGTGGACCGGCACGATGCTGTATCTGGCCGTGTCCGACCGCACCGCGCGCAGCTACGTATTCATGCTGGCCGGCTACACGATGCCGATCATCGCGCTGCCCTCGGTGACGAATCCGACCGGCGTGTTCGACCTCGCGATCAGCCGTACCGAGGAAATCACACTCGGCATTGTCTGCGCGAGCATTGTCGGCGGTGCGCTGTTTCCGAGCCGGCTTGCGCCCACCATCATCGAGCGGACCGACGCATGGTTTCGCGACGCCGCGTTCTATGCGACCGAAACCCTGTCCGGGCGCATTGCCGGCTCGGCCATTTCGGGCGCCAGGCAGCGAATCGCGGCCACCATCAATGGTCTGGAACTACTGCTAAGCCAATTGGCCTACGATCACACCCGGCCCGACGTGGTGGCGCGCGCGCATGAACTGCGCGGACGCATGCAGTTGCTGTTGCCGATCATGTCGTCGCTCGCCGATCCGCTGATCGCGTTGTACAACAGCGGCCGCCAGACATGGCCCGAAGGGCTCGAAGCCCTGCTCGCCGATGTCATCGGCTGGTTCAACGCGCCGCTGCCCGTCGTCAGCGAGGGCTATCACCCCGACCCGGCGGCCGACGCGTTGCGCGAGCGCATCGCGGCCATGCAGCCGCCACCCACCGCGCTCACGAACTGGGACAACGCGCTGCTTTCGAACGCGCTCTGGCGTATGAAACAGGTGATCGACGTCTGGCAGGACTGCCGCTCGCTACGCATCATCATCACGCGCGAAGAAGGTGCGTGGCGCCCGCGCTTTCGCCATTGGCGGCTGGGCGGCACGGAACGCTTTTACGATCGCGGCATCATGCTGTTCTCGACCGGTTCGGCCGCGGCCGCCGTGATTCTCGCGTGCAGTTTGTGGATCAGCTCGGGCTGGAACGACGGCGCCAGCGCGGTCACGCTCGCGGCCGTGGCCTGCTGTTTCTTCGCCGCCCTCGACGAGCCCGCGCCGTTCGTGTTCCGATTCTTCGTGGCGACCGCGATCAGCGTGGTCGCGGCCGGTGTCTATCTGTTCGCCGTATTGCCGCACGTGCATGACTTTCCAATGCTGGTCATTCTGTTCGCCGCGCCGTTCATCCTCGTCGGCACGCTGATTCCGCGTCCGCAATTCAACCTCGCCACGGTGCTGGTCGCCGTGAACACGGCCACCTTCATCAGCATTCAGGACGCCTACGACGCCAACTTCCTGGTGTTCGCGAACAGCAATCTCGCGGGTCTCGCCGGCTTGCTCTACGCCTATCTGTGGACTCGCGTGACGCGCCCGTTCGGCGCCGAGCTGGCGGCCGACCGGCTGTTGCGTTCGAGCTGGGCCGACGTGGCGCTCACGGCGTCGACGCGGCCGATCGAAGATCCCCGCAATCTCGCCGCGCGCATGCTCGACCGGCTCATGCAGTTGATCCCGCGTCTCGCCGCCACGGACGACCATCGTCACCCGTCGATCGAAAGCTTCCGCGATTTGCGTATCGCCTTCAACGCACTCGATTTGCGGCGCGTGACGCGCAAGCTCGGCGGCGATGCGCCGGCCGCGATCGACCACGTGCTGGAGAACGTGCGCGAGTACTACGAAAGCTGTGTCGACGGCCGCAAGCGCAAACCGGTGCCCGATAGCCTGATGATGTCGATCGATGCGGCCGTGGCGCGCGTTGCCGCGCAGGGGCTCGCCAATGCAGGTGCGCCGGACGCCGCCTCGCCCATCTCGGCGCGCCAGTTGCGCGACGCGCTGCACGCGCTGGTCGGCTTGCGTCTTTCGCTGTTTCCGGCCACGCTCATGACGCCCACGCCGCCCGAACCGGAGGCCGCTGCCTGATGCACCCGCACCAACCTTTTGCCCAGTTCCCGCGATGATCGGTGAAATCGATATCTTCGGCGTGTTCGTGCCGGCCGTGCTCGTGCTGATGTTGATCGCGTATCTGATCAACCTGGCCATCCGCACGGTGCTCGATCGAGTCGGCTTTTACCGCTTCGTCTGGCATCGCTCCATTTTCGATCTCGGCATCTATGTGCTGGTGCTGGGCCTTGTCGCCGTCGTTTCGCACAGACTAACAACGTGAAAAAAACCTGGTTCTCCGTCGGTCAGATTCTGCTGACCCTGATCGTCGTCGCGGCTGCGGCTCTCGTGCTGTGGAAGCTGGTCGATTACTACATGTTCGCGCCGTGGACCCGCGACGGACACGTACGCGCCGACGTGATCCAGGTCGCGCCGGATATCTCGGGTCTGATCTCATCGGTCGAGGTGGTGGACAACCAGCAGGTCAAGCAAGGCCAGGTGCTGTTCGTGATCGATCAGGCGCGCTACACGCTCGCGCTGCGCCAGGCCGAGGCCACCGCGCAACAGCGCCGCGCCACGCTCGACCAGGCACGCCGCGAGGACGCGCGCAACCGCAAGCTCGGCAACCTCGTCGCGGCTGAAGTCGGCGAAGAAAGCCGCGCGCGCGTCGAACAGGGCGAAGCCGCGCTCGCCGATGCGAACGTGGCCATCGACACCGCGAAACTGAATCTGCAACGCGCCACCATCGTGAGTCCGGTGGACGGCTATCTGAACGACCGCGCACCGCGCGCCGGTGAATTCGTCGCGGCAGGACGGGCCGTGGTCGCGGTGGTGGATATGCATTCGTTCCGCGTCGACGGTTATTTCGAGGAAACCAAGCTGCGTGGCATCGACATCGGCCAGCCGGTCGATATCAAGGTAATGGGCGAACCGAACGTGCTGCGCGGCCACGTGCAAAGCATCGTCGCCGGCATTGAAGACCGCGACCGCTCGCAAAGCTCGAATTTGCTGCCGAACGTGAATCCGGCCTTCAGTTGGGTGCGGCTCGCGCAACGGATTCCAGTGCGCGTCGCGCTCGACGAAGTCCCCGCCGATTTCCGCATGATCGCGGGACGCACCGCGACGGTGTCGGTGCGCGATCTGTCGCCCACCGCGAGGAAGCATCCGGATGCGAGGGCGTCGGGTGCGGTGGAGGCATCGACTTCCGCGACGTCCGCCAGTTTGGCTTCTTCCGCAGCCGCTTCGGCAACCCAGCCGGCGTCCGCCGCGGCCACCTCGGGCGCCTCGCAATGAAGCTGCCGCGCGCCCTGCCCTTATTGCCGCTGCTGCCGCTTTTGCCGCTGTTGCCATTGGCGCTCGCGCTCGACGGCTGCATGAATGTCGGCCCCAACTACGCGCTGCCGCAGCAGGCGCTCGTCAACGCGCCGCTCGCCAACGCGCCGATCGAAGGCGCCGACACCGCCTTGACGACGCGCCAGAACGTGCCGGCCATATGGTGGAAGCTGTACGACGATCCGGTGCTGAACGGTCTCGTCGACGAAGCGCTGCAGTCGAACACCGATCTGCGCGTGGCGGCGGCGAACCTCGCGCGCTCGCGTGAAGCACTGGGCGTTGCGCAAGCGCAAGGCGGTTTTTCCGGCAAGAGTTCTGTGCTGATAGAACGCGCGCAGGAATCGGCGGAACAATTTCTGCTCACGGAGAAAATACCGGTCGTCAATGAAGGCGATCTCGGCATCAGCATCTCGTACGAGATCGATCTGTTCGGCAAGCTGCGGCGCGGCGTGGAGGCGGCGCAAGCGGACACCGAGTCGGTACAGGCCGCAGGCGACCTCGCGCGGATCACCGTGGTGGCGGACGTGGTGCGTTCGTACGTCGAGCAATGTTCGGCGGCCGAGGAACTCCGCATCGCGCAACAGTCGCTCGCCTTGCAGAAACAGCGCGTGGACGTATCGCGCCGTTTGCGTGACGCCGGCCGCGGCAATCAGACCGAGGTCACGCGCGGCCAGACCCAGGTCGATACGTTGGCGGCGGATATTCCGCGCTACACGGCGCGCCGCAAGATCGCACAGTACCGGCTCGCAGCGTTGCTCGCCCGCGCGCCGTCCGATCTGCCGCCGGCGGTGCTGGCGTGCGATACGCTGCCGAAAATCCGTCAGCCGATTCCGGTCGGCGACGGCGCCGCGCTGCTCAAGCGCAGACCCGACGTGCGCGAGGCCGAGCGTCAACTGGCGGCATCCACGGCACGCATTGGCGTTGCTACCGGCGCGCTGTATCCGACCGTCAGCATCGGGGCATCGGCGGGCTTGACCGGGGTTCTCGAAGACCTGGGCACGCTGCCCACCGCGCGTTGGGGTTTCGGACCCCTGATCAGTTGGACGTTTCCGACGAACGGCGCGCGTGGCCGCGTGCGCGAAGCGCAGGCGTCGAGCCAGGTGGCGCTCGCGAAGTTCGACGGCGTGGTGCTGACCGCGCTACGCGAAACCGAGACCAGCCTCGCGACCTATGCGTCGGACTACGCTCGCGCGGATGCCTTGCACGCCGCGGTGAAGTCGGCGGCGCAATCGGCGGATGAAACGCATCGGCTGTATGTCGCCGGGCGCGAGTCGTTCATCTCGGATCTGGATGCGACGCGCACGCTGACATCGACGAAGTCTCAGGAGGCCGCTGCGGAAGGCCAGGTGGCGATCGATCAGGTCAATCTGTTCCTCGCGCTCGGCGGCGGGTGGGAGACCAGTGACCAGAGCGCGCCGGGTGGCCCGACATCGGCGGCGGATACGCCAGTCAAGGCGGTGCCCGCCAAAGCACCGTAAGCTTACGAATTATTTTTGACAAACTTTCTTTTGCCTTTCATTTCAGGTTAAATACGTGCCACCAACCACTCGTTACGGGGACACGTATGTCGGATTTCATGAAGGGCGCTGCCACGCTGGGCGGCTGCATCGGCATTTTTACGGCCGTCGTGGCCGTAGTGGAAATGCTGGCGGGGTGAGCCCGCGCGGGCAAGCTCTTGCGATAGGGCGAAACGCGTCGGCGGCGTTAGGCTGACCGGCGCTTCGCCACTGCCTGGTGGATCGCCGCGCGCACGCGCGGATAGGTGCCGCAACGGCATACGATATGGCTCATCGCGCTGTCGATGTCGGCGTCCGTCGGATTGGGCGTGTGCTTGAGCAGTGCGCAGGCCGCCATCAGTTGCGCGCTTTGACAATAGCCGCACTGCACCACATCGAGGTCGATCCACGCCGCCTTCAGCGCCTGCGCTTCAAGGCCCTGCACACCTTCAATGGTCGTGATCTTCTGCGTGTGCAAGCTCGACATGAGCGTCTGACACGAGAGCGCAGCAGCACCGTCCAGATGGACCGTGCAAGCGCCGCAAATTCCCACGCCGCAACCGAACTTGGTGCCAGTCATGCCGAGTTCGCAGCGCAGCACCCACAAGAGCGGCATGTCCGGCTCGGCTTGCACCGCCACCGCCCGGCCGTTGACGTTCAACGATCCCATCGCATTCCTCTCAGTCTTTGTATCCCGCGTGCTTCACGTGATCTTCAGCGGCAGCGAGCGCAAGCGCTGGCCGGTTAGCGCGAACAGCGCATTGGCCACCGCCGGCGCAATCGGCGGCACACCCGGTTCGCCCACACCTTGCGGATGCATCCGGCTCGGCATGATGTCCGTGTCGATCGCCGGGCAATCGTTGATCCGCACAACGGGGAAGTCCACGAAGTTCTGCTGCTGCACCTGACCGTTTACCAGCGTGATTTCATCCTCCAACGCGGCGGAGAGGCCGAACACAATGGCGCTCTCCATCTGCTGCCGGATCAGATTCGGATTCACCGGCAGGCCGCAATCGATCACGCACACCACCCGATGCACGCGAATCCGCTTGTCCGGGCCGAGCGACACCTCCGCCACCTGCGCCACGACGCTGCCGAACGCCTCGTGCAGCGCAACGCCACGCGCGCGCGGCGCGCCGTCGGCGGCATGGGCCAACGGGTGTCCCCAGTCCGACAAAACCGCGACGCGCTTTAACACCGCTAGATGCCGCGGGTGCTGCACCAGCAGCGCGGCGCGAAACGCAATCGAGTCCCGGCCGGTCGCGGCCGCGAGTTCGTCGGTGAAGCACTCGGTGAAAAACGCCTGATGCGAATGCCCGACCGAGCGCCAGAAGCCGACCGGCACCGGTAATTCGACGATCTTGTGCGCCACGCGCGCGGCAGGCCATTCGTACGCCTGATCGAATGCGCCTTCACAGGTTGTCTTGTCGAGGGGCATGGGCGGCACGCCGTAGTAGCGCCCTAGCGCTTCCGGCACGATCGCCTGGCTCGCCGACGTGGCGTGCCACGCGACCAACTTGCCGTCCTTGTCGAAACCGGCCTTGAGGCGTGACACGCACGCAGGACGATAGAAGTCGTGCGTAAAATCCTGCGCCCGCGACCAGATGGTCTGGACCGGTCGGCCGCCGCTCTCGCGCGCAATCGCCGCCGCCTGCGCGATGAAGTCGAGATCTAGCCTCCGCCCAAATGCGCCGCCAGGCAGCAGCGTTTGCACGTCGACCTTGTCGGCGTCGAGATCCAGCACTTTCGCCACGTGATGCCGCGCGAGCGTGGGTATTTGCGTCGCGACCCAGACGGTGGCTGCGCCGTCCGCGACCTGCACGGTGCAATTGAGCGGCTCGAGTGCGCCATGCGCGAGATAGGGCGCACGGTACTCGGCGCTGATGATGCGTGCCGCACCAGCTAACGCGGCTTCGGCGTCGCCCAGCTTGTAGTAGGCGTGACCGTCGCTGTCGTCCAATGCTTGCGCGAGACGCCGGTTCACGTCCGCATTCGACAGCTTCGCCGCTAGCCCATCGTTCCATTCCACCTTGATGGCGGCGACTGCGTTCATAGCGCGAAACGCGTTGTCGGCGATCACCGCGACGCCACCGGTGCCGCCGTTGTATGGCGCCACGACGAACGCCTTGATGAAACCCGGCATTTTCTGCGCGGCGCTCGCGTCGAATTGCGCGACTGTGCCGCCGATCGTGGGACACATCACGACGCTGGCATATTGCAGACCCTCGGGCAGCGCGTCGATGCCGAAGCGAGCCGTGCCGTTGATCTTCGAAGCGGCTTCGATACGGCGTAGCGGTTTGCCGATCAGCTTGAAATCGGCGGGATCTTTCAGGGTGATCTTGCGCGGCAGTGCCTGCTGCGCGGCCAGCGACGACAACTCGCCGAAGCTCGCCTCATGGCCGGACGGATGCAGCACGCGCCCCTTCTCGGCTCGGCATTCGCCGGCCGCCACGTGCCATTGCGCCGCTGCCGCGCTGATCAGCATCGCGCGCGCACTGGCGCCGGCTTCGCGCATCGGCAGCCAGAGATCGTTGATGCTCGAGGAGCCGCCCGTCATCATCGTGCCGGCTTCGCGCGCCAGTTTGCGGGTGACCCATGCGGTGACGCGCTTCACAGCGCTGTCGTCGTCGGGGCGAAACGGCAAATCGTCGACGACGTTCTGCACGCTGTTGTAGATCTTGTCGATGGGGGAGTCTTCGACTTTCACTTGCGACCAGTCCGCGTCCAGTTCTTCTGCGAGCAGCATCGCGAGGCCGGTGTGGATGCCCTGCCCCATTTCCGTCCTGCACATCACGATCGTCACGCTGTTGTCGGCGGCGATCTTGACCCAGCCGTTGAGCGCCGCCTGCGTGCCTTGCACCGGCAGCGGCGAGGACGGCATCAAACGCTGACGCGGTGGCAGCACCGACCAGCCGACCAGCAGCACGCCGACCGCGCCGGCGCCGCCGAGCAGGAAGGTTCTGCGCTTCAACATGACTGGGCTCGATCAGCTTGCACGATGACTGGGAAGCTGTGAAGGCGCGCGTCGGCGCCGGGGCATTGTTTCCTCGGAATAGTAATAAGACGGCGGAGCGGATGGGGGACTTAAATGCGAGTGTTCGAGGCAGTGGGGCTTGGGGCGGGGATGGAGAGGACTGCGGGGATCACGGGGAAGTCGTGGGGTGTTTCATTAAATGATGCACGCCACCAGTCCACACGCCATGTCGACCCTGTTCCGCTTCGCACAACCTTCGCACGCTACCGCAATGTCAACAGTCTCCTGCTTGAGTCTGTCGAGCATCGCTCCTCCACTTCAGCGACCACACCTGTCCATGCAGTTGATTGCTGTGACTGAATGAGTAAGGGGTTGACCCGGTTGGGGGTTGGCTTCAGGCGTCAGTCAGATTTATCTCGTTGCAATGTCGGAGTCCCAAACCAACGCCACAGGAATAAGCGCACTGTTTCAATCGAATTTTCTGAATCGGACATCCGATGCCGGATTTCCGAATTCTCCTATTAACGTTCCAGTTCCCCACTGTTGGAGTGTCGCGATTATTACGAATTTCTAACGACGCTTTACAAAGTGGGAGACTCATGAAATCAAGCAGTTTTGTTAATTGCCCCATGTCGACCGTGGGACGTTTGCTGATTGCTCTGATGCTGCTATTTGCTGCGTTTAGCGCGAACGCGGCTGATTGCAATGCGGTATGGACTGCTACCGGTGCAAAACCCGGCTCGTCCAGTTGCCGCTGGGATGCATACGCCGGTGTACCAGGCGGCATGCAGTACTACAACTGCCTCAGCTTGCCTCTTATCGACGCGTGGTGTGCCACGCCTACCACTGAGGACCAGGAACTAAGCTGTCCAGTGGCCGATCCCGTCTATCCTGGGAACGGTGCCGTCTCCATTAGTTCTACTGACTTCATGAGCGGTGACGATACGCCGGTGCGGTTCACTCGCAGCTACCGTTCCAAGCCCTCGGTCAAAGACGTGAACGACATGGGGCCGGTCTGGTTCCACAACTGGCAACGCAAACTCGACCTGTCAAACGCAAGCGCGGGCAATACGTCGAAAGTCGTGGCTTATCGCGATAGCGGCGATCCCATCACGTTCAACTGGTCAAGCGGGTACTGGAAAACAGCGGACTACAGCGGCCTGACACTATCGCAGGACGGCGTTCAGTGGACGTTCACGGACACCACTACCGGTGTGGTTGAGACTTACTCTTCAAACGGTGTTCTGCAAACCGAGAGAAACCGAGTTGGATTCACGAGAACACTGGGATACAACGGCAATGGACAGCTTGCGACCATTACGCAGCACGCGACCGGACACGATGCAAACTCGGATCTGACGCTCAGGCTCGAGTATGACGACAAGGGTCATCTCTCTCGCCTGAACAATCCCATGGGCGGAATGACGCAATACGCCTATGACGCTAATAGCAATCTCACTTCCGTTACGTGGCCCGACGGTAACGTACATCGATACGTCTATGACGACTCTCGTTTCAAGAATTCAATCACTGGAGAGATTGACGAGACAGGCACGCGCATAGCCACGTGGATTTACGACGCCCAAGGGCGCGCAAGTTCCGTCACGCACCCTGACACGTCACGCAACGTGCAGTTCGCATACGGTGACAAGACCACGGCGGTTACTACTAGTCGGAACACAACCACACTGAAGCTGTCCTCTGTCGCCGGAATGCTACGGCCGACTGGCACCAGTTCGCCGTCGGCGACGACCAGTTCAGTTTACGACGCATCGGGCAACTTGCTGCAAGACGTAACCGCTAGCGGCGGCACTATTGAGTACGGCTACGACGGCACTGGCCGCCCTACCAAGCGGACTGTACGTTCCTCGCAGGGCATAGCAGTGTTTTCGGTCCGGTACGCCGACGCAACCAGCCTTCGCGCATCCCAGATTGCGATGCCGGGGAAAGTCCAATCATTCGTCTACGATGCCAACGGCAAAATCACTGGCTTCAGCGAATTCAAAACCACCGACCCAACTGGCGAAACCGGGTTTGATGCTGTAGCAGCCGGGCAGGGAAAGACGTCCGGCCTGCACTACAACGCATCAAACCGAATCGACATCCGACTCGATTACGCGAACGGGGAAAACATAGCCAAGTGGGACTATCTTTACGACGCAACCGGTAACTTGCAACTCGCTACGGAGCAGAAATCTGGCTGGACGTGGGGCGTAATGCAACGGGACGCCGCGCATCGACCCACTTCCATGGCTGGCGATAACCGTGAAGCGGCCGTCGCTTACAACGCCCGCGGCGAGGTGACAAAGTTTCTCTATAACGAGTATCCGACTTTAGCTAACGGTAGCCTCTATCGCTTCCTGACCGTTAACTACGGATACACGGCCGATGGGGCACTCGTTTCCCGGACAGGCACCGTCGCACAGAATATCGGTGGCTCGACGACGGTCGGCTCTCCAAGCCCTATCAGCGATGATGAAATTGATCTGTGGCTCAACAATTTCGAGCGCGGAGCGAACCCCGTTGCCCCCCGTGCCAATCGACTCGAACGGCTGCAATCTCTGCTCGGAGGGCCGCAGGAGGCGGGGTTGGTTCGCATCTGCATCGAGTGTATGTTCAATCCCGCACTCGGATATGGATGGGCCATATCGTCAGATAACGATGACCCGTTTGGCGTGCTTGCACTGGCGGGCACAATTCGGGGATGGGTGAAGGGGGGCGACGCTCCACAATGCAAGGCGACGCAGTTAACCAATGAGGAACTACTGGCGGCAGCCAATAAGCCCTATAAGGATGGACAACCAATGTCCGCGGCAGGCAGGGCCGCCACCAAGCATCCGGAGTACTTTGGGTTCAATTCAACCGAGGATTTGCGTCAAACTTATCGGACCACAGACCAGCTAAACCAATTGGCATCCGACGCAGTAAGAAACGCATTGGAGAATGGCGTACGCGGAACAGGTATAAATAGCCGCTATCAGGACGGATGGGTGACGTATACCCCGCCCACAGGCCCAGCGGTATCCTTCACCCCCAACGGGGACCTTATCGGATTCAGAGGCAAGCAATGACCCATCTCGCATTTGAGTTATTCAGCGACATCAACGCGGCGCACCCTTACATCACCGTCTATCTGCTGGACGACGGCGAGTCGTACAATCCAAGCAAGTTCAGTCCCTTCATGGAGCTTGCGGTTGAGAAGGATAGCAATCTGGTACTTACCGTCTACGAAACCGACACGGCTCTGTCACTGTCTGTTGACCAATGGGAAGAAATTGCGCGGCGCGCACGTAAATATCACGCAGAAATTCTAGCCAGCGGAGAGGACTGGTAAGCGGTAGGAAACCCAGACGCAGTGACAACCGAACGCGCCGGCTTCACGCCGGCGCACCTTCGCCCACCAACTCACCTCATGGCCGGTTCGACCTGACATCACGTCGATCCGCACGGCCAGCACGAGGGTGCTGCCCTTCACAATCGTCTGCAAATAAGCAGCGACATCGAACATCGACATGCTGTTATTGATGCCCGCCATCACCAGCGCGCCAATCAACGCGCCGTACACCGTGCCGGAGCCGCCGCGCATTGACGGCCCGCTGACATCCGAGCTCCAGACGGTACAGGATTGCGATTCGAAGGCGATGATCGCTTCGTTGGCGTACTTAATCCAAGGAAACCCTAATGAAGACACACATGGCGGACAAGGTAGAACTGGTCTGGTCGTCGGCTCCGCTCGAATACGAACAGGTCACGCTGGAAGTACTCTGTGACTGTGATCCTGTAGTCGTTGTCAACCGGGAGAAAGGACTCGACAATCTGCAGGTTGAACTTTTTGGCCCCACGTCAGACGGGATAAGGCTTTATAAGCTTCCGCCCAACAACCTGATTGATGCTTTGATTGATTGCCGCAATGCGATGAAGAAGTCTAAATGGGGAGGCGAGCCAGGTGACGGAGCGGATGCCTGAGAACGTCGCATCGAAGGATGTCCACCCTATATTTTGAGTTATTCGCTGACGTTACCGCAGCGCACCCATACATAGCTGTTCATCTTTTCGACGATGGTGAGTCATACCACCCCGGCAAGTTCGACCCATTCATGGAGCTTGCGGTCGAAAAAGATAACAGTCTTGTTCTTACTGTCTACAAGAGCGACAAGGCTCAGTCCTTGACTGTTGATCAATGGGAAGAGATTGCGAGGCGCGCGCGTGAATATCACGCGGAAATTCTAGCCAGCGGGGAGGACTGGTAAGCGATAGGAAATCCGGGCGCGGTGAGAATCGAACGACGCGCCGGCCTCACGCCGGCGCACATCGCACGTCGCCTAACTCATCGCCGGTTCGACCCCGACACCACGTCGATCCACACGGCCAGCACGAGGATGCTGCCCTTCACAATCATCTGCCAATAAGCGTCGACATCGAGCATCGACATGCCGTTATCGAGGCTCGCCATCACCAGCGCGCCGATCAACGCGCCGTACACCGTGCCGGAGCCGCCGCGCATGGACGTCCCGCCGATAAAGCACGCGGCGATCGCATCGAGTTCTCCCATCGAGCCCGCCGACGGCGAACCCGCCGCCAGCCGCGCTGTATTCACGATCCCGCCGAACGCGCACATCAACCCCATCAGCGCGAAGATCGCCAGCTTCACGCGGTTCGTGTTCACGCCCGAGAGCCGCGTCGCTTCGAGATTGGAACCCACCGCATAGATGCGCCGCCCGAACACCGTCTGAGTCGCGATCCACGTGAAGATGCCGAGCAACGCGAGCAGCAGCAGAACCGGCACCGGAATACCGCCATAGCGATCGAGCGTGGCAACGAAACCGGCCAGTATCACACCCGCGCCGACCACTTTCACCACGTCCTGCCAGAGCGGCACGACGCGCAACTGATAGCGCTCGCGGTTGCGCCGCTGCCGTATCGTCAGAAACGCCAGCAGCAGGAAGAGCATGACTGCCAGCGTATCGCCCGCGAACCTGGGCAGATACCCTTGTCCGACGAACACGAAACTGTCCGACACCGGCGCAATCGTCGAGCCGCCCGTCACACCAAGCAAAATGCCGCGATAAGCGAGCATGCCGCCCAGCCCGACAATGAACGAAGGCACGCGCCGATACGTCGACCACCATCCGTTGAACAGTCCGACGAGCACGCCGAGCAGCATCACCGCAGGCAGCGTGACGCCGATCGGCCAATGCCGGTTAACGTCGAGTATCGCCGCGACGCCGCCAAGCAAACCGAGCAGCGATCCGACCGACAAATCGATTTCACCCGCGATGATCACGAACACCATGCCGCACGCCAGCATGCCGGTAATCGACATTTGCCGCAGCAGATTCGACAGATTGCGCGGCGTGACGAATGCGCCGTGCGTGAGCGCCGAAAAGAAAATCCAGATGGCGGCCACGGCGATCAGCAACGCGAGAATCTTGTAGCGCGCAAACAGTTGCTGAATGCGCTGCGGGCCGCCGAATCCGCCTCGCGGCACCGTATCGTCAGCGCGTTGGGAAGTCACGTCGGGCGTCATGCGGCACTCGCTTCGGTTGGGTTCGGGGATTGCTGCACGGGACGAATCGCGGCGCTGAGAATGTCCTCCTGCGTGAGGCCGTCGTTGACGAAATCGCCGCGCAATTCACCCTCGCCGATCACCAGCACGCGATCGCTGATGCCTAGCACTTCGGGCAATTCCGAGGACACCATCACGATCGACATGCCGCGCTTCGCCAGCTGGAAAATCAACTTGTAGATTTCGTATTTCGCGCCGACATCGACACCTCGCGTGGGTTCGTCGAGGATCAACACCTTCGGATCGGTCAGCAGCATACGTGTCAGCACGGCCTTCTGCTGATTGCCGCCCGACAGGCTGGCAATCGGCAGCATGGGATGCGCGGCGCGTACCGAGAGCCGCTTCATCTCCGTGTGTATCGTGTCGAGTTCGGCCGCGGAGTCGATCCGGCCGGCCGACGCGAAGCGTTGCAGCACCGCCAGCGTGATGTTGTGGCCGACGCTCAAGCCCGGCACGATGCCGTGGCGTTTGCGATCTTCCGGCACCATGCCGATGCCCGCGCGAATCGCATCGACCGGCGCGCGTATCCTGAGCGGCTGGCCCTCCATCACCACCGTTGCCTCGCTGACACCGGAATACGCGCCGAAAATCGCCTGCATCAACTCCGTGCGGCCCGCGCCCACCAAACCGGCCACGCCGAGAATCTCGCCGCGCCGCAACGCGAACGACACGTCGTTGACCCGCTTGCGGCGCGGATTGGTCACGTCGAAGCAGGTCACGTGGCGGGCCTCGAAGATCACGTCGCCGATCGGATGCGGTTCGCGCGGAAACAGGTTCTTGATCTCGCGCCCCACCATCAGCGCGATGATCCGGTCGGTCGTCAGCGCGCGCATCGGCTCTGTCGCCACATGACGGCCGTCGCGAATCACGCTTATCGTGTCGCACACGGCCGCGACTTCATCGAGTTTGTGCGAGATGTACACGCAGGCCACGCCGCGCCGCTTCAGATCGCGCACGATGTCCAGCAGAATCCGGATCTCCGCGGCTGTCAGCGACGACGACGGCTCATCCAGAATCAACAGCTTGGCGCGCTTGTTCAGCGCTTTGGCGATCTCGATCAACTGCTGATGGCCGCCACCATAGTTCATCACCGGCTGCGCGGCATGGATTCCGCTAATGCCGAGTTCGCGCAGCAGTTCGTCGGCGCGTTGGTACATGGCGGCATAATTCATGCGGCCACCGGGCAGCGTGATCTCATTGCCGAGAAAAATGTTCTCCGCCACCGACAGTTCCGGCACCAGCATCAACTCCTGGTGAATGATGATGATGCCGGCGCGTTCGGTATCGCGTACGCTGGCCGCCTTGAGAGGCTCGCCCTCCCAGATTATTTCGCCCTCCCAGGTGCCGTGGGGATACACACCGGAGAGCACTTTCATCAGCGTCGATTTGCCGGCGCCGTTCTCGCCGCACAGGCCCACGCACTCGCCCGGCGCGACCGTCAGATCGATGCCGTCGAGCGCCTTCACACCGGAAAACGCCTTGACGATGCCGCGCATCGTCATGAGAGGTTGCGTCATTCGCTATGCCTCGCTGCAAGGCGCGCGACAGCACCGGCACGCGCGATATTCACCACGCGCACCGGCACCCGCCGCGCACTCGTTACGCTCATTGGCTCGCGAGCTGGGCCTGGGTATAGAAGCCGTCCTTGACGACCACATCGACATTGCTCTTGGTGAGCAACGTGGGTTGCAGGAGCACCGTGTCGACTTTCTTCTTGCCGTTGTCGTATTGCGCGTTATAGGCGGGCTTCTCGCCCTTGGCAAGCGCCACGGAGAGCTTGGCCGCTTCGCCGGCGATCAGCTTCAGCGGTTTGTAGACGGTCATGGTCTGCGTGCCGGCAATCACCCGCTTCACCGCCGCGAGGTCCGCGTCCTGGCCTGACACCGGCACCTTGCCCGCCATATGCTGCGCGGCGAGCGCCTGGATCGCGCCGCCCGCCGTGCCGTCATTCGAGGCAACGATCGCGTCGATCTTGTTGTTGTTCGCCGTCAGCGCATCTTCGACAATGCGCAGCGCCGTGGACGCGCTCCATTCCGGCACCCACTGCTGACCGACCACCTTGATGTCGCCCTTATCGATAGCGGGCTTCAGGACCTTGAGCTGGCCTTCGCGCAGCATCTTGGCGTTGTTGTCGGTCGGGGCGCCGCCAAGCAGGAAGTAGTTGCCCTTCGGCTGCGCGTTATAGACGCCTTGCGCCTGCAGTTCGCCCACTTTCTCGTTGTCAAACGAGATATAGGCGTCGACGTCGGCATCGAGAATCAGCCGGTCATACGAGACGACCTTGATGCCCGCTTTCTTCGCTTCGGCAACCACGTTGCCCAGCGTCTTCGAGTTGAACGGCACGATCACGATGACATCGACGCCGCGCGAGATCAGGTTTTCGATCTGCGAAATCTGCCGCTCTTCGCTGGCGTCGGCGGATTGAACGGACACTTTCGCGCCGAGTTTCTCCGCTGCAGCGACGAAATAGTCGCGATCGCGCGACCAGCGTTCCACACGCAGATCGTCAATGCAGAAACCAATCTCCGGATGGTCCTTGCTGGCGTGCGCGAGCGGCGCGACGAGCGACAGGCTGGCGAGCACCGCTCCACACACGAGCGAACTCAATACGGTACGACGTGTAGCGAATTTCATGTCTCACTCCTTGTTCTGATAGCCGGAATACCGGATTGGACTTCTTGACGCAGTTCTCAACGACCGCTGTAAATCGCCTGATTCACGATGTTTTCCATCAGTTCCTGATGCCCGCTTGCATGCTGCGGATTCAAACCGCGCGCCATTGCATCTGTCGCCAGCGTCGCGAGCGAATAGTCGCCGGACAGAATCTTGCGGCCGAACTCCGCCTGCCAGCCCGCATAGCGCTGACTTTTGAATTGATCGAGCCGGGCGTTTTCGATCAGCACGGCCGCACGCTCCACCGCAAGCGCGAGATTGTCGATCGCGCCAATATGGCCGTAGAACAGATCTTCCGGATCGACGCTTTGCCGCCGCACTTTCGCGTCGAAGTTCATGCCGCCCGTCGTGAAGCCGCCGTGCTTGAGGATCTCGTAGAACGCGAGCGTCAGTTCTTCCACACTATTTGGGAATTGGTCGGTATCCCAGCCGTTTTGCGGATCGCCGCGATTCGCGTCGACGCTGCCGAAAATCCCCAGCGCAAAGGCCGTAGCGATCTCGTGATGGAATGAATGCCCCGCGAGCGTGGCATGATTGGCCTCGATGTTCACGCGAATCGCCTTGTCGAGACCGTATTGCAGCAGGAAGCCGTGCACGGTCGCGACGTCGTAGTCGTATTGATGCTTGGTCGGCTCCTGGGGTTTGGGTTCGATCAGCAACGAGCCTTTAAAGCCGATCTTGTGCGCATGGTCGACCACCATATGCAGGAAGCGCGCAAGTTGATCGCGTTCGCGCACGAGGTCGGTGTTGAGCAGCGTGTCGTAACCCTCGCGTCCGCCCCACAGCACGTAGTTCTCGCCGCCGAGCCGCTGCGTTGCATCGAGCGCATGGCGCACCTGGGTAGCCGCGAATGCGAACACCTCCGGGTCGGGACTGGTCGCCGCGCCGGCCGCATAACGTGGATGCGAGAACAGATTGGCCGTGCCCCACAGCAGCTTGATGCCGGTATCCGACTGCTTGCGCGCCAGATAGTCGGACATGCGCGAGAAGTTCTCGCTGTACTCCTTCAGGTTCGAACCTTCTGGTGCCACGTCGGTATCGTGAAACGTGTAATACGGCGTGCCGAGCTTTGAGAAGAACTCGAATGCCGCATCCGCTTTTTGCTGCGCGCGCTCCATCGCGTCGCCTGCTTGCTGCCACGGCCGCCGGAATGTTCCCTGGCCGAAAATATCCACGCCGGGCCAGACGAACGTATGCCAGTAGCACACGGCGATACGCAGATGTTCTTCGAGCGTCTTGCCGAGCACCGTTTTGCTTTTATCGTAGTGACGGTACGCAAGCGGGTTATCCGATTGCGGGCCTTCGTAACGGATCTCGGGAATATGTTCGAAGTAAGACATTAGCGTCTCCAGTTTATGTTGCACCGCAACTCGCGCGGCGACGCCACGCAGGGCGACAAGGTGACGCCATGCTGCCGCTTGCCAGTTGCGTCGGCAATTGCGAAATTGCGCAGCGCGCTTAATGTTTCTTACCGCTCGCGAATCTGTTTCGCACCGGCGCGCGATTCGCGGCCTAGAATAGCCAGACACTTAAAAACGGTGCCCCTTGAATTGCGCACTCAACCGGAGACGAAGGCTCTGCGGGACCAATGCCCCGCGTGCCGCTCACCGCCATGACCCGCCCGCAGACACCACAAACGACCCATCGGATCGCGCTGCTGTTCAACGCGAACAAGGTCTATGACCGCGAGATCATTACCGGCATCGGCAATTACCTGCTCTCAACGCGCGTGGCGTGGGACCTGTTTCTCGAAGAAGACTTTCGTTGCCGCCTGACGGGCATTGAACGCTTCGACGGCGACGGCATCATCGCGGATTTCGACGACCCGGCCGTGGGCGAAGCGCTGCGCGATTGCCCGTTGCCGGTAGTGGCGGTGGGTTCGTCGTTTGAAGATCCGGCCCACTACCCCCCGGATTTACCCTATATCGCGACCGACAACAGCAAACTCGTTTCGCTCGCCTATACGCATCTCATTGGTGCGGGCCTCGAGCATTTCGCGTTGTACAGCTTGCCGCAGGCGCAGGTCAACCGCTGGGCGCAACAGCGTGAACTCGCGTTCGCGCATCTGCGCCGCGCGGACGGCCACAGCACCGAGCAGATCGACAGCGAGATCTATCGCGGCTTGTCGACCAGCGCGCCCGCGTGGAACCAGGCTATCGAACAACTCACAGCCTGGCTGCGGGATTTGCCGAAGCCGGTCGGCATTATCGCCGTGACCGACGCTCGTGCGCGGCACCTGCTGCAAGCCTGTCTGATCGCCGGCATTCCCGTGCCGGAGGAAGTGGCGATTATCGGCATCGACAACGATCCGCTTACGCGAACGCTGACACGTATCCCGCTTTCTTCGGTGATTCAGGGTACTGAGGAAATGGGCCGCACCGCCGCCCACCTTTTGCATCAGATGCTGCATGGCGCGCGTTTTCCAGGGCGGCGCATTCTCGTGCCACCGGTCGGCATCAACGTGCTCGAATCGACCCGGCATCAGCCGCTTGCCAGTCCGTATGTGATGCGCGCGCGGCACTTCATCCGTCAGTACGCGTGCCAGGGTATTCGCACGGAACAGGTGGCCGATTATGTCGGCGTATCGCGCTCGTCGCTCGAAGAGTACTTCCGGCGTGAACGGCAGTGCACCGTGCATCAGGAGATCCTGCGCCACAAACTCGACGTCGCCAAATCACTGCTGGCGAAGCGCGATGCGTCGAGCGCGGAAGTGGCGATCCGCTGCGGATTCACGTCGCTGCAATACATGTACGCGGTGTTTCGCCGTGAACTCGGTTGTACGCCACGCGAATACCAGGAGCGGGCGAATTCGACGGCGACGCCAGGCTGATCGAGCCTTTTCTTTTCTATTCTCACCGACCACATGATCAGCATCGCACAAGTTTCTTCCGAGCCGTGGGGCACCTTGCGCGGCGGCGATCCCGCTCGGCTCTTCACGCTGCGCAACGCGCACGGCATGAAAGTCGTCATCAGCGATCTGGGTGCGACACTGGTCTCGTGGCTCGCGCCGGATCGTGCCGGAGTACTCGGCGATATTCTGCTCGGTCACGACACACCCGCCGAATATGTCGCGGCCACGACCTACATGGGCGCACTGGTAGGCCGCTGGGCAAATCGCATTGCCGATGCACGCTTCACGCTCGACGGTATCGAGTACATGCTCGACCGCAACGAAGGGGCAAACCTGCTGCATGGCGGCACGGTGGGTTTTCATCGCGCGTTGTGGGATGTGAGCGAGGACAATGGCGCGCTGCTCATGCGGATGGAATCGCCCGAAGGCGACGCCGGCTTTCCGGGCAACGTGACCACGCAAGTGCGCTATTCGCTCGACGACGACGGCACGCTCACCATCGCGTATGAAGCCATCACCGACGCCGCGACGCCGCTCAACCTGACGAGTCACCCGTACTTCAACCTTACGGGCCGACCCGGTGCGGATATTCGCGGCCATGTGCTGTCGATCGACGCCGACCAGTTCTTCGAAGTCGACGCCGCCATGATTCCCTGCAAACTGTCCGACGTGGCAGGCAATGCATTCGACTTCAGGCAGAGTGCGCCAATCGGCGCGCGGCTGGACTGGCCGCACGCGCAATTGGCCAGAGCCGGCGGCTTCGATCATTGCTACGTACTACGCTATACGCCTGATGCCGGCATGAACGGGGCCACACAACCCGTACGCCAGGTGGCTTGCGTCTACGACCCCGGCAGCGGGCGCGAATTGACCGTGTTCACCGATCAGCGTGGCTTGCAGTTCTATAGCGGTAACGCATTGAACGGCAACACCGGCCGCGGCGGCATCGCCTATCAAGCGCACGCCGGTTTGTGCCTGGAAGCCGGCGGCTTCCCAAATCAGGTCAATATGCCCGACCAGGAAGAAGTCATCGTGCGAACCGGCAACACATACCGGCAAGTGACGGTCTATCGTGTCGACGTACGCAGGGGCGTATGACGAGATTGTTCATTTCTTGCGAACGACATTACATCGCGCCGACTGGTTGTTTGCTGCAAGACTGAATTACCTTATCAGTGGTTTCCCCAAGAACACTCCCTTCCTAGAATCCGTGCATTGGCGCTGAAGATCGCCGCGCCCAATAAAACTATTCGCGGAGGGAAGCATCATGAAATCGCTCATTCAGGCCGTGGCGTTTGTCGTTGTGCTGGCCGCCCCGGTGGCATCGTTCGCGCAAATCGAACAGGCCGGCTATAACCCGGCGGCATCGAGCGACTCCACCTATCCCGCGGACATCCAGGCTGCGGAAGCCCGGGTTGCCGCGCAGAACTCCACCACTGGTTATGGTCCCGCCACGGCCGGCACGTCGGAAACCGGCTCCAACGTGCCGGCCGGGAACCCCTACCTTCAAGCCCCGATGGGCGGGCAATAACACGCCACGATCGTGCAATCCGATGGCGAGCCACATGTCGTGCATGTGGCTCGCCATCGCGCATTCGACGATACGTCATGCATATCCGGCACACGCCTATGACAGCGCAGTGTCAGAAAGTCCTTTGACGAAAATAATGTCTCAGCTATCCTAGTGCGGCAATCCGGTGGTTCTCGCAGCGTTCATCCAGATCAGCGAGGACTTCTACTCAACGTCGCTTCGGGTTCAATCGTGAAAGTCCGTGGTCCATTGGTGAGATACCAGCGCGGTCGGGAAAGAACGATCCTGTTCGGCTGTCCGATCGCTCATCAGGGGAACATCTCCACTTCGCCATCCCGTCCCCTGTCCGTCGATACCGTGCTGTCGCGGCGCTCCGTCCGCCGGCATAACGTCATTGCAGCGCCCTCCGCCATTCCGGTGCGCACTGACGAAATCGCGTCGCTTCTGCCCTAGCCCCCCTCTCTTTTCGCGAGCCTGAGTTGCAGGCGCGAGGCCGTTTACTTAGCGGTCGCGTGCCGGCATGCATTTGCCTGATCGTGCTTTGCAAGTCCGCTTGCTAGCGCGGGACGGCCTATAGCCCTCGCGTTTCTACCTTCGTTATAGCTCTGCTGTGCGCTTGCGCCACCGCAGGCGGCGTCACGTCTCTCTCAGCCATCGGCTTCCTCTTTGGATCGCACGATACGAAGGAGACGGCATGGACGCGCCCTGTGCGGTGAAAAAATGAAGATCGAAATCAAGGAGATTGCAGAATGAAGACCCGTCACGCCACACTTCTTTCACTCGCCGGCACGATGCTGTGCTCGCTGACCGCATTGACTGCAATGAATGCCGCGCGCGCCGCGGACACATCGTTGAATGTCTATAACTGGTCCGACTACATCGCCAAAGACACGATTGCCAACTTCGAAAAACAATCCGGCATCACCGTGAAATACGACAGTTACGACAGCGACGACACGTTGCAGGCCAAACTGCTCGCGGGCAGTTCCGGCTACGACATCGTGGTTCCGACTTCGAGTTACATGGCGCGGCAAATCGAAGCCGGCGTCTATCAGAAGATCGACAAATCGAAGATGCCGAACCTCGCCAATCTCGATCCCGGCTTGATGAAACTGATTGCCGACGCTGACCCAGGCAATCAATACGGCGTACCCTGGGCGTGGGGCACGGATGGCATCGGCTACAACGTGCAAGCGGTCAAGAAAGCACTCGGCGGCGACGCACCCGTGGATAGCTGGGCGCTGGTGTTCGACCCGGCCAATCTCTCGAAAGTGAAGAGCTGCGGCGTGTCGTTTCTCGACTCGGCTGCCGATGTTTTCCCCGCCGTGCTGCAGTACACGCATAAGGATCCCAACAGCACCAATCCCAGCGATTACCAGGCCGCGTACGAAGTGCTGAGGAAAGTCCGGCCGTATATCACCCAGTTCAACTCGTCCGGCTACATCAACGATCTGGCGAACAACGACATCTGCGTCGCGCTTGGCTATTCAGGCGACGTGGGGATTGCGCGGCGCCGCGCTTCGGAAGCCAAGCGATCGTATGAGGTGCGGTTCTCCAATATCAAGGACGCGGGCCTGCTGTGGATGGACATGATGGTGATTCCAAAAGACGCGCCGCATCCGGAAGCGGCGATGAAGTGGATGAACTACATCGAAGACCCCAAGGTGAGCGCGGAAATCACGAACGAAGTGTTTTATCCCACGGCGAATCGTGCGGCGCGGCAGTACGTGACGCCTGTCATCGAACAGGATGCCAACGTGTATCCGCCAGAAGCAGTGCTCAGCAAGATGACATTGATGCGGCCCCAACCGACGCCGATCATGCGGCTCGAGAACCGGCTTTGGGCGCAGTTGAAGTCCGGGAGTTGAGGATTTAGCGTTTGAGTTGTTCCTTGTGTTGGTGGTATCAGGTGAGCTTATGGGCGTGGCGCGGGCAGTGGGTGCAAGTGCCACGCTCCTTTTTGTTTTGCTGTTTTTCTAACCTTTGAGCCGAAACGTTATGAGCATTAAGAACATTGTGGATTTCGCGGCGCCTGCGAAGGACAGCGTTGGGTACATGCCCAAAGCGGAAGCGGTACTTTCCGGTAATCCGGAGCAGACCGTTCATACGCACTTCTCCAGCCCTTGCGGACAGCTTGCTGCGGGCGTGTGGGAAGGTGCCCGCGGTCAGTGGTCCGTGAACTTTACCGAGAACGAGTACTGCGAGATTCTGGAAGGCGTGTCGGTGATTCGCGATGCGGATGGCACAGCGAAGACCGTGCGCGCTGGAGACCGGTTTCTGATCCCGGCAGGGTTCAAGGGGACCTGGGAGGTCGTCGAGGCCTGCAAGAAGATCTTTGTTTCGGTTGAGTTCAAAGGGTGAGCTTCCGCGGCGATTTCGCGTCCGGTCCCCTGCCGCGCATCGCCGCTCCTTCCGAAAGTGACTGAAAGGCCTTCGTTAGCCGCGTCACATGAATCACGTCACTCGGACATTTTTCCAACCCGTATTGGACACACGGCAAGCCTAACTTTCTCTCCGTTGTAACGCGAGGTAATACAACGAAACGCCTGGTAAGCAATGCACCGTGAGTGCAGCCGCCCGGCGTCCCTGTAGCAAACCCGTTTGGAGAGATCAATGAAGCGTGTCGATAACGTCCCACGGAAACCGCTCTTGCAAGCCTTGCTGACGTGCGGCGCAGCCGCACTGGCCACCGGCATGGCGCTGTACCCTTCCATATCTGTCAGCCAGCAGGCCGATGCAGCCGCTGCCGCGACGACCTCGCCGATCAAGCATGTCATTGTGATCGTGGGCGAGAACCGTACTTTCGATCATGTGTTCGGCGCCTATACGCCGCGCCATGGGCAAACAGTCTCGAATCTGCTCTCCAAAGGCATCATCACGCAGGACGGCCAACCTGGCCCCAACTTCTCGGTAGCCGCACAGTACACCGCCGACGCCGACAACCCCAAGCGCTTCGAGATGAGCCCTTCGGGCAAGAAACGCTATACGGTACTGCCGGCACCCAACACGGGTTTTGTAGCGACTGCCCCGAGCGACACCAGCCCTCCGCCCTTCGCCACGCTTGCAGCCGCCCAGGCTGCTGAAAGCTCGGCATTGCTCCCACAGGACATCGTGCATCTGACGACGGGCGCGTCAGGCTTGCCGCAGCAGGTGCCGGATACACGCTTCGGCTCGAACACATTCAACCTGCCGAACGGCCCCTACCAGATCTCGCGCGTGGGACCCGATTACGATCAGTACATGAATAGCCCTGTGCACCGCTTCTATCAGAACTGGCAGCAGTCTGACTGTAACGTCTCGCAAGCGACCTACGACAATCCTAGCGGCTGCAGAATGGATCTGTTTGTGTGGGTCGAGACGTCAGTCGGCGCTGGCACGAACGGCAAGACGAAACCCGCAAACTTCACCGATCAGACGACTGGAGAAGGATCGACCGCACTCGGCTACTACAACGTGAATAGCGGCGACATGCCCTATTTCACCGAACTCGCACGCAAGTACACGATCAGCGACAACTATCACCAGCCGGTGATGGGCGGTACGGGTGCAAACAGCATCATGATCGGTACGGCCGACGCGCTCTACTACACTGACGGCAACGGCAACGCCACGACGCCGCCCACCAATCAGATTGAAAATCCGCATCCGCAGGCAGGCACCAATAACTGGTACACCCAGGACGGTTACTCCGGCGGCACTTACAGTAACTGCTCGGACCCGAAGCAACCCGGCGTAGGTGCAATCCGCCACTACCTCGGCACACTGCCCTATCACCCCGACCCGAACTGCGCGGCCAATACCTACTATCTGCTCAACAACTACAACCCGGGCTATAACGGCGACGGTACGGTGAATACGAGCAGCGCCTTTACGATTCCGCCTTCGCCGGTGCGTACGATCGCGGATTCCTTGCTGGCGAAAAAAATCTCGTGGAAGTACTACGGCGAAGGTTGGAAGACTTTCGTCAGCACGCCGTCCACCAGCGTGTACTGCAATATCTGCAATCCGTTCCTCTACGAAACGGCGATCATGACGAATCCCTCGCTTGTCTCCGCGCACTTGCAGGACACAACCGACCTCTATTCGGATATCGCCGCAGGTACCTTGCCGGCTGTGTCGTTCGTCAAGCCGGGCGGTCTGCTGGACGGGCATCCGGAATCGTCGAAGTTCGGCTTGTATGAGGCGTTCGTGCACAAGCTCGTCAGTGCGGTCCAGGCGAAGCCGGAGTTGTGGGCATCAACGGCGATCCTGATCACCACCGACGAAGGCGGCGGCTACTACGATTCGGGATACATCCAGCCGGTGGACTTCTTCGGCGACGGCCCGCGGATTCCGATGATCGTGGTGTCGCCCTACTCGCGCGGCGGCCGCGTGGTGCATCAATATTCGGATCACGCGTCGATCGTCAAATTCATCGATCGCAACTGGTCGCTGTCGCCGATCACGTCGCGCAGTCGTGACAATCTGCCGAATCCCGTGCAGCTCGCGGGCAACCCGTACGTACCGGTCAATTCGCCGGCTATCGGCGATCTCTTCGACTCGTTCCAATTCGACCGGGATCACGACGATCATCACAAAGACGATGACCACGGTAAGAACGGTGGGTTCGGCTGGTCGCCATTCTGAAGGATCTTGAATCAGGCGGTCAGGCAACACATTCCGCGGCATGGCGAGCAGCTATGCCGCGGAAGCAGGTCGGTTCACGCATGAGTCTCTCCACAATTCGGGTTTGCACCGTAGCCACTGCAATCATTCCTTCATGAAGCGTTGCTACGGTTAGCTGTTTTTTGCGTGCTGCGCCGTCTGCGATGCAAATCCACATCCGTCCGGAGACTAACGATGAAAACGACTTCCGTTCCCACGATGATTCACCGCCCTGCATTTGTTCCGCGAGCTATGACAGTCGCGCTGGCACTCTGCGCCGCGAGCTTGAACACGTATGCCGATGAGCCCGAATTTCACGGCGGTGGCCGCTTCGAGCCAGGCTTGCTGGTGATTAGCCGAGGCGTGTATGACAATCTGTCGAGCAATGTTCAGCCTGGAACCGTGCTACCGCCGAACTGCGCCAATACGAAGGCGGGCTGCAGCACGGGTAATGGCGCGCCGAACGATGGCACCTACCCCTATGTATGGAACAACGACGGCTACGACGGCAGTTTCGGTATCACGGCGAGAATTTTTCTGGACCAGATTACGCCGTCGGGCGAGCGTGTGAATTCGCTCGAGGTGCCCAACAGCTTGCAGAAGCAGTCTGCACGTGATCAGCTCGTTACCAGCTTCAGCTCCAAATCGGAACTCGGCCTGCACCTCTCGCTGGATGGCCAGTACCTGACTTTCATGGGCTACGTTGCACCCGTCAACGCGTTGGACGTCTCCAACTCGAACACGTTCGGTGCCGTCGACCCGACGAATCCGGTAGGTCAGAATTTTTATCGCGCAGTGGCTCGCGTCGATAGGGACGGACACTTCCGTTTTACCGAAACCAACGCATACAGCGGCAACAACGGCCGCTCTGCAATCCTGAACAACCTCAACGGGCAGGACATTTACTACACGGCAGGCAATGCGGGTAACGGCTCCAACCCACAGCCTGACGATGTCATCCTCGGCGCCGGCGCGCAACTCATCGCCGCGACGAAACAGCATGAGGCAGAGCAGAGTCCGGGAACACCGGCACCGGTCGCCAGCTTCTCCGTGACGGAACTCAAGGCGCCGGCCGACAAGATTGGCAAGGACGACAATTTCCGTGGCATGACCGTGTACAACAACGTTTTGTATTTTACGAAGGGCAGCGGCGGCAACGGTGTAAATACGGTGTATTTCGTGGATACAACGGGCAACGCCTGTCCGTCAGGCGTCGGAGTGCCGGCAGCTAACGCGGCGTTGCCTACCCAGCCGCTTGCTTACGATCCGTCTACACTGCAAACCAGCGGATTGCCGAGCAATATGTGCGTGCTTTCCGGCTTCCCCTCGACGCCGAACAAGACAGCCACCACCCTCTCCTATCCTTTTGGTCTCTGGTTCGCCGACGCCAACACGCTTTATGTCGCTGACGAGGGTGACGGCTATACCGGCGGTGCCGACCTGTTCACGCATGCCGCGGCACAGACTGGCGCAGGCCTGCAGAAGTGGGTGTACAACGCCAGCGCCAGGAAGTGGACGCTCGCGTACACGCTGCAAGCGGGTCTGAACCTCGGACAGCAGTACGTCGTGAAGGGATATCCCATTGGATCCAACAGCGCGACCGGACTGCCCTGGGCACCGGCGACCGACGGGCTGCGTAACCTGACTGGCCGCGTCGAGAGAGATGGCACGGTCACGATCTGGGCGATTACCTCCACCGTCAGCGGTAACGGCGACGTGGGTGCGGATCCGAACCAGTTGGTTGTGGTGCGCGATATCCTCAAGAATACGACCGCTTCGGGCGCCGCTCGCGAGAAATTCGTGACGCTGCGCAGCGCAGGGTTCGCGGAGGTCTTGCGCGGCGTTTCGTTCGCGCCGGGTACGGATCGGGACCACGACCGTTTCTGATTAGCCAACGCGCCTGAGATTCCACAGCGCGAACACTCGCCCGGTCACCGATACGCTCGCAACGACGGCCGGGCGCGATCTTTCTCCCCCTACCCGCTGGGCTCCAGACTGAACGCAATCTGCTTGCTTCAACTCGCGAGCGGATAAGACGGTGCGTCGTGGCGCCGCAAGGTCCGATAGAGCATCCACGTAGCGGCCGACCCCATGCCGACTGTGATCGACCACGCGATACCCGTCACGCCCCAATAGTGCGTAGCGGGCGGCACGATCCCGACCAGGATGACCATCTGTATCAGCGAGGCGTGCGTTGTCGCCTTGGCATCGCCGACCGCGCGCAGGTAGGCGACGAGCACAGCGATCAACGCGCCGATCGCCATGTTGATGACAAAGATCTTGAACAAGGGGACGGCCGACATCCACGCGGGACCGAGAATCAGCGCGAAGAGCGGTTCCGCCATCATCCGCAGCAGCACGACGAATATCGCGAGGCCGGCTGCGACAATCGCGAGGTAGAGCTTGACGCGCCGCGCCGCCACGCGCGCGTCGTGCCGGTGTTGCGCGGAGAACGTCGGAAAAAGGTATTGCCCCATGGCGAACGCCGCGTCCGTCAGCAGCATTTGCGCGAGTTTCGACGACATCTGATAGGCGCCCAGTTGGGCCGGCCCGAGCAGTTTCCCAACCACCACCTTGTCGAACTGATTGAGCAGCAGATTCACCACGCTGCCCGCCCAGATCCAGCGGCTAAAGCCAATGTAATGACCGATTCCCGACCACGCGAGCCGGATCGGCGGCCGCGGCTTCATCGTTGTCCATGTGAGCGTGCTTTTCAGCATATCGCCGACGACCATGCCGATCAGCAATGAGTAGGCTCCCGCCCCGCCGAGCGCAAACGCGAGCCCAATGCAGCAATCGACAAACGCCGCCGCCATCTCGATTCCGGCGATATGCTGGAAGCCGCGATTACGTTGCACAACGAAGTAAGAGGGTGACGCCAAGCCACGAATCAGCGGCAACGCGGCCGCGAGTTGCAGCAGCGCAAGCGCATTGCCCAGATGAAACTGGCTGTTCATCAGTGGCGCGAGTGCAATCAGCACCAGCGCGACCAGCGTGCCGCGTGTGGTGAGCGTCGTCCACACGGCGGAGAGTTCCGAACGCGTCGGCGCTTCGCGCCCCTGGATGACAGCTTGCGGGAGACCTGTGTCAGACAGAGATTCCGCAACCGCGACCGCGAGTAGCGCAATACTGACGCTGCCAATCGCCGACGGCCCGAGAATGCGCCCGAGCGCGAGAAACTTGACTGCCACGAGACCGCGCACGACGACCTGCTGCAGCAGCACCCAAGTGGGCGCACTCGGCCCGAGGCCCACTCGCATCGAGAATGATGCCCCCCTGATCGATCTCACTCTGTCCCCTCCGCGACCGCTTACGCCCCTGGGTGGATTATCTTCTTGGCGATCAGGGAGACGCGGCGTCGAACGAATGTGACTGTTCTGCGAAAGACAATATGTGCGGCACCGAACGCCGCGTGGCAGATTTGTTTCGCAATGCAGCGAGGGGCTTTCTTCTGAAGAAATGAAGGCAAGAATATTCGTTTGGAATCAAGATGGTGGCGGAGATAGACAAGCCCGGCAAGCGCATCAGGCGTTCAAACGAGGCGCGCGGCGCTACCGCAATTCCGCGGATAGTTGTCTGACGGAAGATCAGCGGTATGAGGTTCAGCGCCGGCGTCTGCCGCGTCAGGAAACCAGAACAAAGTTATTTTTACCTTGCCGCTTAACTTCATAGAGACCCTGGTCAGCCATTCTGAAAATATCTGCCACGCTGAGCGCTTTATCAAACGTTGATACGCCGATGCTGATCGTCACCGCGTGAGTTGCAAGGCGCAAGTTCGCCACGCCCTCACAAAGTGCCTTTGCAAAATCACGAGCGTCGCGTTCTTCACCCGCAAAAACGACGCCGAACTCTTCGCCGCCAAGACGGCCATGCGGGTAGGTCTGCGCATGCTGGTGGATGATCGCGGCTACCGCCAGCAACACTTGGTCGCCCACGTCATGACCGGATGTGTCGTTGATGCGCATGAAACCGGCCATCGTCCGAAAACATTGAGGGCGGCATGGCCGGCGGGTCACCGCCACGTCCTTGGAGACTTCAGTTTCATTACAGGTATAGCGTTCGCTCAATGCAGACCATAAATAAGTTTTACTTTCCGATTTTCCTTCGCCCCCCCATTGTGTGAACCGTATAGCCGGTCCATAGCCACAGCACCCGCGAGAAACACGGCTATCGCTTCATCTCACCATTTCTTAAGATTCCTTAAGAAATTGATTGTTGAATGTCGTCGATCGAGAACGGGAGAAGTTCCAACACTCAGGCCGATCCATGGACCGATGGTCGGACCAACAACGTAAAGGAAAGGAGACAAAACGATGGAAAAGCGCGTGATGATCTTGATGTTGCTCGCTGCGGCCGCATTGACCGCCTGCGGAGGCGGAGATAACGTCAGCGGGCCGACTCCACCCACGCTAATGACGAACATTGCCGTACCGAATGCTTCGAGCCCACCATTTAGCTTCGACATCGGCTACGTCGAGGCAGGAAAATACTATCTGACCGACCGCAACAACAAAGCGGTTGATGTCGTGGATACCCAATCGAACACCTTGATCGCACAGATTCCAGGGCCATTCATCGGCGCCGGCGCCACGACGAACGAGTCCGGTCCCGACGGAATTGTCGGTATCACCGGCACGAACACAATCTACGTAGGCGACGTGGACTCAGTCAAGGTCATCGATACGGTTGCGAAGAAAACAGTCAACACCATTGCCATCAGCAACTCCGGATCGCGCGTGGATGAAGGCTGCTACGATCCTGACGATCATCTCGTGATGTACGCGAGCCCGGGAGATTCGCCACCGTTCGTCACGTTCATTTCTACGCTGACGCAAACGGCCGTGGTAAAGCTTCCTTTTAACGGTTCGTCCGGGCTCGAAGCGTGTACCTATGATCATGCCTCGAAGAGCTTCCTGATCAACAATGACGGGACCGCGGCCAACCCCGATGGCGAACTCGACGTTATCACCGCCAGCTCCGCGGCGGCGGGAACTCCTTCGGTAAGCAAATCATTTCCCCTAGGGAAATGCGGACCCGCGGGAATCGTGCTTGGACCCAATAACGACGTGCTCGTTGGATGCGATCCGCCCGCCGGCAACCCGCTCATCACGCTAATTCTCGATCGAACGACCGGCGCAATTCAAGCCAGCTTGCCATTTGGGGGAGTGGACCAGGTCAACTACGACCCGGTTTCCAACCGCTATTTCCTGCCGGCTCGGCATTACGTCGCAACGGGTGTCGCTGCAGCGTCAGGATTCAGCCCGCAGATGGGCGTAATCGACGGCGCGTCACGGCAGTTGCTCTTCAAGATTCCGGTGGGCACAGGCGCTCATTCCGTCGCCATCGACAGCTCGCTTGGGAAGGTGTATGTGCCGTTCCAGCCCGGGGCATCAGGATTCCCGAACGGCGGCATCTCCATGTTCTCGACTCACTAGTAGCGCGCGTCAGCAGGCTTGCCGCCTTTGGGCCAATCTTTGACTTTGGCCGCATAGTCGGGCCGAGGCTGCTGCGTCGCGTAGGCGGCGACGTCAACGGCGTCCTGGTCACTCAGCGTGGCGTTGCCGAGCGGCATATTGTTCTTGATGAAGCCCGCCGCCGGTCCGAGCCGCGCCATGCTCGCGCCGATGTTGTACGACGCGTCGCCCCACAGCGGCGGTATGGCATAACCGCCGCCGCTGTGCACCCCTTCGCCGTTCGCGCCATGACACGAAGCGCATTTGTCTGCATAGATCGCACGGCCATGGGCGGGATCGGGCACGAGTGCCGCGTCGGCGATCTTGCCCATGCCGCGCCCTGGGCCGAACTGCCCGCCCGGAATGCCGCGCGAGAGGTACGTCATGTAGGCCAGCAAGGCATTCATCTCTCGCGAATCGAACGCAAGCGGTATGCCGTTCTCCGAGCGCTGAAAACAGTTGTTGATGCGCTGAGAAAGCGATTCCACCGTCGCGCTGCGCGCGCTATAAGCGGGCGACACGCCGGTCATGCCGATCCACGGCGAGCTGAGCGGTGTGGTGCCGCCGCCAATATGGCAACTCGCACATGACATGGCGCCGCCCGGCACGTGGCCGGCCGCGAATTGCGGCGTTTCCATCGTGATCTTGCGGCCGAGCTTGATCGCGTCGGTGTCAGGCCCCGGCGGGAGCGCTGCAATGCGGGAATCCACGTCATCAGTAGCGGGTGCCGCGGTTCCTTGAGCGGCACATGTCGCGACCCAGCTCATTGACAGTGCGAACGCCAACGCGCAAGCGGAAAAACCAGTTCTTTGCATGATCGATTCCCGTGCTGAAAGTGTGGTCCCAACGCCATCGCCCCTCGTGATTCCTGTGCATTGTCGGCGATTCGGACGGTGGCGTCGAACGGGTATAACGCGCTCGGTAAAAACCCGGTTTCGCCAGTCTTTTCCAGGGCTCCCCGCTTCGGCGCGCTCGCCGCTGTAGACTTGCCCAATCGCGCGCTCAACCCAAACCCGGACCACAGGCAACATGGATCGAATCGACGCAATGAAGGTGTTCGTCGCCACGCTGGACGAGGGGAGCCTGGCCGGCGCGAGCCGCCGGCTGGGCCGCTCCCCTGCCGCGGTGAGCCGGGCCATTGCGTTTCTCGAGGAACATGTCGGCACGGCCCTGCTGCATCGCACGACGCGGACCATCAAACTGAGCGAAGCCGGTGAACGGTATGCCGCCGCCTGCCGGCGCATTCTCACCGACCTCGAGGAGGCCGATCTGCTGATCGCCGGCGAGCGCTCCGCGCCGCGCGGGCTGCTCACGATTACGGCGCCCGTCGCGGCCGGCCAGGACATGCTGCGGCCGATCATCGACGATTTCGTCGATCAGTATCCGGCCGTCTCGGTACGCCTGAATATGCTCGACCGTCCGGTGAGCCTCATCGACGAAGGCATGGACGTGGCGCTGCGCATCGCTCATCTGCCCGACTCGACGCTCGTGGCGATCCCTGTCGGTGAAGTGCGGCGGGTCGTGGCCGCGTCGCCTCGCTACCTGGCTGAACATCCCCATATCAACGACCCGGCCGATCTGGGCCAGCACCAGATCATCTCCATGACCCACTTTGGTCTGGATTCGTGGAGCTTTCCGCCCGCCAACGGCGCGACGATTCCGCAAGTCGTGCAGTTCTCGCCGCGCTTCATCGTCAACAGCATTCAGGCCGCGGTTGCTTCGGCCGTCGCGGGGCATGGCGTCACTCGCATGTTCTCCTATCACGTCGCCGAACAGGTCAAGGACGGCTCGCTCAAGATCGTCCTGAGCGATCACGAACCGGCTCCGCTGCCGGTCCATCTGCTGACGCCGCACGGGCGTCTCGCGGTGCCCAAGGTGCGCGCGTTTGTCGACTTTGCGGCGCCACGCTTGCGCCGGTATTTCACGCAATCCCAGCGGGTCACGAAAGCGAATTGAATCGCCTCGCGGAAGAATGTCTGCCGAACAGCGTGGATTCTCTCTGCAAATGGTTCAATCTAAACTTGCTCCATCGAGATCGGGCGCACATCGCGCCCCGTCGATCCTCAGGAGCAGACCATGGGTGCAGAACAGAAAGTCGTTATCGTCACAGGCGCGTCGCAGGGCATCGGCGCAGGCGTGGTTAAAGCCTACCAGGACCGCAATTATCGCGTCGTAGCCACCTCGCGCTCGATCGGCGCAAGCACGGATCCGGACGTGCTGACGGTGCAAGGCGACATCGCCGATCCCGCTACCGCGCAACGCGTAATCGACACGGCGCTCGAACGTTTCGGCCGTATCGACACACTGGTCAACAACGCCGGCATTTTCGTCGCCAAGCCCTTCACCGAATACTCGCCGGCTGATTACGCCGCCGTCATGGCGACCAATGTGACCGGCTTCTTCCACATCACGCAGCGTGCGCTCGAAGTCATGAGCAACCAGCGCAGTGGCCATATCGTCAACATCACCGCCAGCATCGTCGATCGGCCGCTGGCAGCCTTGCCGGCCGCCATGGCGGCGCTGACCAAGGGTGGCCTGAATTCGGTCACGCGTTCACTCGCCATCGAATACGCGTCGCGCGGCATCCGCGTCAATGCAGTCGCACCGGGCGTCGTGCGGACACCGATGCACGCTCCCGAAACGCACGCGGCACTCGCGAAGATGCATCCGGTGGGCCGCATCGGCGAAATCGACGACATCGCCGACGCCGTGCTTTACCTCGAATCGGCAACCTTCGTCACGGGCGAAATTTTGCGCGTGGATGGCGGCAGCAACGTCGGCGCTTAAATGTTCGCGCCCGGCACGGAGAACCCTTTGACATTTAATTTGCAATCCTTAGGAGAAGCATTGTGATCTACGAACTTCGCACCTATCGTGCCGTGCCTGGGCGCTTGCCGGATGTCATCGGGCGTTTGCGCGAACGGATCTTGCCGATCTGGGCGCGCCACGGCATCAGGCAAAGCGGCTTCTGGACAACGCTGATCGGCGAATCCGACGCCCACCTGATTTTTATGCTGGCGTGGGAATCGCTCGCGGAACGTGAAGTGAAGTGGCAGGCGTTTCTCGACGACCCCGAGTGGCATCAGGTACGCATCGACACCGAAAGCAACGGACCGATCATCGCGAACATCACCAACGAGTTGCTCGTGCCAACCGACTTTTCGGCGTTGAAGTGAGCGTGGCGCGGCTCACGCCACGCTGTCTTTATCTGAATCGTTACGCCACTCGAATCGGGAGAACACCATGATCCCCAAGACTCACTTTCTGCATGCGCTTGGCGTGCAGCATCCCATCATTCAGGCGCCGATGGCCGGCGTCTCCACGCCTGCGCTCGCTGCCGCTGTGTCCAACGCCGGCGCACTGGGCTCGGTCGCCGTGGGCGCAAGCACCGCGCAGCAAGCGCGAGAACTGATCGCCGCAACGCGTGCGCTCACCAGCAAGCCGTTCAACGTGAACGTGTTCTGCCATCTCCCGGCCCATAGCGATCCGCTTCGCGAAGCCACGTGGCTCGCGCATCTGCAGCCGCTGTTTGCCGAATTCGATGCCAAACCGCCGGCAGCGCTCAAGGAGATTTACCAGAGCTTCATGGTCGACGAGGCGCTGCTGCAGGCCCTGCTCGACGAACGCCCGGCTGTCGTCAGCTTCCATTTCGGGCTGCCTCCTCGCGAATGGATCGAAGCGCTGCATCACGCCGGCATCCTGCTGCTCGGATGCGCGACCACGCCGCGTGAAGCGATGCTGATCGAACAGGCCGGGCTCGACGCCATCGTCGCGCAAGGCGCCGAAGCCGGCGGCCACCGGGGCGTATTCGACCCGGAGGACGACTTGATGATCGGCACGCTGGCGTTGGTTCGACTGATCGCGAAACAGACGACCCTGCCGGTCATCGCGGCGGGCGGCATCATGGACGGCGAAGGTATTGCCGCCGCCATGCTGCTCGGCGCGAGTGCCGTGCAGATGGGCACCGCGTTCGTGGTTGCTCCGGAGTCCGGCGCCGATCCCGCTTACCGGAACGCCTTGACCGGCCCACGCACGTACCGCACGGCCGTAACCGCCGCGATCTCGGGCCGGCCGGCGCGTGGGCTCATCAACCGGATGCATACCGACGTCGGCTCGCCCGACGCGCCGCGCCTGCCTGACTATCCGATTGCGTATGACGCCGCCAAGGCACTGAACGCCGCAGCCCGTGCGCGCGGCAACACCGACTTCGCCGTGCAATGGGCCGGCCAGGGCGCGCCGATGGCAAGAGCATTGCCCGCGGCCGAGTTGGTCGCCACGCTGGTGAGCGAACTTGCCGAAGCACAGGCTCAGGTGCGCTCCCCGTCGCTCGCGGAGCAGACGACATGAACGCGCGCCCCGACCTTTCTTTGCGGCCCGGCCT
>DASVNP010000271.1:0-5266 GCA_036383775.1 Paraburkholderia sp. | reverse complement strand
CCGGGCAGGGCTTCGGTTTCGACAAACTGATCGAGGTTGGCGGCGACTTGCAGTCCGCCGCGCGGGTTCATCTGAGTCATCGACTGCTCCATCTATCTGAATGGGGCCGATGAGGGGGCACCGGCCCGCGTTGTGCAACGGGTTAGCTTCTTTCTTTGATGACTGTCACGTCAAGCGCGCTTCAAACTCGCGCCCAACGTCATGCGAACTCAGCCCGCGATGGCCTGGATGCCGGCCTTGGCGATCTGTGCGTCCTGATCCGACTTGACGCCCGACACGCCAACCGCGCCAACCACCTGGCCGTCGACGATCACCGGCACGCCGCCTTCCAGCGTGCCTTGCAGCGGCGCGCTCAGGAAGGCCGTGCGGCCGTTGTTGATCATGTCTTCGTAGACCTTGGTTTCGCGGCGGCCGATGGCCGACGTGCGGGCTTTTTCCGTCGCGATGTACGAGCTGGCCGGCGCGCTGCCGTCCAGACGCAGCATTCCGAGCGGGTGGCCGCCGTCGTCGACCACCACGATGGCGACGGCCCACTGGTTCTTCTCGGCTTCCGCACGGGCGGCTTCGAGGATTCGGGTCGTTTCGGCAACGGTCAACACGGGTTTGCTCAGCATAATGAATTTCCTGGTTCGTTTATGGTAGGGATTCTTCTACAAGTGTTATCCGGTGGCGTGCCGGCGTGCATCCGGCGCCGTTCAGATGCATCTGGCAACGGATAGTTGACCGTGTCTGCCCTGGCAAGGTTTGCCTGCAACGGCTCGAGCGGCTCGGTGGCCTATCCCTCGACGAGGTCTCGCGCCGTCTTTCTGACCCGCTGCGCTCGTGACGCATAGCGTAGGTCGTTGCGCAGCCGGTGCCCCGATTCCTTGATGAGCGTGCCACCGCCGTTCGCGGTTTGCACGATGGCGCCGGCGCCGATAGCCGGCCACGGCGCGTGGATAGTGCTCCGTGGCCCGCGCGGGGCCGGCCTGTGGCGCATTCAGGGAATAATCGGGCGCTACGCAGAGGGATTTTACGTCCAAGCGCGGCCGGATGTAACGGCGGCGGCGCATAGGGGGTATTCAGCGGCGCGTCGAATCTGGGCGGAGGCGGGATCGCGCGGCATAAGGCATGGAGCGGGCCTCGCGCGCGAGGTTGCGGCTGGCGGGCTGGGAGGGGCGGCCTTTGGCGCTTTACAATCGGGTTTTGAACAGAAGAATGCGCACGCGCTCCCACGTGCGCCACCACACCATGCCGACCATCAGCGAGCTGTTCGTCTATCCAATCAAATCCTGCGCGGGCATCGCGCTGCGCGAAGCGCGCCTGTTCGCCACTGGCCTCGAATACGATCGATGCTGGATGGTCACGGATACGGCCGGCGCCATGCTCACGCAGCGCGCGTATCCACGCATGGCGCTGATCAAGGTCGAGCTCGGCGAGCAGGAGCTCGTGATTCGCGCCCCCGGCATGAGCGACTTGCGCACGCCGCTCGACGCCGCGCAACTCGACGCGCCGCGCGCGGTGCAGACCGAGGTGTGGGGCGACGCGGCCTATGGTCTCGACACCGGTGAAGCCAGCGCGGCCTGGTTTTCGAGCTTTCTCGGCGTGTCGGCGCGGCTCTTGCGCTTCAATCCCGAGCGCGAGCGGATTGTCGATCCGGATTACACGGAGCGCGTCGGCGGCGCCACCACGCATTTCGCCGATGGTTTTCCGCTGCTGGTGATCGGCCAGGCATCGCTCGACGATCTGAACCGGCGGCTGAACAGCAAGGGCGCGCCGTCGATCCCGATCGACCGCTTCCGTCCCAACGTCGTGCTGGAGGGACTCGACGCGTACGAGGAGGACTATGTGGAGACCCTCACCGTGGAAGGCGATGGCGATGGCGACGGCGATGCGGGTGAGGGCGTGCAGCTGCGACTGGTCAAGCTGTGCGCGCGCTGTCCGATGCCCACCATCGACCAGGCAAAGGGGGCGCCCGATCCAGCATGGCCGCACGAACCGACCGACACGATGAGCACCTACCGGGCGAATTCGCAGCGCGGCGGCGCGATCACGTTCGGCAACAACGCGCTCGTCGCGAGCGGGGCCGGGGCGTGGCTGCGCGTAGGGCAAGTGGTGGAAGCGGAGCTGGGGTTCGGGGATTTCGAATGACAGACGCTGAATGACTCGAGCCACACGAACCCGGCGACCGGAAGTGCGCCCGACCATGAAACGAAAGGAGAGACCTCATGCCAAGCGTTGAGCGAACGCGACTGGCTCTGCTGATCGACTCGGTCTGGCGCATGGCGCTTTGGCTCGGATTTCGGCTCGCCCGCGCCTGGTGGCACCTTCGGCGGCCGCGCCATGAGGGCGCGCTGGTAACAATCTACGTCGGGCGCGCGCTGTTGCTGGTGAAATCATCGTACCGGGCTGAGTGGGGTTTGCCTGGCGGCAGTATCCATCCGGGTGAGACACCCGACCTGGCGGCGCAGCGCGAAATGGAGGAGGAGATTGGTCTCCCATCGCATCGGTTGCGCGCCGTGGGCAGCGTCAGCGGCATCTGGGACGGGCGACGGGACCGGGTGCATTTCTTTGAGTTGCACCTCGACCGCCTGCCCGAGCTGCGACTTGATAACCGTGAGATCATCGCCGCGCGTCTGGCATCGCCTGAGGAATTGCACGGCATCGCGCTGACTGCGCCGGTTGCTGCGTTTCTCGGCAAAGATAGCAGGCGGTAGTTGGCTCTGCCAGGCATCTCTGACGATGGTGGCTGTCTATTTCCTGATGGTCTCCAAGCCTGCGTGAGTGAATGGCGGGAAGCGATAGCCTTTGGAGTGCCCAGCTCACGCCGCCCGCGCAACGGACTCGCGCGCGGTACGTGCTTCGGCCCGCATTTCATCGTGCTCAAGCGCCGCTGCATCACCCCGTGCCCCGTTCACCGCCGCAGCAAACCCCACACTTTCTCCAACCGCGCCGCCTACCAGAATCACCGCCGGACTGCCAAACCCCGCGCGGATCGCCTCAGCCGCAATCCGGTCGAGGCGGCTCAGCAGCCGCCGCTCGTTAGAGCCCCCGGCCCATTGCACGACGGCGGCCGGCGTATCACCCGGCAGGCACGCAAGCAATGCCGTAGCAATGCTGTCGATGCGCCGAATCCCCATATAAATCGCCAGTGTGGTGCGGGTCGCCGCCAGCGCGGCCCAGTCGGGCTCGCCGTGATCCTCGGTGTGCGCGGTGACGAAAGTCACTCCGTGGCAATGGCGGCGATGCGTGAGCGACATGCCGAGTCCGGCGGCGGCCGCGAAGCCTGACGAGATGCCATTGACGATCTCCACCGGAATGCCCGCGCCGCGCAAGACCGCCAGTTCTTCGCCCGCGCGGCCGAAAAGCAGCGCGTCGCCACCTTTCACCCGCACCACGTGCAGGCCCTTGAGCGCATAGCGCAGCATCAAACGTTCGATGAACGCCTGCGGCGTCGAACGGCAGCCACCGCGCTTGCCGACCCGGATCACGCGCGCCTGCGGCGCCAGCGTCACGATCTCGGGATTGGCGAGGTCGTCGAGCAGCACGACGTCGGCAGCCGCGAGCGCCTTGGCGGCTTTGAGCGTGAGCAGGTCGAGGTCGCCCGGGCCGGCGCTCAATAAGGTGACCTTGCCGGTGTTCGTGTTCATCGCGGTGTCCTTACTTTCTCTGTGGGCCAGCGCCGGCGCCGGTGCTGGTCGCTGCGGCGGTGCCCAATAAAAATGGCGTCCGCTCGTGAGAATCACGAGGGGACGCCATTGTCCGTTGACTGCATGGTGATTGCCTGATTTCGATGCCGTGCTTCATGCCGTTGCGGCTGCGTTGCCGCAACGGCTTGGCCGAACGTTATGCAAGTACCACGCCAGCCATCGGCGAGACGCGTCCGACTCCCCGCCGCGCTTCACGAATAGCCGTGAAAACGCGTACCGGACGCACCGCTCGCGTGCCCGCACTTCGCACGTGCACAGTGCTGCGTCGCACCATCCGTGTGCCTGACTGCATCAAGACGAGTCTTGGGCAAACTTCATAACAGACTCGCCCGACGAGCCGCAAACCCTTATGTGGCAGAGGTTTCAGGAAAATCAAACGCAATTGGCATAGCCTTTGCATTGCACCCACCCATCGGATCAACGTGGATCCGGCGCGAGTGCAACACAAAGTGCTCGCCGCAGTACAGGTCAGGACAACGGCGTCCCCCGAATTCAGTCATCGACTGGGTTCGCGGGACGCCGTTTTTATTTCCGGAATCGCGTTCGCCCCACGCCCCAGGGCGGCGCACGAAGCCCAGCACATTGAGGAAACCGCGGTCATGAAAATCATCGTAATCGGTCACGGGATGGTCGGTCACAAACTGGTCGAGTGCCTCGCCCAGGACGCCGCGCACGGCCTTGACATCACGGTGCTGTGCGAAGAGTCGCGGCCGGCCTACGACCGCGTGCATCTGTCCGAATTCTTCGCGGGCAAGACGGCGGACGACCTGTCGCTCGTCGAGCCGGGCTTCTTCGAGCGTCAGAACGTGCTGCTCAAGCTGAATGCGAAGGCCGTGTCGATCGATCGCGAAGCGCGCACCGTGACGGTGTCGACCGGCGAAACGCTGCCGTACGACAAACTGGTGTTCGCCACCGGCTCCTATCCGTTCGTGCCGCCGGTGCCGGGCCGCGAGCGCGCCGATTGCTTCGTCTACCGAACTATCGACGACCTCGAGGCGATGCAGGAATGCGGCGCGCGCTCGAAGACGGGCACGGTGGTCGGCGGCGGGCTGCTCGGTCTCGAATGCGCAAAAGCGCTGCGCGATATGGGCCTCGAAACCCACGTGGTCGAATTCGCGCCGCGTCTGATGGCCGTGCAGGTGGACGAGGGCGGGGGCCGCGTGCTGCGCACCAGGATCGAGGAACTCGGCGTGACGGTGCACACGCAGAAGAACACCAGCGCGATCGTCGACGGCGAAGAAGGCACGCACCGCATGCAATTCGCGGACGGCAGCCATCTCGACACCGACATGATCGTGTTTTCCGCGGGGATTCGTCCGCGCGACGACCTCGCGCGCGCCTGCGGCCTGACGATTGGCGCGCGCGGCGGCATTGTGATCGACAACGCCTGCCGCACCAGCGATGAGCACATCTACGCGATCGGCGAGTGCGCGCTGTGGAACGGCAAGATCTTCGGCTTGGTTGGCCCCGGCTACTCGATGGCGCGCGCTGCGGCGGCGAATGTCGTGGCCGCGCTCGCGCCCTCGGAGACGAGCGAAGAGGTGCGCTTCGAAGGCGCCGACATGTCCACCAAGCTC
>DASVNP010000270.1:0-9703 GCA_036383775.1 Paraburkholderia sp. | reverse complement strand
GAATTCGTATTCGGGGTGAGCGGCGGCGGGCATCGGCTTCTCGCTGAACAATCCGATGCTGATCATCGCGGGCTCGCTGGTGGGCTCGTCCGGTGCGATCCTCTCGTACATCATGTGCAAGGCGATGAACCGCTCGTTCTTCAACGTGATTCTCGGCGGCTTCGGCAACGAGGCGGGCGCGGCGGCGGCAGGCGGGTCGGCGGAACAGCGCCAGGTGAAATCGGGTTCGGCCGACGACGCTTCGTTCATGCTCGGCAACGCGGAAACTGTGGTGATCGTGCCGGGTTATGGTCTGGCCGTGGCGCGCGCGCAGCATGCGCTGAAGGAACTCACGGACAAGCTGGTCGAGAAGGGCATCGAGGTGAAGTACGCGATTCACCCGGTGGCCGGGCGCATGCCGGGTCACATGAACGTGCTGCTTGCCGAGGCCGAAGTGCCGTATGACATGGTGTTCGAGATGGAGGACATCAACGGCGAGTTCGGCCAGGTCGACGTGGTGCTGGTGCTGGGCGCGAACGACGTGGTGAATCCGGCGGCGAAGAACGATCCGAAGTCGCCGATCGCGGGCATGCCGATCATCGAGGCTTATAAGGCGCGCACGGTGATCGTCAACAAGCGATCGATGGCAGCGGGCTACGCGGGCCTCGACAACGACCTCTTCTACATGGACAAGACGATGATGGTCTTCGGCGACGCGAAGAAAACCATCGAGGATATGGTCAAAGCGGTAGCTTGAGACTACGGTCACCTATCAAGTCCAAGCAGTGGCACGATAACCAAGTAGTGAGGAAGGCAAAATGCCAAGCGACACGCTTGTCGGCGAGTACGGCCCGCGCGATTCAATGGAATACGACATCGTGATCGTCGGCGGCGGCCCTGCCGGTCTTTCGGCCGCGATCCGGCTCAAGCAGTTGGCTGCCGACAATGGCACCGAAATCGGCGTGTGCGTGCTGGAAAAGGGATCCGAGATTGGCGCCCACATTCTGTCCGGGGCGGTAATGGATCCGCGCGCGATTGCCGAGTTGTTCCCCGACTGGAAGGAAAGGGGCGCGCCGCTCGCCGTCGAAGTGACGGAGGACCGCTTCCTGTTTCTGTCGGAGAAACGCGCGTTTCAGACGCCTGGCTGGATGCTCCCCGGCAACTTCAGGAACCACGGCAACTACGTGGTTTCGCTCGGGAACGTCACGCGCTGGCTCGGGCAGCAGGCGGAAGCCTTGGGCGTCGAGATCTTCCCGGGCTTCCCTGCTGCCGAACTTCTCTATCACGACGACGGCTCGGTGAAGGGCGTCGCAACGGGCAACATGGGTGTCGGCAAGGACGGCGAGCCGCTTGATAACTTCCAGCTCGGCATGGAGTTGCACGCGAAGTACACGCTGTTCGCTGAAGGCTGTCGTGGTCATCTCGGTCGCCAGTTGGTCGAGAAGTACGGGTTGGACCAGAAAGCGGATCCTCAGGCTTACGGTATCGGCATCAAGGAACTGTGGGAAATCGATCCCGCGAAGCACAAGCCGGGCCTCGTCATCCACACGGCCGGCTGGCCGCTCAAGTCGGATACGTATGGCGGCTCGTTCCTGTATCACATGGACAATAACCAGGTCGTGGTCGGCTTCGTGGTCGGCCTCGGCTACACGAACCCGTACCTGTCGCCGTTCGAGGAGTTCCAGCGCTACAAGACGCACCCGTCGATCCGTGCGTTCCTCGAAGGCGGCAAGCGAGTGTCGTATGGCGCGCGCGCGATCACGGCCGGTGGCCTCATGTCGCTGCCCAAGCTCGTATTCCCTGGCGGGGCACTGATCGGCGACGACGCGGGCTTTCTGAACGCATCGCGTATCAAGGGCAGTCATGCGGCGATCAAGACCGGGACGCTGGCTGCCGAAGCCGCGTTCGACGCGGTGCGCACCGGCCGCCGGGCCGACGAACTTATCACGTACCCCGAAGCATTCATGCAATCCTGGCTGTATCGGGAGCTGTATCGCGCGCGTAACTTCAAGCAGTGGATGGCGAAGGGGCTGTATCTCGGCACGCTGATGGTCGGGGTCGAGCAAAAGATGATGCGCGGCAATGTGCCGTGGACGCTGCATCACAAGCATGCGGACCACGAGATGTTGAAACCAGCGGCGCAATGCGAACCGATCGATTACCCGAAGCCCGATGGCAAGCTGACGTTCGATCGGCTGTCCTCGGTGTTTATCTCGAACACGAACCACGGGGAGAACCAGCCGGCTCACCTGACGCTCAAGGACGCGAGCGTGCCGGTGAATGTGAACCTGCGCACGTATGCGGGTCCGGAGAGCCGGTTTTGCCCCGCGGCAGTCTACGAGTTCGTGAAGAACGGAGACGGCACCGACCGCCTGGTGATCAACGCGCAGAACTGCGTGCATTGCAAGACCTGCGACATCAAGGACCCGACGCAGAACATCGTGTGGATCCCCCCCGAGGGCGGCGGCGGGCCGAATTATCCCAACCTATGAGTTTATTGGGGCCGAACAGCGAACGCCATCCACATCCGATCGGGTCCGTAGGCGGCGTAGTTGTCGATCCAGTGCAGGCTGTCGACGCCGCGCGACAGGCGCAACCCGGTCAGCCGCCGGGTCAGGGTCTGAAAGGCGAGACGCAGTTCGCCGCGAGCAAGCTGATTGCCGACGCATAAATGGATGCCGGCTCCAAAACTCAGGTGACTCGCACTGTTCGGGCGATCCAGGTCTATGTCGGCCGGGCAGGCGAACTGACGGGGGTCGCGGTTCGCGGCGCCGAACCGTACCTCGACCATCGAGCCTGCAGGAATCGTCACGCCCCCAATCTCCACATCGACAAGCGCACGCCGAAACAGTGTCTGGAGCGGTGCGGTCACACGCAATGTCTCTTCGACGAACGCACGTGCCCGATCGGGATTTTGGTAGATTTCCTCGACGAGTTCCGGGCGCTCGATCAGCGTCTTCATGCCAAGCGCGAGAGTCGTCGTGGTCGTCTCGTTGCCGGCGACCAGGATCTGCAGGATCAAGCTCTGCAACTCGCGCATGTCGAGCCGGCGCCCATCGGTGTCGAGGTTCGCCAGGCGGCTCAGCAGCTTGTCGTCGGGCATCGCGCGCACGCGTTCGACTTGGCGTGCCATGTACTGCTGCATTTCGATCAACTCGCGTGCGAGAACGACTTGTTGTTCCGGCGTGACCAGGGGATCAAGGCTTTGCATGGCCACGTCCGACCACCGTTTGAATCTCTCCCGGTCTTCGCGTGCGACGCCCAACTGCTCGGCTATCACGTACATGGGCAGCGGCACCGCGAACGCGTCGAGGAAGTCAATCTCGGACTGGCTCACGACGCCGTCGATTAGCTCATCAATCAACTGCTGAATGCGGGGCTCCAGGCTTGCGACTTTCTGCGTCGTGAAGACTTTGTCAACGAGTGTGCGATAGGTGCGGTGCCCAGGGGGATCGTTCGATACCAGCGTGTTCATGGGCAACCAGCCTTCTGCCTCGAACAGTTGGTTGGCTTCCGGCGCCCAGCGATCGCCCATCACCCCCGTATTGTTGCTCATCGCAGCGACGTTGAGCATCGCTTTGCGCACGTCGTCGTACCGCGTGAGGATATAGTGGCCGGACTTCGGATCGCGGTACACCGGCTGCTCTTCACGCAGACGGTCATAGGCCGCAAACGGGCAGGAATAGACTTCGCGGTCGGCGAAGCTGATCGGCGGGTTACTGGCTTCGATGCTCATCATCTCTCCTTGCACCCGACCTTCGGGCGATGGGTCAAGCGGGCCTCGTCGAATGGCGCAGGCCTCGTCTGGTTGGCCTTCAATTCGGCCGTTAAAAAAACGTCAACAGCGCGTCGTTATGGACGCCGATGGCTTGAACTTCGTCGCATGTCAGCTTGCGCGCTCGCCCACCGCAGCCCAGACCAGCCGGCCGTAGGCGAGCGTTTCGCCCGCCGCGGTCCGTACCGTGCGGTCGGCCGGATCGACCATGACGACGCGGCGGCCGGCCAGTACCTCGGCGTCACCGTCTGTGACGGCCCACCGCGAGGCCCCCGACCCAGGGTGGCGGCGATCACCCGATCTTGCAGATGACCTCATCACCAAACCTCTTTATGACGTCCACCTTCTGACCAACAGTCAACGAGTTGTCGTTGTAAGGTACCCAAACGTAGTGAGTAGCGCCAAGTTCTTCCATCCGTCGGTATTCGTCCAGCGGATTCACGGTTTGCCTTCCCGTACGAAAATCAGACTGGCGCACATAGATGTCGAATGGTTTGGCGTCAGTGCCGAATTCGGTACGCAGGTCGTTGAGCTCCTTGACTATGTCCCTGAGCGCCGCGAAGTCGACGTCCACGGCAGTCCACCCGTCTCCGATCCTTGCAGCACGCCTCAATGCCGGCTTGGAGTGCCCACCGACGATAATGGGCACCGGCTTGCTTGGCACTGGATTGATCTTGACCGGTCCAAAGGTATGCGTCCTCCCTTGATAGGCAAAAAAGTCGCCGCTCATCAATCCTCGCAGACACTCGATGACTTCGTCTAGGAGCGAGCCGCGGCGCGACCATTCCAGTCCGTTGTAGCGGAAATCTTCCTCCCAAGGACCGATTCCAGCGCCCAAGATGAAACGGTTGTCCGAGACGACGGCAAGCGAACTGATCTGCTTGGCGTACAGAAGAGGCGTGCGCGAAGCCGCTTTCATGACATTCGGAAAGAAGCGTAGCTTTTTGGTGTGCGCTGATAGCCACGCAAATGCCACCAATGGCTCAATGAATGGGGTGTGCTCAATATAGCTCCGGATGGCCTCGGTTTCGTTGTATGGGTAGTCAGAGTCAGTCTGCTTCGGATAGAAAACACTGTCGGGAATCGAGAACGAATCGAATCCCGCATCCTCTGCAGCCTGAACGATAGGGATCCAATCCTCATAGTCCCCCGTCCGCGTAAAAAGGCTGAAGCGCATACTTTTCTCCTTCTATTGAGTTGATTCAAGGAAAGGCATGTCGGGCGCTTTAGTTTGCAGCGGAGTGAACGTCTCCCGCAGCCGTCAGGCCAGCCAGTCTGCCGAAAATTAATGCATTGGCGATACCAATCCCCCCACCGATGTAGCGGCGTCCCATCGTGCACCCAAGCACTTCCCCGCCCGCATATAGACCGGGAACCGATCGACCGTTCGCGTCCAGCACCCTGCCGAAATTGTCGATATCGAGTCCCGCGTGGCATGAGACGATGGTGGAAGCCCGAATCTCCAGCGCATAGAACGGCGGGGTCCGGAACGAGTACATCTTTCTCGTCTTCTTGAAAAACTCCGGATCCTCGCCCGTTTCGGCGTATTCGTTGTAGCGATCTAAGGAAGCACGTAGACCCTTAGCGGAGATATCTGCGCGGTGGGCGAGTTCTTCGATCGAGTCGGCCACTTTCACTCTGCCGGTTTCCACGTGCCTGCGGATGACATTGACCCGCCAGCTTTCCGATCCAGGATCATTGATGTAGTGTTTCACCACATTCTCGTCGGCGCAGGCCTCGGCAAGTGCCGGATCGTCGAAAATCGCGAAACATCGCATTTCAGGCTGTTCATTCACCAGGTAGCCCGAGACCGCATAGGAAGCATCCTCAGCAATGAACCGGCGACCGTCGCGATTGACGACCATCGCCCAATCGGGAAGAAACGCTTCGGTATCTCTGACGAAATTTGGACTACATACGAGTAAGCCGTTGTCAATTCCGGTGACGTTGGCGCCCGCGCTCTCGCAGAGCTTGATACCGTCGCCCATATTGAACGGCACCTTTTCATAGAAAGAGTACACACGGCTGCCGTGGGCCGCGGCGGTCGGCCAAAGCCGTTTGATCATCTCCGGGTTGTTTCCAAATCCGCCCGTGGTGACGACGACGGCCTTCGCACGCAATTCGGTTCCTGCAGTCCGAACTCCGCACACGCGCCCCTCCTCGACGATCAGTTCAGAAACTCGCGACCCCAGCGCCACTTCCACGCCGTTCACGCTCGCATCGTTGACAAGCGACTGCACGATGCCAATCCCTGCGCCAATGCTTTGGTGTCCACGCGGGCACCCGCCCACACCGGATTCCACGATGGCACTTGGCGGGAACTCATTGCCAAGTTCAATCAACCAGTCGATGATTGAAGCGCCACCCTCGCACATGATTTTTGCAAGCGCGGGCCGTATTGACCATTGATTAAGGGACACCATGTACTGGAACATCGCCTCCGGTGAGTCGACAATGCCAGCATCCTCTTGGACACGGGTACCCGCCGCATAAACAACGCCGCCCGCAAGCGCGGTGGCGCCTCCCAGCATCTTGTCGGCTTCCAGGATCATCACGGAGGCACCATCCCTCGCCGCATGACACGCCGCGGACAATCCGGCACCTCCACCACCGATCACAATCACGTCAAAGTCAATTGCCACAGTCGTTACCTCGTCTAGGTATTTGTGAAGTGCAACTCAATTCAAAACAGATCTGGAGGCGGGGCTTGAGTTCTACCTCAGTCGGGGTGTTGGTTCATCGTGGCTCCTGATGTGCGGTTTTACGGGCGCGGCAAGAGGAGTAGTGGAAAGCTGCGAGCATCTATTCACACCGATGCATCGGGCGCTTGCGCTGCCGCTTGCTTGAGGGGCAGGGAAGCGTCCGCCAGCAGGGCCGGTTCGATCTTTGCGCCAGCGGCCACCAACGTGCGCCCTTGCACGAAGTCACGAGTGGCATTGACACAGTCAAGCGCGATCACGCCTCCTTGCCGCAGGTAGACAACCGAAAAGCTGCGTGTCGACATGTCGCCGCGGACCACGGTCTGGTCATGGCCTGTCGATAGCCCAACGGTCTGTAACTTCAAGTCGAATTGGTTCGACCAGAACCACGGCACCGCGTGGTATGGACGTGGATCGCCGACGATCGTGCGCGCCGCTGTGGCGGCCATGTCTACCGCGTTCTGAACCGATTCGAGTCGGACGTGTGCCCCGTCGGCGAACGGGTTCGGGTGAAGCGCGCAGTCGCCAACGGCCAGGACGCCGGGCAGGCTGGTGCGCGCGAACGCGTCGATCGTGACGCCGTTGGACCCCGCGGCGCCGGCCGCGATCAGAGGCTCCACGGCAGGGTCGATGCCGATGCCCACCACTACCATCTCCGCAGGTAGGACGCAGCCATTGGCGAGCCGGACACCGGTGGCGCGGCCATCGCATGTCTCGATGGCATCGACGATTGCGCCGAGTTGAATGGCGACGCCTCGCGCGCGGTGTTCAGCCTCGTAGAACCGTGACAGCGCTTCACCGGCCACGCGTGCCAGTAGCCTTTCGCGGGCCTCTAGCACGGAGACCGACTTGCCTTTCGTCACCAGCGCCGCGGCTACTTCCAGGCCGATGTAACCGCCGCCGACGATCACAACACGCTGAACACCGGTCATGGCGCGCTGGATTTCCTCCGCATCGGCCCGCGAACGTAAGCTATGAACACCTGCAGCTTCCGCGCCCGGACAGTTCAGCGGACGCGGCCGTCCACCCGAGGCCCATACCAACCGTCCGTAGCCGAAGGTCTCACCGTTCGCAGTCCGAACCGAGTGTGTGATCGGGTCGACGACGACGACACGATGACCGGTCAACACCTGCACATTGCGTTCGACCCAGAAGGGTGCTGGACGGATCAACAGCCGGTCGAATGGCTTTTCGCCGCTGAGGAACTCCTTGGAAAGCGGCGGTCGTTCGTAGGGAAGTTCGGGCTCGTCACCGAGCAGCGCGATGCTGCCGTCGAAATCCTGCTGGCGCAGGGCGAGCGCCGTGTGGGCTCCGGCGTGGCCCGCTCCTACGATCAGCACGTCGTACGAACGCGCCATGTTACGCCTCCTCGGCGACGGTTACGCGCATGCCATCCAGCGCTTCGGTGAACGGGATCTGGCACGACAGGCGCGAGGTTGCATCGCGCGAATTGGTACTGTCGAGCAGATCGCTCTCTTCGCCGCTCATCGGCGGCAACCGGTCCGCAAACGCTGGATCGACGTGCACATGGCAGGTTGCACACGAGCAACACCCACCGCACATCGCGAGCATTTCGTCGATGCCATGGTCGCGGATCAGTTCCATGACTGAACGGCCATCACCGGCCTCTATGACCGACTCGGCGCCATCGCGCCGGATTACGACGAGGCGGGCCATCAGGCGCACCTCATCGGTTGAACGTGTGGACAGACGCCGGACCGCTTTGGGCGGCCGGCCGGACCTTGGCTGAGTAAGGGCATCATCGGCATGGTGTCTCCTGGCTCGCGTGGCCCGTGCCACTGTGAGCGCATTTGGCTGAATATCGTACTGTTAGGTACGATATGGTATCGTACATATTTGGTAGCCCCATTGTCAACGTGAAGCGCGGCAAGCCAAGCTCACGGCGCGATAGTGAAATGGAGACGGGAACCGTGGCGATCAGTAACTTGAAGAAGCGACAAGCGATCCTCGAGGCGGCGTACCAATTGTTCCGTACCAGCGGCTTCGAGAGAACCTCGGTGTCTGCGATAGTGGCAGTCGTCGGTGGGTCCAAGGGGACGATCTATGCCCACTTCGGGTCAAAGGAGAAGCTTTTCGTCGATTGCATGTTCTCCGTGCCCGAGTATTCGATGGCCCGCATGCTCAAAGGTTTGCACGCCGAGGGGAAGGATCTGGATGCGCAGTTGCGGGAATTCGGCGAATCCTTCCTCCGCCTTGCGTGCACTCCAGAGGTCGTCTCGGTTCGGCGCCTGATGATCAGCGAGGCGCAGCGTGGCGGTGTTGGCCGGATGTTCTACGAAAGATTCCAGGCCTTCCAGCAGGAACTTGCGTCGTTCGTCTCGACATGCATGGCGCACGGGCGGTTGCAGCGGGCCGACGCGCACATTGCCGCCACACAACTGCGCTTGTTGCTCGAGGCGGAGGTGATCGACCCACTGCTGCTGTGTGCGACCGACGGCCCGATTGCCGACCCCGATGTCCGGCGCATGTCCGACCGCGCCATTGACACGTTCTTGCGTGCCTACGCGCCGAAGGACGTACAGACGACCGAACCGGCTCCTCAAGCACCGCGGCTCAGTTCGCGTCAGGTGGCTGATGCTGACGCAGGCGTTCGCGCAGCTCGCGTCGAAGCAGCTTGCCCGTTGGCGAGCGGGGCAACTGTTGCACAAATTCAAAGCGGGTCGGTGCCTTGATGCGGCCCAGCCGCGCCTCGCACAGCGCCGGCAGATCGCGTCGAAGCGCGTGCGCGTCGTGTTCGGATTCGGCGACAACGAACGCGACAGGGCGTTCGCCGAACTTCTCGTCCGTGGCGCCGACCACACCCACATCGGCCACGCCTGCCATTTCCAGCAGCGCGGCTTCGATCTCCTGCGGATAGATGTTCACTCCACCGGAGATGATCATGTCGTCCATGCGGTCGGCCAGGTACAGATAGCCTTCTGCGTCGAGGTAGCCGATGTCGCCGAGGGTCTGGTAGCCCTGCGGGCTTGTTCGATTCGCCGTCTTGTTCGGCTCCTCGAAATACTCGAACGGCGTCACGCCAGAGAAGTAAATGCGCCCGGTGCAACCAGGCGCAAGCTCGCGGAAGTTTTCGTCCAGCACATGTGGCACCCCCTTGACGGTGCGCCCGACCGAGCCTGGATGGTTCAGCCACTCCTGCGTGCTGATCATCGCCAGGCCGACGCCTTCGGAGCCCGAATAGTATTCGACCAGGATTGGGCCCCACCAGTCAATCATCGCGCGTTTCAAG
>DASVNP010000269.1:0-3144 GCA_036383775.1 Paraburkholderia sp. | reverse complement strand
CGCGTGCTGCCGGAGCGTTTTCGGGCGATTGCAAGCAGATGTTATGTAGTTGTCAGAAAATGAAACGTTCCGTAACACCGGTCGTATATTACGAACTTCACTCGTAAAGTGCGGGTCTGCAGGAAAGCTTGCTGGATTTTTCCAGTAACGAATAGACCGGGCGAGGTGCGCATGGCATGAAGCACACATCAATGTGCCGCACCGGATACGACGCCCGCGTCACACCAACCTTAGAGAGGATTTAGCCATGACTCAGATTCGTACGCTCCTGATCGGTACCGCCCTGACTGCTTTTGCTGCTACCGCAGCGTTTGCGCAGACCGCACAACCGGCCGCCGGTATGAACGGCCAGGCACAGGTCCAGACCCAAGGCGCCGATGTCGCGCCCGCAGCGCCGGCCGCGCAAGGTGTGCAGCCGGTGACGCCGGCGCCCACGCGTCTGACTGCATCGGGCTCGACCGATCCGCTGGTCCAGAAGCGCGACGCCAACGCGCAGGCTAACGCCGAATACAAGGCGTCGAAGAAGGCGTCCAAGGCGGAGTTGGCGCAGCAGCAAAAGGCTGCCAAGTCGCAGTACAAGCAACAGGTGCGCGACGCCAAGATCAACCAGAAGGCTGATAAGCAGACAGCCAACAACGAAATGAAGATGAACATGCAAGGCCAGGCGTCCGATCAGGACAACGGCGCCGACGTGAAGCACTAAGCCTGAGTTGTTCTGAGGCCGAAGGGACGGCTGCGGCAAGTTTAGCGGCTGCCTCAGCCGGCCTTGCCGCGGGGCGTCGTCAACGTCTCGCTGTGTCTTGCCAATGAAATGGCCCGGAGCGCGTCTGCGTCCGGGCCATTTCTTTTGGAAGCGCGGTACGGGAAAAAGGGTCGCTTGTCTCCGATACTTGTATGGATATACAGTATGCGTCGTCGTGTCAATTCCATCTCAGGCCTGAATCCACTGTGCTCTCCGTCGCTGAATCTTCGCCACCGTCTGCTTCCGGCACCGATACCGGTACCGATACCACCGCCTGGTTGGCAAAGCTCAACGACGCGCAACGCGAAGCCGTCGAATACGGCGCAGACAGCCCTAACGCGCCGCCGGGCGCGCTGCTGGTAATCGCGGGGGCCGGCTCCGGCAAGACCAATACGCTGGCGCACCGGGTCGCGAACCTGGTGGTCAAGGGCGCCGATCCGCGCCGTATCCTGCTGCTGACCTTCTCACGCCGCGCCGCGCTCGAAATGACCCGCCGTGTCACGCGCATCGCCGGAGCGGCGCTCGGTACGCGGGCTGCGCTGGCGCAAGGGCTGACCTGGTCAGGAACCTTCCATAGCGTCGGCGCGCGGCTTTTGCGCGAGTACGCCGACCTGATCGGCCTCGCGCCCGCCTTCACGATCAACGACCGCGAGGATTCCGCCGACCTGATGAATCTCGTGCGGCACGAGCTCGGTTTGTCGGCGAAAGAGCGGCGCTTTCCGGCCAAGGGCACCTGCTTTGCGATCTACTCACGCGTGGTGAATACCGGCGCATCCCTCGCCGACGTGCTCAACAGAGCCTTTCCCTGGTGCCGCGAGTGGGAAGCCGATTTGCGCATGCTGTTTGCCGCGTACGTCGAAGCCAAGCAGAAGCAGAGTGTGCTCGACTACGACGACCTGCTGCTCTACTGGTCGCATATGGCCGCGGAGCCGGCGATCGCGGCCGACCTGTCAGCGCGCTTCGATCACGTGCTGGTCGACGAGTATCAGGACACCAACCGTCTGCAGGCGTCGATCCTGCTCGCGCTGAAACCCGACGGCCGCGGCCTGACTGTGGTCGGTGACGACGCCCAGTCGATCTATTCGTTTCGCGGCGCGACCGTGCGCAACATTCTCGATTTTCCGGCGCACTTCAATCCGCCCGCGAGGCAGATCACGCTCGAGCGCAATTACCGCTCAACCGGGCCGATTCTGGCGGCGTCGAATGCGGTGATCGAGCTCGCCAGCGAGCGCTATACGAAGAATCTGTGGACTGACAAAGCGTCGGCGCAGCGCCCGCGTCTGGTGACGGTCGCCGACGAAGCGGATCAGGCGCGCTATATCGTCGAACAGGTGCTCGAAGCGCGTGAGCAAGGCATGAAGCTCAAGTCACAGGCGGTGCTGTTTCGCGCCGCGCATCACAGCGCCGCGCTCGAGATCGAACTGACCCGGCGCAACATTCCGTTCGTGAAATTCGGCGGCCTGAAGTTTCTCGATTCGGTGCACGTCAAGGATGTGCTCGCCGTGCTGCGCTGGGCTGAGAATCCGCGCGACCGTGTCGCGGGTTTTCGCGTCGTGCAATTGCTGCCGGGCATTGGTCCGGCCACCGCTGCGAAGGTGCTGGATGAGGTCGTGGCCCGGGCTGGCGCCGGCAATCCGGCCGATTTCACCCATAGCGCCGGTGGCGCGCTGGCCGCCTTTGCGCCGCCCGCTCGCGCGCAGGAGGACTGGCATCCATTCGTCAAGCTGATGTCAAGCGTGTACGGGCGGCAGACGCCGTGGCCGGCCGAGTTTGAAATGGTGCGGCGCTGGTACGAGCCGCATCTCGAGCGCAACCATGAGGACGCGGCGATCCGTCACGCGGATGTGCTGCAGATGGAAAGTATCGCGGGCACCTATGCGTCGCGCGAACGCTTCCTGACCGAGCTGACGCTCGATCCACCCGACGCCACGAGCGACGAATCGGGTGTGCCCCTGATCGATGAGGACTACCTGATCCTGTCCACGATTCATTCGGCGAAAGGTCAGGAGTGGCGCAACGTGTTCGTGCTGAACGGCGTGGACGGTTGCATTCCGTCCGATCTCGGCACCGGCAGCGACGAGGAAATCGACGAGGAACGCCGCCTGTTATACGTGGCGATGACGCGCGCGAAGGAAGACCTGCATATCGTCGTGCCGCAGCGCTTTTACGTGCATAACCAGACCCATATGGGCGACCGTCATGTGTGGGCGTCGCGCACGCGCTTCATTCCGGCGCATCTGATGCCTTTGTTCGACGCCTACGCCTGGCCGCGCGTGCCGGTGCCGAGCGCGCCGACAGCGGCGGGACTGGCCGCGGCGGCGCAGGCGAAGATCGAGATCGGCGCGAAACTCAGGAAGATGTGGGATTGAGAGCGCTGCGACGCGCTTTAATGCCGCGCATCT
>DASVNP010000268.1:0-9143 GCA_036383775.1 Paraburkholderia sp. | reverse complement strand
CGACAAACAGGCCGACACGGCGTTCGCCCGCGTGATCTGCCTGCCGGTCGCGCCGGTGCGCGGCGCCCGCCAGTTGCTGGTGCTGCACTACGTGAACAACATTCCGCCACGGCCGGCCGAAGAGCCGGACGCAGCCACGGTCGCCAAGGACGCGAAAGCGAAAAAGGGCGGCAAACCGGCTGATAGCAAGGCCACGGCGGACAAAGCCGCAGCGAAGCCGGCGGACAAGCCGGCGACCGACAAAGCCGCAGCAACGAAGCCGGCGGACAAGCCTGCTGCCGCCAAGCCCGCCGACAAAGCCCCGGCCAAACCCGGAGCCGCTGAGAAGAAAGCCTCCGCCGAGAGGAAACCGGCCGCCGAAAAGAGCACGAAGCCGCAAGCGACGCCGGGGGCTCAGCCATGAACCGTCCGCAATACATTCTGCAGCCGGTCAATCCGTACTTCATCTCGTTCAGCCTCGCCGCGGCGTTCCTGCTGAACCTGATGCCGTGGGGGCGCCTCGCCGGCGTGCCCGACTTCGTGGCGCTCGTCCTGCTGTTCTGGAACGTGCACCAGCCGCGCAAAGTCGGCATGGGCATCGCGTTTTTCCTCGGTTTGCTGATGGACGTCCACAACGCCAGCCTGCTCGGCGAGCACGCGCTGGCGTATACGCTGTTGTCGTACGGCGCGATTACGATCCACCGCCGGGTGCTGTGGATGTCGCTCGGCGTGCAGACCTTCGCGGTCATGCCGCTCCTCGTCGTCGCGCAACTGGTGCCGTTCGTGATCCGTCTGCTGACGGGCGCGGCGTTTCCGGGCTGGGGTTATCTGATCGACGGTTTCGTCGAAGCCGCGCTGTGGCCGGTTGCCAGCTTGCTGCTCCTGATGCCGCAGCGCCGCCCGGCCGATCCGGACGACACGCGGCCGATTTGATCCCGCCTCGGGCCCGCCGGCCTTCCAGCGCATGCGCGTGGCCGGCCCGCTCGACGCACATCGCTGTTCATGCCTTCCGGTTCCGGCCGGAATAGGCGCACACTCATGATGGCCGTCACCCGGCCTTTTGCAGAATCGCATGACCGAATTCAAGGACACTCAGCAACAGCTCTCGAAGTTCCGCGTGCGCGTCGCCGCGGCGGGCCTGTTCGTGTTCGTCTGCTTCGGGCTGATCGGCTTCCGCTTCCTGTTCCTGCAGGTCTGGCACTACAGCAAATACTCGCTGCAGGCGGATGAGAACCGCATTTCCGTCGCGCCGATCGTTCCGAACCGCGGCATCATCACCGATCGCAACGGCGTGGTGCTGGCCAAGAACTACTCGGCCTACACGCTCGAAATTACGCCGTCGAAGCTGAACGACTCGCTCGAAAACGTGATCGACAACCTGGCCACGGTCATCTCGATCGACGCACGCGACCGCCGCCGCTTCAAGAAGCTGCAGGAAGACTCGAAGAACTTCGAGAGCCTGCCGATCCGCACCCGCCTGACCGACGACGAAGTCGCTCGCTTCACTGCGCAGCGCTTCCGCTTCCCCGGCGTGGAAGTGCGTGCGCGTCTGTTCCGCCAATATCCGCTCGGGCCGACCGCGGCGCACGTGATCGGCTACATCGGCCGGATTTCGCAACGCGACCAGGACCGTATCGACGACGCCAGCGACCAGAACGACAGCGATCCAGATCACTACGACCCGCGTCTGGATGCGAACAATTACAAGGGCACCGACTACATCGGCAAGATCGGCGTCGAGCAGAGTTACGAAACCGAGCTGCACGGCCAGACCGGTTTCGAGGAAGTGGAAGTGACCGCGGGCGGCCGGCCGGTGCGCACGTTGTCGCGCACGCAGGCAACGCCTGGCAACAACCTCGTGCTGTCGCTCGACATCGGGCTGCAACAGGTCGCGGAGCAGGCCTTTGCCGGACGCCGCGGCGCGCTGGTCGCGATCGAGCCGTCGTCGGGCGACGTGCTCGCCTTCGTGTCAGCACCGAGCTTCGATCCGAATTCGTTCGTCGACGGCATCGACCAGCAGACCTGGGACGAGCTCAACAACTCGCCGGATCACCCGCTGCTGAACCGGCCGTTGCACGGCACCTATCCGCCCGGCTCGACCTACAAGCCGTTCATGGCGCTCGCCGCGCTGACGCTGCATAAGCGCACGCCGAGCTGGGGCTTCCAGGATCCGGGCTCGTACACGTTCGGCGGCCACACATTCCGCAACGACGTGCGCTCGGGTCAGGGCTGGGTCGACATGAACCGCGCGATCGTGGTGTCGAACGACACGTACTTCTACATGCTCGCGCACGATCTCGGCGTCAACAATATCGCCAACTTCATGAAGCCGTGGGGCTTTGGCCAGATCACCGGTATCGACATTTCGGGCGAAGCGCGCGGCATCCTGCCGTCCACGGAATGGAAGCGCAAGGCGTACCGCAAGCCCGAGCAGCAACGCTGGTACGAAGGCGAAACGATCAGCCTCGGCATCGGCCAGGGCTATAACTCGTTCACCATTCTTCAGCTCGCTCACGCCACGGCCACGCTCGCAAACAACGGCGTCGTGATGAAGCCGCACCTCGTGCGCGATATCGAAAACCCGATCACGAAGGACACCCGCGCGGTCGTGCGCGATCCGAGCGACAAGATCGCAGTAAAGCAATCGGACATCGACATCATCAAGCGTGCAATGGAAGGTGTCGTGACGAACGGTACGGCGTCGAAGCTGTTTATCGGCGCGCAGTATCAGGCGGCCGGCAAGACGGGGACCGCGCAGGTCTACTCGCTGCAAGGCCAGAATTACAAGGGCCACGCGATCGCCGAAAATCTGCGTGACCACGCACTGTTCATCGCCTTCGCGCCGGTGGACAACCCCAAGATCGCGCTCGCCCTGATCGTCGAGAACGGCGGCTGGGGTGCGGAGGCGGCGGGTCCGATCGCGCGGCGCGTGCTCGACTACTACCTCGTCGGCAAGAACAAGCCGGGCGCTCAGGCGGCTGCGGTGGTAGCCGCCGCGTCGGCGACCGCAGACGCGTCCGCGCCGGAAGTGGGCGGCGCTCCCTCGCCACAGGACGCAGTGCAGCCGGTCAAGGTTGCAGCGGGTTTCACCGCCCTGCCGATACCGGGTGCGGCCTCGGCGGCAGCAGCGGCTTCGGCGGCTGCCGCAGCGTCGGCAGCGTCTGCGGCTGCCGCGTCCAGTAGCGCCGCCGCGTCCGCGCCGGCCGCAGCGATGGCCACAGCGGCTTCGGGTGCATCAGCGGCCGTCGCCGCCTCCGGGTTCGCAGTGGCCAAGAATCCGGCGTCGCGCAAATCCGGCGCCCCGCATAAACCCCGTCCGGCCAGCGAGCCGGCGCCGAGCGCCGCCGCACGCTCCGAAAGAAATCCCCTTGGACAGTCGGGGGATGACGGTACTCAGTCCACCTCGCCACGCCAGCCGGTTTCCGGCGGCATCGACGAGTAAGGAGAAAGGCATGCAATTCGACAAGCGCGCCGTGCTCGACCGCATCAAACAGATGTTCGCGGGCTTCGACCGCCCGCTGGCTTTGATCGTTTTTCTGCTGCTGTGCGTCGGCATTGTCACGCTGTACAGCGCGAGCCTGGACGTCCCCGGCCGCGTGGAAGACCAGTTGCGCAACATCTTGCTGACGTTCGTGCTGATGTGGGGGCTCGCCAATGTGCCACCCACCACGCTGATGCGCTTCGCGGTCCCGCTCTATACATTCGGGATCGCGTTACTGGTCGCGGTCGCGCTATTCGGCCTCACGCGCAAGGGCGCGAAGCGCTGGATCAATGTCGGCGTGGTGATCCAGCCGTCGGAGATCCTGAAGATCGCCACACCGTTGATGCTTGCCTGGTACTACCAGCGGCGCGAAGGCGTGATGCGCTGGTACGACTACCTGGTCGGTTTCGTGATCCTCGCCGTGCCGGTTGGTTTGATCGCCAAGCAACCCGACCTCGGTACCGCGGTGCTGGTGTTCGCGGCCGGCCTCTTCGTGATTTATTTCGCGGGACTGAGCTTCAAGCTGATCGTGCCGGTGCTGATCGCGGGCGTGATCGCGGTCGCGTCGATCGCGGCGTTTCAGGACAAGATCTGTCAGCCTGAAGTGCAATGGCCGCTGATGCACGATTATCAGAAGCACCGCATCTGCACGCTGCTCGACCCAACCTCCGACCCGCTCGGCAAAGGCTTTCACACCATCCAGGCGGTGATTGCGATCGGCTCGGGCGGCCCGCTCGGCAAGGGCTGGCTCAAGGGCACCCAGGCGCACCTGGAGTTCATCCCCGAAAAGCACACCGACTTTATTTTCGCGGTGTTCTCCGAAGAGTTCGGGCTCGCGGGCGGTGTCGTGCTGCTCACGCTCTATATGCTATTGATCGCGCGCGGACTGTATATCGCGGCCAATGGCGCGACGCTGTTCGGGCGCTTGCTGGCCGGCTCGCTCACCATGGCATTCTTCACCTATGCCTTCGTCAATATCGGCATGGTGAGCGGGATCTTGCCGGTGGTCGGCGTGCCGTTGCCGTTCATGAGTTATGGCGGCACCGCGCTGACAACACTGGGGGTCGCCGTCGGCCTCATCATGAGCATCGCACGGCAGAAGCGGTTGATGCAGAGTTAGCGCCGCATAATCAGGTCGCCGTCGGTGGGTCGAAGCATGGTGCCGGACGGGGCTTGAAACAAGGCTCAGCAAACAAGCGAAAGGGGTGCACCATCGGGAGCGCCCCTTTTGCCGTTTACTGCGGCTTCACTTCCTTCTGGTCGCGCAACTGCGCGCTGAGCTGCTGATACTTGAGCTTCGCCGCCGGATCGCCCTGGGCCGCCGCAGCTGCGTAATAGGCGCGCGCCACATTGAGGTTCTTGTCCACTCCGTCGCCGCCTCGTTCGTAGAACGAGCCGGTCACGTATTGCGCGGTCATGTCGCCGCCCTGCGCCGCTTTCTTGTACCAGACGAACGCCTGCTTGTTGTCGCGCTCGGTGCCGCGGCCGTCGAGGAACTGATTGGCCAGCGCGAGCTCGGCCTGCACGTGGCCCTGCTGCGCCGCCTTCAGGAACCAGCGATGCGCCTCGACCGGATCACGCCCAACGAACTCGCCATCGTCATACATCTTGCCGTACACGTACTGCGCGTGCGACATGTTGGCGTCGGCCGCCTTGCGCAGCCATTTTTTTCCTTCGTCGACATTGGCTGGACCGCCCTCGCCGTTGAGCAGCATCATCGCGTAGTTGAACTCGGCGAGCCGGCTGCCATGCTCCGCGGCCTTGCGGAATTCGGCGAGCGCCGCGCCCAGATTGCCGGCGTTGTAATCGGCGACCGCGGTTTGCGTCTCCGGATCGCTCGGCTTCGTTGTGCTGCCCTGCGCGTGGGCCGCCACATTCGCCATCAACGCCGCTGCTACCGCTACACGCAACATGCCACCCTTCACCATCCACTTCATGACCTGACCTCCTGCAACGCCTGACGAGTTGCGCGCAACATCCACATGACGTCGGCGGCTAAAGCAATAAATCGAAAACCTGCATCGCGATGCTGCCTGGCGCTCGCGGCGTCCATGGCAAAAATACCGGCGGCAATGCCGGCCTTGTCCGCGGCGCTGACGATGCGCGCCATGGCGGCCTGCACGTCGGCATGCTTCGAGTCGCCGAGGTGACCGAGGCTCGCGGCCAGATCGGCCGGTCCGACAAACAGGCAATCGACGCCGGGTGTCGCCGCGATCTTGTCTACTTCCTGCAGGCCGCGCGCCGACTCGATCTGCACGATGGTCGCGATCTGCGCGTTGGCCGTCTGCACATAGTCGCGCCGCATGCCGTACGCCCCCGCTCGGACCACGCCGGCGACGCCGCGCTTGCCCTCGGGCGCCCCGGCATCCGGAAATTGCGTGAGGCTGACGGCGTGAGCCGCTTCCTCCGCAGACTCGATATTCGGAAACATCAGCGTACGCGCACCGGCGTCCAGCACGCGCTTGACGAGCCACGCCTCGCTGGCCGGCACGCGCACCACCGGCTCGCTCGGCAGATGCGCGGCGGCGATCGCGCGCAACTGCGACGTGACGTCGCCGCTATCGTTGGGCGCATGCTCCATGTCGATCAGCAGCCAGTCGAATCCGGCGTGCGCGAGCGCTTCCGCCGCGGCGTCGCTGCCGAGCGAGAGCCATAGCCCGAACAACGGATCGGTTTCCTTCAGACGTTGCTTGAGGGGATTGGTGAAGGTGCTCATCGCGGCGCTCCAGGGCGAGGAGAGCACGCCTTGCCTGAAACGCGCGACAGCATGCCGCTTTGACCGGGCATGCGGAAACTAAGAGGATGGCGCAGGCCGTGGCGGCCTGGATGCCTGCTGCGGCGCATTGCGGTGACCGGCATGTCTCGCTCCGTGTGGTTATCGGAGCGATCATACCGTGACAATAACGCGAGGGTTGTGGCGCCCTGCAAGTCCAAGGGGACTTCCCGCGGAGCGCGCAGGCGGCCCTGGATTTAGTCGCGGACTACGTCGGCCCAGCAATTCGGCGTCTCGTACAGACGCACCTTGTGCAGGCGCAGATTCACGCCATAGTGTGCGTCGTAGACATTCGCGAGAATATCGAACGCGACGGCGGCGAGATTTTCCACGGTCGGGATGCGGTCGAGCACGACCGTCTTGTGGCCGGCCATGGTCTCCAGAAAGCCGCGCACCTGCGTGTCGCCTTCGTAGACGAGGAACGCATGGTCCCACTTGTCGATCAGATGCTCGACGGCGAGCGACTTCACGTCGGCGAAGTCCATCACCATGCCGCGATCGGGCGCGCCTTCGGTGTCGACCAGATCGCCTTGCAGCGTGATTTCGAGCACGTAGCGATGCCCGTGCAGATTCCGGCACTGGCTGCGGTGGTCGGGGATGCGGTGACCCGCGTCGAATTCGAGTTTTCGTGTAATCGTCAGCACGGCAAATCAGGGAATGTTCAGATACTTGTGGGTCTGCATCGACAGGCGCCATTGCGGATGGCGTTTGCACCAGTCGATCGCGAGCCTGGTGTTGATGTCGCGCGACGGGCCGTCCATCGGCTGGACGAGGAAATACTCGAAGTCGAGCTTCGCATACTCGGACAAACGCTGGTTGTCCTGCGGAATCACGACCTTCAGTTCGTTGCCGTTGGTCACGACGAGCGGCGCGTCGGCCTTCGGGCTCACGCAGATCCAGTCGATCGTCTCGAGCACCGGCAGCGAGCCGTTGGTTTCGATCGCGATCTCGAAACCGGCGGCATGCAGCGCGTCGACCAGTGGCGGGTCGATCTGCAGCATCGGCTCCCCGCCCGTGCACACCACGAAGCGCTGACCTTCTCCTTCCGGCCATAGCGACGCGATCATCTGCACGAGTTCTTCAGGCGTACGGTACTTGCCGCCGTTCTCGCCATCCGTGCCGACGAAGTCGGTATCGCAGAAGCGGCACACGGCCTCAGCACGATCTTCTTCGCGGCCCGACCACAGGTTGCAGCCGGCGAACCGGCAGAAGACAGCCGGACGCCCGGCATTCGCGCCCTCGCCCTGCAACGTGTAGAAGATTTCCTTGACCGCGTAAGTCATGCTGCTTTCTGCCCCGTATTCCTGAAATGAGTGGCCTGCGCCGCGCCGGTGCGCGACACGTCAGACCGGCTCGGTCACCTTCTCGCCGGCCAGGTATGCTTCATAGCCGCGCTTGCGCAGACGGCACGCCGGGCATTCGCCACAGCCGAAGCCCCAGTCATGCAATTCGGAGCGCTCGCCGACGTAGCAGGTATGCGTCTCGACGCGCACCAGCTCGACCAGTTCGTCGCCGCCCAGCTCGTGTGCGAGACGCCACGTGTCGGCCTTGTCGAGCCACATTAGCGGGGTCTCGAGCTGGAAGCGCGAGTCCATGCCGAGATTCAGCGCGACCTGCAGCGCCTTCATGGTGTCGTCGCGGCAATCGGGATAGCCCGAGAAGTCCGTCTCGCACATGCCGCCGACCAGCACCTGCAAACCACGCCGGTAAGCGATGGCCGCGGCGATGGTCATGAACATCAGATTGCGGCCCGGCACGAACGTGTTCGGCAAGCCGTTGGCGGTGGCTTCGATCTCGATCTCGCGCGTCATGGCGGTATCGCTGATCGAGCCGAGCACCGACAGGTCGATCATATGGTCGTCGCCGAGGCGGTCAGCCCACGCAGGGAACGCGCGCACGACGGCGTGACGAAACCCTTCGCGGCATTCGAGCTCGACGCGGTGCCGCTGACCGTAGTCAAAGCCCAGCGTCTCAACCGTTTCATAACGTTCGAGCGCCCAGGCAAGGCACGTGGCCGAATCCTGGCCGCCGGAAAACAGCACCAGAGCGCTACGTTTAGCGTTGTTGCGGATCACCGTGAAACTCCGTGAATGATGAGTGCCACGTCGCGCTGCGCGAGGTGCGCCATGCAAGCAACGCGGCGCGACGCGTGCCGGCACTGCTGCCGGCCCAAAGCAGTATAGGCCGCGCCTTCCGCATGCAGAGTCGCTGGGCGCTTATACCGTCAATCGTCAGGCGTTGGGTTCGGTGCTGATTATGGCGTTGCCGCGCGGCACCCGGGCAGCTCACTGATTTGCCCCACTCATGTGACCCGCTCACGCGCAAGTCCTTGAACTGGCGCGATTTTATCACGCGGCGCCGAATGCCGCCGTGCGCGCGACGCACCCAGGCCGACGCAGCGCATTTCCATCAGAAAAGGAAAAGCCCCAGGAATCTTGCGATTTCCTGGGGCTGAATCCTGGTGGCCTGGGACGGAATCGAACCATCGACACGCGGATTTTCAATCCGCTGCTCTACCAACTGAGCTACCGGGCCAACGAAGAACGAAATCATATCAAAGGGTCAGCAGCAGGGCAAGCCCCCTCTCGAAAAAATCTGTGAAGCCGAAATTCGCGCGGCTCACGGCCTGTTCACCTGCCTGGCTTATTTGCCTTGCTTACTCGCCTTTGTTCTTACCGAGATCGACACCCAGCTGTTTGAGTTTGCGGTACAGGTGCGTGCGCTCCAGGCCGGTCTTCTCCGCCCCGCGCGTCATGCTGCCGTTCTCGCGCGCGAGGTGATATTCGAAGTAGGCGCGCTCGAATGCGTCGCGTGCATCGCGCAGCGGGATATCGAACGAGATCGATGCCGTCTGAGCGGCCAGCGCGCCGCCGCCCAGGCCGTCGGCCGAGAGCATCGGCAGCGCTGCCG
>DASVNP010000267.1:0-14019 GCA_036383775.1 Paraburkholderia sp. | reverse complement strand
ATACCCTCTCCAGAATTCGAGCAGATGCGCAGCCGCCTCGGTGGGCTTGACGCCGCGCGCCTGGCGCTCGAACAGCGTCGTGCCGAGCTCGTCCTCCAGCAGCTTGATCTGCCGCGTAATCACGGACGGGGACGTATTGATGCTGTCCGCCGCACCGCGAATCGTGCCGTGCTTCAAAACTTCGTGGAAATACCGTAGGCGTTGCTGATTGATTTCACGCATGGCGTCCGTCCTGCTGTCGTTTTGGCGAGTGTTGCCCTGAAAGCAACGATACGTGAACTTAGTTGCTATTGCTAGTTCTGCTCGCCGTTGCCAATATGGACGCACCCGGTGAGAACTGGACAGAACGTTGAAACGGAGACTGACATGGCAGCAACGCAGACCGCAATCGCAGGAGACGACGTTTCCTCGCTCTATGACCGGCTCAACTGGAGGATCCTTCCGTTTCTTCTGATCTGTTATCTGTTTGCGTATCTGGATCGTGTCAACGTCGGCTTTGCCAAGTTCCAGATGCAGACCGACCTCGGCTTTTCCGACGCCGCTTACGGTGTGGGCGCGGGCATCTTCTTTCTCGGGTATGTGTTGTTCGAGTTGCCGAGCAATCTGATGTTGCCGAAGGTCGGCGCCCGCAAGACGTTTTTCCGCATCCTCGTGCTGTGGGGCATTACGTCAGCCTGCATGCTGTTCGTGCGCAATGTTCCGATGTTTTATGGCATGCGTTTCCTGCTCGGCGTTTTCGAGGCGGGCTTTGCACCCGGCATGATCTTTTACCTATCATGCTGGTACGGTCCGTCGCGCATGGCGCGAGCGATCGCCATCGTCTTTCTCGCCGGCCCGATCGGCGGCATTGTCGGCGGCCCCGTGTCGGCCTGGCTGATGACCCGGCTTGCCGGCACAGCAGGACTGGCCGGCTGGCAATGGATGTTCCTCGTGGAAGGCTTGCCGTGCATCGTAATGGGCGTGCTGACTCTCTTCGTCATCTCGGACCGGCCCGCGCAAGCCAATTGGCTGAGCGACGGCGAGAAGCGTCTGCTCGCCGCCGAGCTCGGCTCGGCTTCCGCACAGCACCACTCGTTCAAGGCGGTCTTGCGCAATCCGAAGATCTATCTGCTGGCCTGTGCGTACTTCTGCATCATCGCCTCGATCTACGCCATGAGTTTCTGGCTGCCGACCATCATCAAATCACAAGGTGTCGACGATACGATCCGGCTCGGCTGGTACGCGGCGATTCCGTATGTGGGCGCGGCCTTCGGCATGGTCTTCATCGGCCGCCGTTCGGATACGCGCGGCGAACGGCGTTATCACAGTTCGGTGCCGGCGCTGCTCGCGGCGCTCCTGCTGTCCGCTTCGATTCTGGCAGACGGCAATCTCGTTGCCTCGCTCATACTCCTGACGCTCGCCACGACCATGCTGTGGATGGCCTACACGGTGTTCTGGGCGATCCCCTCCGAATACATCAAGGGCGATGCAGCCGCGGGTGGCATCGCACTGATCAACACGATCGGTCTGTCCGGCGGATTCTGGGGGCCGGCTATTATCGGCTGGGCCAAGACCGCGACCGGCAATCTGCATCTCGGACTCCTGATTATCGCGGCGCTGGCGCTGTGCGGCGCGGTGCTGCTCGTCACCAATCGAATGTCATCGGCGGAGCGTCATGCAGTGATGTGAGCCGATGAGTTAGTGAACCACGACCATGCCAATCTGCCGCCCTCCAGCGACTAGCGGCGCAACTGAGGAATTCAAATGCTTTTACATCTTTCGACCTGGGCTGAAGTAGGGCAATACCTGGAGCGCAGCCGCTCAATCGTTGTGCCGATCGGTTCGAACGAGCAGCATGGCCCCACCGGCCTGCTGGGCACAGACTGGTTGTGCCCGGAAATCATCGCGCACGAAGCGCAGAAGAGCGCGGACCTGCTGATCGCACCGACATTCAATATCGGCATGGCTCAGCATCATCTGGGTTTCCCCGGCACGATCTCGCTGCGCCCTTCCACATTCATCGCCGCTATTGGCGACTGGACGCGTTCGCTCGCGGTGCACGGCTTCGAGAAAATCCTGTTTCTGAACGGTCATGGCGGCAATGTCGCGTCGATTGAGGCGGCGTTCTCCGAACTCTATGCCGAGGCCAGCTTCGCGCGCCGGTGCGCCGGTTTTGCGCTTAAGCTGTGCAATTGGTGGGATCTTGAAGGCGTGGGCGAACTGGCGCGCGACCAGTTTCCGACCGGGCATGGCGTGCATGCCACGCCCTCCGAGATCGCCGTCACGCAGTGGGCCTTGCCGGACTCGATCAAGTCGGCCAGCTACAGCCCGCAGATCGCTCCGTCGGGCCCGATTCGCGAAGCGCTCGAGTTCCGCGCGCGCTATCCCGATGGGCGGATGGGCTCGGATCCCGCCCAGGCTTCTCAAGAGAAAGGCGGCGCGCTGGTCAGGCTGGCTGCACAGAGTCTGATTCACGAGATGGAAGCATTCAGCAATGAGAATGCACCGGACTGACTCATCGTCAATCGCACTGGATCACCAACTGTACTGAATGAATAAAAGGAGAGAGAAATTGTCGGAGAAGATCGATTCGCGTCGTCGCGGTTTCATGAGCATGGCGGCGTTGGGGCTGGCTGCTTCCCAGCTCGGCATGTTCGGCTTAGCTCAAGCCCAAACCACTTTGACGAAACCGGTCGTGCCGCCCGTCAAGCCGGGGACCAACACGTCATTTGCGTCGCTCAAGCAGATCAAGGCCGGACTGCTCGACGTCGGCTATGCGGAGGCGGGGCCGGCCGACGGTCCACCGGTCATCCTGCTTCACGGCTGGCCCTACGATATCTACAGCTTCGTTGATGTCGCTCCGCTGCTGGCGGCCCGCGGGTATCGCGTGATTGTCCCGTATCTGCGCGGTTATGGTTCGACGCGCTTCCTCTCTGCCGACACCATGCGCAATGGCCAGCCGGCGGCACTGGCGACCGATATCGTTGCACTGATGGATGCGCTGAAAATACAGCAGGCGACCCTCGCTGGTTTCGATTGGGGCGCGCGTACCGCCGACATCGTCAGCGTGCTGTGGCCGGAACGCGTCAAGTCACTGGTGTCGGTCAGCGGCTACCTGATTGGCAGTCAGGAAGCGGGCAAGATGCCGCTGCCGCCCGAGGCCGAGCTTCAGTGGTGGTACCAGTTCTATTTCGCCACGGAGCGTGGGCGCGCCGGTTACGAGAAATACCGCCACGATTTCGCCAAGTTGATCTGGCGCCTGGCTTCACCCAAGTGGCAGTTCGACGACGCGACCTACGATCGCAGTGCGGCCGCGCTCAACAATCCCGATCACGTGGACATCACGGTGCACAACTATCGCTGGCGGCAGGGTCTTGTCGCGGGCGAGGCGAAGTACGACGCGCTCGAGCAGCGGCTTGCCCAGGCGCCGACGATCGGCGTCAATACCATCACCATGGAAGGTGACGCCAACGGTGCGCCACATCCGCCGGCGAGTGCCTACGCAAGTAAGTTCACCGGCAAATACGAGCACCGCATTATCACGGGCGGTATCGGCCATAACCTTCCGCAGGAAGCGCCACAGGCATTTGCGCAGGCGGTGCTCGACGTCGAGCGGCTTTAACGCGGGGGATCTGCTGGCGGCGAGGCAACGGGCGCTCATCTGGCGCCCGAGCCTCGCGCCGGCTCAGGTCGCGTCGTGGAAAATCACTCCGAGCGTGTGACGCCGGCCTGAGCGCAGGCGGCTCACACCGTGCCGCAAGTTCACGCGGTACGTCCCGCGCGTGCCTTGCACGGGCCGGTGATGCACCGCGAACACGACAGCGTCGCCTTTGCGCAGCGGCACGACTTCCGTGCGCGATTGCATCCGTGGACGCTGCTCGGTCATCACGAATTCGCCGCCGGTAAAGTCTTCGCCCGGCTCGGACAGCAGAATCGCGGCCTGGAGCGGGAATACGTGCTCGCCATAGAGATCCTGATGCAGGCAGTTGTAGTCGTCGGTGGCGTATTGCAGCATCAAGGGCGTGGGGCGTGTCTGGCCGGCGGCGTGGCAGCGCTCGACAAAATCCGCATGCGCGGCCGGATAGCGAACGTCGATCCCCATCGCGTCATTCCAGCGATTCGCCACCGGCGCGAGATGCGGATAAAGCGTGGTGCGCAATTCGGCAATCAGGGGCGGCAGCGGATACGCGAAGTACTTGTATTCGCCGCGGCCGAAACCATGCCGCGCCATGACGACACGGCTGCGGAACAACGTCTCGTGTGAATAGAGCGCGGCCAGCGCGTCGCATTCCTGCGCGCTCAGCAGATTACGCAGCATCGCGCAGCCGTAACTGTTCAACTCTTCTTCGACATCGAACCAGTCGAACGCGTCGACGCGCGACGCGGGTGCGCCGGTCCCTTGCGCCTCGGTGCGTTGCACGTCTGGCGTGAGATCCAGCTCCAAAGTGTGGGACCGCGGATTCCTTGCAATCGTATCCATCACCCATCTCCATCAAGCTATTTCTTTAATGAGGATTGAGTGTAATCACGCGTGTGCTGCGACACACTCCGACTCTTGCTCTTCAATTCCTTTTTTTGCGCCGGATGTCGTCAAAGACAATGCAATCTTCACGGAACGTATGACCTCGTTCATAGTAAGAACTTATTGAGCGCAATACGCCTATCCGGAGATTGTTCCCATGTCTGCCTCCCCACCGAAACTCGACGACTGGCTCAACAAGGAGGTGGTGGTCAAAGACGACATCACCGCCTTTCCACTAGCGGCGATGGCGGCCACGCTGAACCGCGCGGAACACGGCACCAGCGTGCCGCCGCTTTGGCACTGGCTGTATTTTCTGCCGGTTGTCCCAATGTCCGAAGTCGGCGCGGATGGCCACCCTGAACGCGGCGGTTTTCTGCCGCCAGTACCGTTGCCGCGCCGCATGTGGGCCGGTGGACGACTGACTTTTCACGCGCCGCTCAAAGTGGGCGAGCACGCCACGCGGACCTCGACCATCGCCAACATCGAAGACAAGACTGGCCGCTCGGGGCGCCTCGTGTTCGTCACCGTGCAGCACACCATTGAAGTCGACGGCGAGTTGAAGCTCGAGGAAGAGCACGACATTGTCTATCGCGACGCGCCGCAGGAGGGCGCGAGGCCCGCGCGTCCGCAGCTTGCGCCGGAGGGCGAAACGTGGCGCCGCGCTATCGATGCCGACGCCGTCATGCTGTTCCGGTACTCGGCGCTGACTTTCAACGGCCACCGTATTCACTACGACTACCCGTACGTCACGCAGGTAGAAGGCTATCCGGGTCTGGTGGTTCACGGCCCGCTGATAGCGACCCTGCTGGTCGACCTGGTGCGCCGCGAAATTCCGGACGCCACGCTCCAGGGTTTCGCCTTCAAGGCGGTGCGGCCGATGTTCTCGGGCCAGGCCTTCACGGTATGCGGTCAGCCTTCCGCCGACGGCAAGCTCGTCGATCTGTGGGCCAAAGACCATGAGGGCTATCTGACCATGCGCGCCACGGCTGAACTCGCTTGAATCTGGCGGCGCCAGCGGCTTGGACCCCACAACCGCTGGTGAGCGCCGATATTTCCAATAAGAAACAAAGTTCACGGAGCCGACATAAGACCGGCGCGCGGCCGCGAACCCGTCCGGAAGCCCGGCGCTGTGGGCCTGTCGGGTGTTTCCTTCAAGCTCAGTAAGCCCTTACGAGTTTCCGGCCCGCCCGCCCCGGGCAAATCCCCTTGCCGCCGCAAAAGCCCGCGTGTATAGTTTCCGAACTTACTCTTGTTTCGCATCGGAAATTAAAGGGATTCTCATGGACGCCTCCACCATTCTCGCCGACCTCGGCATTGCCCACGCTGCGCAAGCCGGCGACATCGCGGTTCATTCGCCGATTACCGGTGAACTTATCGGCCGCGTGGCCAGCAACACGGTGGCTGAAGTTGACGCGGCCCTCGCCCAGGCTAAAGACGCATACACGGCCTGGCGCAATGTTCCGGCGCCGCGCCGCGGCGAACTGGTGCGTCTGCTGGGCAACCGTCTGCGTGAAAAAAAGCAGGCGCTCGGCAGCATCATCACGCTCGAAACCGGCAAGATCCTGCAGGAAGGCATGGGCGAAGTGCAGGAAATGATCGACATTTGCGACTTCGCGGTCGGCCTGTCGCGCCAGCTGTACGGTCTGACGATTGCCTCGGAGCGTCCGGGGCATCGCATGGCGGAGACGTGGCATCCCATGGGCACTTGCCTCGTGATCTCGGCGTTCAATTTCCCCGCCGCGGTGTGGTCGTGGAATGCGGCGCTCGCGCTGGTCTGCGGCAACGCGGTGATCTGGAAACCGTCGGAAAAGACGCCGCTGACCGCGCTCGCCGTCAACCAGATTCTCAACGAGGCGCTGCAGGAATTCGGCGACGCGCCGGCCGGCCTCACCGCTTTGATCAACGGCGGCCGCGACGTGGGCGCGAAGCTGGTGGCCGATCCGCGCGCGTCGATTGTCAGCGCGACCGGCAGCACGGAAATGGGCCGCACAGTGGGCGTGGAAGTGGCGAAGCGCTTCGGCCGCTCGCTGCTCGAACTCGGTGGCAACAACGCGGGCATCGTCACGCAAACCGCGGATCACGAACTGGCCATGCGCGGCATTCTGTTTTCGGCGGTGGGCACGGCGGGCCAGCGTTGCACGTCGCTGCGCCGTCTGTTCGTGCACGAGAGCGTGTATGACAAGACCATTGAACGTCTGAAGCAGCTGTACAGCAAGGTGCCGATCGGCAACCCGCTCGAAAAGGGCACGCTGATGGGGCCGCTGATCGACAAGCAATCGTACGGCCGTATGCAGGAAGCCTTGCAACAGGCCACAGCCGAAGGCGGCAAGGTGTTCGGCGGCGAGCGCGTCGAGGTGAAGGGCTACGAAGGCGGCTACTACGTGCGCCCGGCGATTGTCGAAATGCCGTCGCAAACTTCGGTGGTGCTGAAAGAAACGTTCGCGCCGATTCTCTATGTGCTGCGCTACACCGATTTCGCTGACGCCGTCGAGGCGAACAACGCGGCGGTACACGGTCTGTCGTCGTGCGTGTTCACGACCGATCTGCGCGAAGCGGAGCGCTTCCTGTCCGACTCGGGCAGCGACTGCGGGATTGCGAACGTGAACATCGGACCGAGCGGCGCGGAAATCGGCGGCGCGTTTGGCGGCGAGAAGGAAACCGGTGGCGGCCGCGAGTCGGGCTCGGATGCGTGGAAGGCCTACATGCGCCGTGCCACCAACACCGTGAACTACTCGTCGGCATTGCCGCTCGCGCAGGGCATCGACTTTAATATCGGCTGATAACGTTCGCGCAGTCCGTGGAAAGCAGCGGCGCATTCACGCGCCGTTGCGCTTTTCGGGCGCTCTTTTCTGTAATCCGTTTGCGCCGCCTGGCGTATCAGCGCGGCCACGCTACTCCCGGGGTATGAAGTGAGTTCGAAAGTCGTGATCGTCGGCGGTGGGGTGATCGGCAGCTCGATCGCGTATTTCTTGCGGCTGTCGGATCCGACAGTCAGCGTCACGGTGATCGAGCGCGACCCGACTTACGCGCGCTCATCGTCGGCGTTATCGGCGGCGTCGATCCGTCAGCAATTCTCCACGCCGCTGTCCATTCAGATGTCGCTGTTCGGTATCGAGTTTCTGCGCTCGATCGGCGAGCGGCTCGAAGTCGACGGCACGAAGCCTTCCATCGATCTGCACGAAGGCGGCTATCTGTTTCTCGCCACGCCGGCAGGCGAGGCGACACTGCGTGAGAACCATGCGCTGCAAAAGCGTCTGGGCGCAGATATCAGCCTGCTCGACAAAGACTCGCTGCAGGCGCGCTTCCCTTGGCTCAATACCGAAGACCTCGTTGCCGGCGCGTATGGCGAGAGCGGCGAGGGCTGGTTCGACGGCTACGGTCTCGTGCAGGCGCTGCGCAAGAAAGCGCAGTCGCTCGGCGCGCGCTATATCGCAGCTGACGTCACCGCTCTCCAGCGCGACGGCAAACGCGTGACACACGTGCAGACCGCGAACGGTGAAACCTACGCCTGCGACGTGGTCGTGAATGCCGCGGGCGCGTGGGCGCGCAAAGTCGCGCAGATGGCCGGCATCGACATTCCGGTCTATGCGAGGCGCCGCAGTATTTTCAATGTCAGTTCGCCGGGGAAGCTCGAACGGTGCCCTTTGCTGATCGATCCGAGCGGCGTGTATTTTCGGCCTGAAGGCAAATCGTTTATCTGCGGCACGTCGCCCTCGGCGGATAACGACCCTGACGATCTGCCGCTCGACGAGGTCGATCACGCGCTGTTCGACGAGGTGATCTGGCCGACGCTCGCGCATCGCGTGCCGCAGTTCGAAGCGCTGCGTGTGCAGAATTGCTGGTCCGGATATTACGAATACAACGTGCTTGATCAGAACGCGATCATCGGTTATCACCGCGACGTGGATAACTGCATTTTCGCCAACGGGTTTAGCGGACACGGCTTGCAACAAGGTCCTGCAACGGGGCGGGGCATTGCCGAACTGATTCTGCATGGCCGCTACACGACACTCGATCTGGGTTCGTTGAGCTTCACTCGCGTGCTGGAAAACCGGCCGATCGTGGAGAAGAACGTGGTGTAGCCATGTGCCGGGCTTGATGCGGAAAACGCAATACGTAGTGCGTAGAACTCGTTTGTCGTCCGCTCTGGCAATGCGCACAATCGAGGCCGATTTCCTATCTGCAACTCAGTCGGCAACTTAGCTGACAAACAAGCGGCCCGCCATCATGTTCACATTCAATTCCGCATTCGAAGCGCCAACCGGTTCGCCGATCCGCGAGCTGTTCAAGTATCTGGCGCAACCCGGCATGATCTCGTTTGCCGGCGGCTATCCGGCCAGCGATCTGTTCGATCGTGAAGGACTCGATGCCGCCGCGGCACGCGCGTCGCAACAGACCACGCTGTGCCTGCAGTACGGGCCGACTGACGGTCTCGCGGTCCTGAAGGAGCAACTCGCGCAGCTCATGACACGCCGCGGCACGCCTTGCGCGCCGCAGGAGTTGCTCGTGACGACCGGCTCGCAGCAAGGTTTCGATCTGCTGCTGCGCGTGATGGTCGCGCCCGGCGACGTGGTGCTGGTCGAGCAGCCCGCTTATCCGGCCACCTTGCAGGCGCTGAAGCTGCAAGAGGCTGACGTGGTCACCGTGCCCGTCGATCAGGACGGTCTCGACGTCGCCGCACTCGCCGCGCTGCTAGAGGCGGGCACGCTGCGCCGCGCGCCGAAACTGCTCTACACGGTGCCCACCTTCGCCAACCCGACCGGGGCGACCCTGTCGCTCGAGCGCCGCATGGCGTTGCTGAAACTGGCGGCGCGTTACCGCTTCCTGATCGTCGAAGACGACCCCTACGGCAATCTGCGCTTCGGCGGCGCGTCGTTGCCATCGCTGCTCGCCCTGAGCGATCAGGTGCCCGGTTCACGCGACTGGGTGGTGCACTTTTCCAGTCTGTCGAAGATCGTTGCGCCGGGCTTGCGCGTCGGCTGGATGGTGGCGCATGCGGAGATCCTGCGCCGTTGCGTCGTCGCGAAGCAGACTGTCGACCTATGCAGTTCGCCGTGGACCCAGGCAATCGCCGCGGAGTATCTCGCGAGCGGCGCGCTGGAGCGTCATCTGCCGCGTATCGTCGATGCGTATGCCGTGAAATGCCGCACGTTATGCGATGCGCTCGACGCGCAATTGGCAGACCACATTGCGTTTCATCGTCCTGCCGGCGGCATGTTCGTGTGGGCGCGACTGGTGGGCGGTCAAAATGCATCCGATTATCTGCGCGCCTGCATCGAGCGCAATGTGATGTTTGTACCGGGCGTCGCCTTCTATAAAGACAATATCGACCAGTCTGCTTTGCGTTTGTCTTTTGCCGCGCCTGGCGTAGCCGATATCGAAACCGGCGTGCAGAGAATGAAGCAGGCGTTGACCAATTCCTGACGCCGGCGAGCGCGGTATTCGAATCAAAGCAGTAACGGTAGTACTTGAAATAACCCGGCGAGCGCGTTGAGCGCAGCCGGGTTTTTTTATGTGCACATTAAATAGCGCGGATTTAAACGCAAGTCACCACGCGGAATAGATGTCTTTTCTATGTGCTTATCCGAGGTATATGAAATCTCCGTCAAACTCCCGAAACATGGCTGAATGTTAAGTGCGAAGTTTCACCGGTTTTCAGTAAAAAATATCGGTTATCATCGCTGCGGTTGGGGATCGACTCTACCGGTTTAATCAACCGGACCTCCGCGTCTATACCGTCGCATCGAACCAGAAGAAATCAGATGAAGATGTCGCGCAAAAAGATTGCAATCCTGGTGGTCGGTCTTCTGGTCGTGGCCGGCATCGTCATTCAGGCGGTATGGCGTCCCTTCGCGCATCGCAAGGCCGGCGGGACCGGCGAAATCGCTCTCGATATTCACCATCCCGACGCGGTGATCGACAGCGAAGCGCTCTCGCGTTTGCCGCGCGACATGCTGCGCGTGCCGCTCTTGCACGACGTGCTGACACAAGACTTTGTCGACTACTACGAATCGGACAATACACGGCTGTCCGCCGAGGGTGCGCTGCGGCGTCTCGCTTTCGAACATCAACTCGACTGGCGCGACGAACTGATCCGCCGCGTATTCGACGAACCCGCACATGTGCTGTTATGGCGCTCGCCCGACGGCCGTCTTGGCTACTGGGTGATGTCGATGCATCGCAACGGATTCGCCAAGCTGCTGCAAGGGCTCGGCAACGTCGCCGCGAGCGACGCGCAACTGAGCCAGGTGGCGAAGCTCGCGGGCGACGTGCCGGTCTATGCGTTGAAGCTGGCGGTTGGCCGCACGCTGCTGTTCGCCGCGAAAGACGACCGCCTGGTTGTGCTATCCGCCCCCGGCGTGCTGCTCGACGAAAAGGGCGGCCTGCTGAGCGAGCGGGCCGACGCCGTGTCTGGGATGCTCTCGTCAGGCCGCGACGACGCGGCCCGCGCCTATCAGCTCGACGCGCCCGGCGACGCGCCGAAGGGCCACCGGCTGGTGGTGTCGGCCAACTACCTGTCGTTCGGTTATCAGGCGTTTTTCTCTGGTATCGATGCGCTGCGCTTCGACTTCTCGCCGAATGGCGCTGGCGCGGCGAGCTGGCAAACCTCGGCCCTGATCGAACCGGACAAGTTGCCGCAGCAGTGGAATAGCGCCGAATTGTGGCGCGCGTTGCCGGCCAATCCGGCAGCCTGCACGAGCTTGCCGGCGGACTGGAAAGAGGCATCGGGCCTGTTGGGCAAGGTGGCCGACGGCGGCGCGGACAGCGCTGCCGCAATCGGCAATCAGCTCGCCGGTCCCGCAGCGGTGTGCTGGTATGCGAAGTCCACGCTGGTGGCGCCGGTGTTCGTCGCGCGCGTGAAGACGCAGGACGCCGCGGGTATTGCCGCATTGAAGGTGGCGCTCGGCAAGACCTTCGGCAATGTCATCGGCGCGTATGAAGCTAAGGCCGCCAAAGCCGGCGATCAGGATGCGGGCTATCGCCGCCTGCCGGTCACCACGCGCGAACAAGGGGCGGACGTCACCGTGTGGCAACGCCCGGTCAGCGCTCGCTCGGGCACCGCGTTGGCCAGCAAGGCGTCGTTTGCGTCGCAGTTGTCGGCGGAACGCTATTTCCCGGTCACGCTCGCGTTGGCGCATGGCTATCTGATTTTCTCGCCGGACGGCCGTCTCGTCGACGACACGCTTGCCGTGCTCGACAAGCGCTATCCGGCGCTTGCCGATACTCTCGCGCCGCAACGTCTGCCGCGCACGATTCTGACGCTCACGCCGTCAGCGGCCGCGGCCCTGATCGAGCGCGAAGCCGGCGCTGCGTTGCCGGCGGATCAGGAAGCCGTGTTCCGCAATGCGTCGCGTACTCATCTCGTGCCGAAGCTGCACGCGCTGGCTCACTACCCGCCGGTTTCGCTGACGCTGCCGCAGAACCTGCCGGGCTCGACAGGCTGGGTGCCGGTCGAGTGGTGGTTCGACCGCGCGCAGGCCGATGCCGGTTCGAATGCCGGCGCGATAGAAGCGCCAGCGGATCAGCCCGGCACCGAGGGCGATTAAGTGCGCCGCCCTCGCGTACCCGGCGCTGTCGCCTCACGCCGTGCGTGGCTCGCGCGCGCTGCCGCCGTATTCGCCATAGCGAGTCTCGCACCGTATGCGCGCGCACTCACCGCGACCGCGGCTTCGCCCGACCCCGACGCGCTGTCGCCGCGGCAGTCTGCAGCATTTCGCGCGTGGTTTGTGCGTATCGTCGACCAGCAGATGCGGCGTGGTCCGACGCCGCGTTGGACGCAGCGCGACTGCGCGGGCCTCGTGCGCTTCGCGGTCGGCGAGTCACTCAAGCCGCACGACACCAGGTGGCTGCGCGCCAACGGCATGACGAGTCTCGCGGATGCCAGCAGCCTGCCGCCCGAACTGCAGCTGTCCGCGACGCAGCGCACGATTGCCAACCACTGGACTCGGGTCGACGGTTCGACCGGCGCGTACGCGTCGGCGATCGCACTGATTCAACGCAATAGCCGTTTTGTGTCGAAGGACGTAAACCAGGCGCTGCCAGGCGATCTGCTGTTCTTCGATCAGGGCGACGACCAGCATCTGATGATCTGGCTGGATCGTTACATCGCTTATCACACGGGCACCGTCACGCCGACCGATACCGGTTTGCGCGCCGTTGCCGTTTCCGACCTGATGCAATGGAAAGATTCCCGCTGGCAGCCGCTCGACGGCAATCCGAACTTTGTCGGCGTGTTTCGTTTGGACTTCCTGACACCATGACCCGAATGATTTCCGTCACGCTATCGAACGGCTGGTTGGGCCATGTGCGCCGTCGCGCGGCATTCACGCTGGCGGCGCTGCTCGCGGCCATGGCGCTCGCCATCGCCCCGGCCGCCTACGCCGACGACGAGGCGTCGAGCGCGGCAGCCGATACGAACATTGCCGCGAATCCGACGCTGCAGACGGCACCGACGAGCAATTTCAGTTCGCAGAAGGTCGACGGCCAGCCGTTCTTTCTGCTCTCGGACGCAAGCTTCGGCAGCGATCAACTGGCGCAGGTGCGGCTCGAAGCACCCGGCCGCGATTTCAAGGATGCGCTGCAGCCGTATGGCGGCGCGGACATCGTTGTGTATCGCGTGCCCAAGCCGTTGGATTTCCTGAAGGCGCAAAAGAACCTGCATCGGCTGAATGTGGCGCCGAACTATCAGGGCGAGGGGCTCGCGAATACGCTCGCGTATCTGTGGGACCGCTGGTTCACCGAGGCGCGCCGCGCGTGGCAGCGCGTGTTGTCGTTCGCCGCCCGCAGCAAGGCGACCGAAGCGGCACCGCAATTCAAGCTCGGCGAGCAGACCGGCAAGCCGACGCAGTTCGAGCAGAACTCGCAGTTCGCGCCGCTGAAAGGCTACGACCTGGTCGCGCGTTTCCGCTATCCGATCTGGGACGCGAAAGCGATTGCGCCACCCAAGGGCGTGAATCTCGAGGGCAGCAGCAGTAACTTCCTTGAAACCAGTGCGGGCAACGTGATGATTCCGGTCGGCAAACTGCCGCCAGGGCTGTATATCGTCGAGGCGGTAATCGGCAACTATCGCGCGCATACGCTGCTGTTCGTGTCGGACACGGTGGCGGTCGTGAAAGCGGCATCGAGCGGCATGCTTGTATGGACCGCGCGGCGCGATAACGGCAAGCCGGTGGCGCATACCGAAGTGAGCTGGACCGACGGCGTGGGCGTATTGCAGAGCGGCACGACGGGCGGCGACGGCGCGCTGATGCTGCAGCACGTCAGCCCCGAGCGCAGCTATGTGCTCGGCACCGATCCGCAGGGCGGCGTGTTCGTCTCCGAGAATTTCTACTACGACAGCGAGATCTACAACACGAAGATCTACGCCGTGACCGACCGGCCGATGTATCGTCCCGGCGATGCGGTGCACGTCAAGTTTATCGGCCGCACATTCCAGAACGCGACGCAATCGTCCGCGCCGGCCGAGGCTGACATCAAGCTCGACGTGCTCGATCCGAACGGCTCACCGGTGGCGACCA
>DASVNP010000266.1:0-6394 GCA_036383775.1 Paraburkholderia sp. | reverse complement strand
TATGGGTCAGGTGCTGTGCATCGAGCAGCTGATGAAGCCGCTTGCGCCAGTAAGCGCCTGGCAGAATCGGTCCCGCGAGATCCCCGATCATGGATGCGCTCATCACCCGCGCAAGATGTTCGATTTCGAGGTCGAATAACGTGGCCATGCTTTCCCCCGCAATGTTTGTTCTTGGTATGTAACGAAGAGCAACTACCACCCTAGTCCAAATGCCGCAGATTGACAATTGGGTCGGTTATCAGTCGCCTCACTTAAGCCACGCGTCCTTTATCCCAGAAATGCACACTGCATCGCATGCAAACTGGTGGCCAGCGTTTCTCCCGGCATGCCAGAAAATGTCAAAAAAATTCGGTTACCGGTTGTTGCAATTTGCTCGATCCGCTTACAGGGCGTTTCCGTATCCTTCAGCGCACAACAATGAAGGAGGATTCCCCATGAAAACGATACTCAAAACGCTGACGTGCGTGCTGGCGGTCCCACTCGCGTTTGCCGGATGTGGAGGCGGAGGTGGCGATGGCGGCAGTACCCCCACGGGCACGCTCCATGTCCAGATGACAGATTCCCCTTCATGCGGTTTCGATCATGTATATGTGACGGTCAGCAAGGTTCGCGTCAACACGAACGCGCAGGCCGGTGACACTGACGCGGGCTGGACTGACGTGGCATTGGCGAGCCCGCAGAAGATCGATCTGCTGTCGCTGACCAACGGCGTGCTGGCTGACCTGGGACAAACCGCATTGCCCACCGGCCAGTATCAGCAGGTTCGTCTGGTGCTCTCGCAGAATCAGGGCAACACGCTGGCCAATTCGATTGTTCCGACCGGCGGCAGCGAGCAGCCGCTTGACACGCCAAGCGCCACGCAAAGCGGCTACAAGATCATCCGGCCGTTCACGGTTCAACCCAACACGCTGGTCGATCTCGTACTCGACTTCAACGCGTGCAAATCGATCGTCCAGAAAGGTAACGGTTCATACAGTCTGAAGCCGGTTGTGACCGCGACACCGACGGTCGTGAGCGGCACGATCTCCGGCTACGTTGCGCCCGGCGAAGCGGGGGCCGCTGTCTATGCGGAGCAGAACGGCCACGTGATCAAGGGCACCGTTGCCGACAGCAACGGACTGTTCGTGCTAACGCCGCTCGAGCAGAGTTCAACCAACGGCAACTATGATGTCGTCATCGTGCAGAATAACGTTGCAACGGGTATCGTGCGCTCCGTGCCTGTCGTTGTGAATGCATCGACGGTCGTGGCCATGTCGTCGGCACCGATCGTGCTGCCGGTATCCGTCATGCATGTTGCAAGCGGTACAGTGCTGCCGGTCAGCGCGCAAGCCATCGTACGGGCACTGCAATCGATCAGCGGTCTCAACTACGAAATCACCAGCACGAACGCCAATCTGGATACCGGCAACTACGCGCTGAATCTGCCTGCGGCGCCGCCGCTGACCGGCACCTACACGGGCAGCCTGCCGGTTGCGCTGACCTCGGCCGCAAGTGCCGCCGGACAGTACGCCGCAGAAGCAGATAATGTGAGCGGGGCGACCCAGTCGTCCGCAGTCAATGTATCGACAGCTGATCAGGCCAACGTCAACTTCAGTTTCTAACGTTCACTATGCGATAAAGGAAGGGCGTAAACCCTTCTTCGGGGAACCCCATGAAAAAAATCTTCTGTCTCTTGGCGGCGAGTGCATCCCTGTTGGGCGGCTGTGCGCTGTATGTGCCTGATTCGCCGGGCGTGGTTGTCGTGCCGCAAGGCGGGCCACAAGGTGGTCCGGGCAACGGCTTCTGTCCGCCGGGACAGGCGAAAAAGGGGAATTGCTGACGGGAAGGAAGATGGACCAACGAGGGCGCCCGCGGGCGCGCTCTGTGTTTCATCAAGTCGAATGACTGATGGCAATGTGCTGGCTGTGGTGAGGCGTTGCACTCACCAGCGCATGCGAGTGTGAATGCGCGTGATTTGTGTGAGACGCATGAAGACTGTGACGGCTCGTTTGCGAGTCGGCACGGTCCGCCTGCGTGTCCGATCGATCCGCCGCGCGGGCAAGGCCGACGTCACGGTCGCCTGCATTAAAGCCGTTGGTATTGCTGACGCCCTTGCTGCTCATGTGGCCGGCGGACATGCCGCCCGCGTTGCCGCCCAGACCACCGTGTCCGGAGCCTCCGCTGCCTCCCGCTCCGCCGCTTCCGCCGTTCCCGCCGCCATTGCCACCCGCCGCCGCAAGGGCTGATACGGATGCAAGTGCCATGAGGCTGGCGGCAATCCATTGTGCTGTTTTCATTTTCGCCTTCTCAAAGTCCACCTGAATGCCTGGATTGTACGAACGGCGCGCACTGGTAACCCCGCACACTTGTAATTAACTGTAAGTGGTATGGTCTCCAGGCCACGAATCGGGCCTCGATTCCTGGGCCGATTGCGACAAGCCAGGCAGATTGGATCCGAAACAGATGCGGCTGGTACGCGTTCGCAAAGTACGGAAGCAAACGCGGACCATATACGTCTTCTCGCCACCTCGTCCTTTTCAGATATGTCGGTCTCCCACCCGCGAACCGGGGAGCGGCTGTCGTCGGTCCGGATCATGAAAGGTCTTCTAGGCTGCCGTGAGCTCTTTTGCAAGAAAGCACGGTCGCGCCTAAGGATTTCCTAAGGAAGCGTCCTGCAAACTAAAACCCAACGTTGGCTTACTTTTCTTGGCGGGATGTCCCACATTGCGAAGAAAACGCGAAGTTTGCGCTGTCTGCGCCGCGTCTCTGCATGACGGTGACAGGACCCCTGGCTACCTACATGAGGTAATATGGACACAACGAAGCACATGACGATGACCAAGGTGCCTGAGATCACGCTTGGTTTCTGGGTCGTCAAGATCGCAGCGACGACACTAGGCGAGACCGGCGGAGATGCCGTCTCGATGTCGATGAATCTGGGCTACCTTGTCGGTACGATCATTTTCGCGGTGATATTCTTCGCTGCTGTCAGCGCCCAGATTCGGGCGAACCGGTTTAATCCGCTTCTTTACTGGGTAACCGTCGTCGCTACAACGACGGTCGGTACGACGCTTGCCGACTTTGCCGACCGATCTCTCGGGATCGGCTACTCGGGCGGAAGTGCGATCCTTCTCGCTTTGCTGATGGGCTCGCTCTTCACTTGGTACAAGGTGATGGGTTCGGTATCGGTGACGACTGTATCTTCGCCCAGGGCGGAGATGTTTTACTGGGTGACCATCATGTTTTCCCAGACGCTCGGCACTGCGTTGGGCGACTGGACTGCCGACACGGTTGCGCTCGGCTACAGCGGCGCGGCCATTGTTTTCGGTGGCTTGCTGCTGGTGCTGGTTATTGCGCACTACTGGACCAACATCTCATCGACGATCCTGTTCTGGGCGGCCTTCATTCTGACTCGCCCGCTCGGTGCGGCGCTTGGTGACTTCCTCGACAAGCCAATCGACCATGGTGGACTGGCGATGAACCGTTATGCCGCTTCGATCGCGCTTCTATGCTTCATCCTGACCAGTTTGATGGTGTTCAGGCAAAGAGCAGCAAAGGCCGCTCACTGATTGAAATCCCAGGCAGTCGCACCCCCTGTGCGGCCCCGTTCGCAACGCCTGTCTACGCAGGGGCCCTCAGCGGTCGTATCAGGTGACTTGTCGCAGCACCCGACGTGGTGTCATACGCGAACTTCGCGGCAAGCGATGTCTTCGAACGCGAGCCTGACAGATTTGACCACCGTTATTTCCGGCGTGGATCTATGATTCGTGCCGGCGAGCAAGTGACGGCGAGCGGTATGGTCGATGACCGTGACGGTGGCCGCAGGAGCAACGATGACCGTTGCACCCAGGAAGCTGTCATTGGGTTTCCGTCTGATCCACTGGCCGCTTCGGGTCGAAAGTACGCATTCGTCAAAGGCGGTAGCGTCGGTTCGCCGTTGCCGTTGACGAATGGCTGGTCTTGAGCGGCGAGCGGGCATATCTGCGGCCATGGGCGAACGTCCGCAAAGGCCGAGTCGAACGCATCGGCTGTCCGGCAGCTTTCCGGATCGGAGCGGCCTCGAAAATGATGCCCTGAGGCGGCGACGCCGGCACCAGTCCGCTGGTTTTGCCCTCGGAGCGCCGCGGTGCAGGGTGGCCGCACAAATCGGGGCATAGCTCGTTTCGCGCGGCCAGAACCCGCTGCGCTAGATTTCGGTCTGCTCTGAAATCTCAAGCGCGTCGTCGACTTCGATGCCAAGGTATCGGATTGTGCTTTCAATCTTGCTATGGCCGAGCAGCAACTGCACTGCCCTGAGGTTCTTTGTGCGCTTGTAAATCAGGGTTGCCTTGGTGCGGCGCATCGAATGCGTTCCGTACGCTGACGGATCTAGCCCCGCTGCATCCGCCCATCGACGTATCATCCGGGCATATTGCCGGGTTGAAAGATGCGGGGACGCCAATAGCCGGCTTGGGAAGAGGTACTGCTCCGCCCTCAGGGCAGCCTTCTCAAGCCACGCGCCGACCGCCTTCCTGGTCGACTCGGTCAGTTCAAACTGGACAGGGCGTTGTGTCTTTTGCTGGATGACCTGCGCCCTCGCCAGGATCTGATTGCCGTGCGCGACATCGCGCACTCGCAGGCTGACAAGATCACACCACGCAGTTTGCTGTCGATTGCAAGGTTGAACAGGGCGAGGTCGCGGAGAGCATGGACGTTCTGAAGGTAGATCCGGATGGCCCAGACGTCGTTCGGCCTCAGCGGTGGCTTCTGGCCGACCAGATTGCCCTTGTTCCATGCCTCACGGGATTGTTCGGTTTTCATGGAAAACTCCCACAGGGATGATGGGAGTTTTATTGTGTTACCCGTCCTCGACGCCCGCTCTTGGGGGGATTTGACCGAGGTTCGCACCCGGCCCGGCCAGGTATTGCCTTTCAGCGATCCAGCGGCGCCTTCACCCGGGCGGCTGGTTCGCAACAGGATGCTGCCCAACGACCTACAGATAAACTTCGGCCATAGCGGTCGTTCGCACATCGGCGCAGATATGCCGCCTAGACGCTCAAGACCGGCCATTCGTCGACGGCAACGGTGAACCAGCGCTATCTACTTTGACGAATGCGTACTTTCGACCCTGAGCGGCCGTACAGCTTTCTCCAAAGCGGTCATTTAACGCTTGAATTCATCGGACTGCGCGGCATTTTGCGTAGGTCAGTTTGAATGATTGGTTAGCCGTCTACTTATGCCATTCTCGACGCGGCGTGCTTCACATGGACGAGTCAGGAGGCGGCGGGACCGGGAAATAGCCTCGTCGATTAAAGGCACGGTAATAGCCCTCTATCTGGTCGGCGAATGCACAGTTAATGGCGAGCAGTAGCGCCAAGCCAAGTTAAGCAAGAACGGGCGGTATAAAACCATTAGCAGCTAACGTTCGCCATGAACGGCGGCCTTTAGACCGACCGCTCGATGGAGGGGTTTGCGCCCGAAAGCAGGTGCAGCATAGCTTCCAGGCCAAGCACGTATGCACAGTAGGTGACACCATCGAAAGCCGTGACGGGGTCAAGGCTTATAAGCAATGGCCTCGATTTCTACCTTGGTGCAGACCATGTTCTTCGCGTGTAGTGTCGAACGTGACGGCTTGTTCTCGCGGAAGAACTCGCCGTAAATGCGATTGAATTCATCGAAGTCGCGAGCGTCTTCAAGCCAGACGGTTGTCTTCACGACGTCCTCGAGCCTGCAACCCGCGAGCGCGAGTACATGAGCGACGTTCTTCAATGCCTGACGTGCTTGAGCTTCTATCCCGCCACCGACGATGCTGCCGTCTTCGTCTCTGGCTACTTGACCGGATACAAACACAAAGTTGCCGGCCTTCGTAGCTAGCGAGCGTGGCAGAGTTTTTGTGCCCGGATTACTCTCAGCAAAGTATTCAATCGTCATTTGAGTTACCTCCGCAAATTCGTGTCTGTTACGTCAGTGGCAATTGTATTGTCAACAATTTAGGCTGCTTCGTCGACCGTCCGCTTGTGGCCGCGTGCAGCCCGATGCGGTCGGCATACGTTGGCCGCAATTATTGCTTGACCACCGTCGGGCGGCCGTCCGTCGAAGGCCGCATCTCAAGCGCGAAGCGGCGACTCTATTTCGCGTCCGGCAAACCCATACTGGGTATGGCCCGCCGCGCTGTCGGGGCGCTCCGGAGTCCCGTGTTGATAATCACTTTAATGCGTTCTTCGAAAAAGCAGCGCCGATCCGGGCGCCGCGAAGCAGTTCCAGCGGCTTCCGAGGGCCTGATGCCAGAACTGGAGAGATCGTTACTTACAATGATTTCGTTGTCGCCTCCAGGTTCATTTCGGGTAGCGCGACGATGTCGATGCCCTCGGCCGTGAGGGCGTCCCGGACGGCTCTGACCAGGTCCATGGCGGTCCCTTCGTCGCCGTGCGTGCAG
>DASVNP010000265.1:0-4656 GCA_036383775.1 Paraburkholderia sp. | reverse complement strand
TCGAATACGTCGCGGATATTCCGGGCATCGAACGGATTCGCTACACCACGTCGCATCCGAAAGAATTCACGCAACGCCTGATCGACACCTACGCGAAGGTGCCGAAGCTCGTCAGCCACCTGCATCTGCCGGTGCAGCACGGCTCCGACCGCATCCTGATGGCCATGAAGCGCGGCTACACGGTGCTCGAATACAAGTCGGTGATCCGCAAGCTGCGGGCGATCCGCCCAGACCTGTCGCTCTCCACCGACATGATCGTCGGCTTCCCCGGCGAGACGGACGAAGACTTCGACAAGATGATGGCGCTCGTGCACGAGATGAAGTACGACACCAGCTTCTCGTTCATCTACAGCCCGCGTCCGGGCACGCCGGCCGCGAATCTGCACGACGACACGCCGCGCGAAGTGAAGCTCAAGCGCCTGCAACATTTGCAGGCCACGATCGAGGAAAACGTCCAGCGCATCAGCGATTCGATGGTCGGCAAGATCGAGCGCATTCTGGTCGAGCGCCCGGCGCGCAAGGACCCGAACGAACTCGCCGGCCGCACGGAGAACAACCGCGTGGTGAATTTCCCGGCGCCGGTGGCCTCGCATGCGCGGCTGATCGGCCAGATGGTCGACGTGAAAATCGTCCATGCGTACCCACATTCGCTGCGTGGCGAACTCGTGCTGGTGCATGACGACACGTCCGCGACCACCCATTAAGCGGAAATAACCCGCGTATCGAAACCGACAGGATCGACCCACCGCCTTGAAGACCACTCAGCAGCATCTGGAATTCACCGCACCGCGCGAAGACAACGCGCGGCTTGCCAACCTCTGCGGACCGCTCGACGAAAATCTGCGCCAGATCGAGCAGGCGCTCGACGTGACGTTGCAACGCCGTGGCCATCGCATCACGATTCGCGGGCGCGGCGCGAAACTCGCGCTCACCGCGCTCGAAAACTTCTACAACAACGCGCGCGAGCCGCTGTCGGTCGACGACATCCAGCTCGCGCTCGTCGAAGTGCGCCATCCGGCGCGCCATCGCACGAACGGCAACGGCAATGGTCATGGCGACCAGGCGGGCGACCCGCGCTTCCCGGGCAATCCGGATCATCCGTTCGACCAGCCCGCCGACGCCGGCGACGACGACCTCGAGGAACTCGGCCCGAAGCTGTACACGCGGCGCGCCGATCTGCGCGGCCGCACGCCGGCCCAGCGCGAATACCTGAAGCAGATCGTCTCGCACGACGTGACCTTCGGCGTCGGTCCGGCCGGTACGGGCAAAACCTATCTGGCGGTGGCTTGCGCGGTGGACGCGCTAGAGCGTGACCAGGTCAAGCGCATTGTGCTGACGCGTCCGGCGGTCGAAGCGGGCGAGCGGCTCGGCTTCCTGCCGGGCGATCTGGCGCAGAAGGTCGATCCGTATCTGCGCCCGCTGTACGACGCGCTGTACGACCTGCTCGGCTTCGACAAGACGGCGAAAATGTTCGAGCGGCAGATGATCGAAATCGCGCCGCTCGCGTACATGCGCGGCCGCACGCTGAACCACGCGTTCATCATTCTCGACGAGGCGCAGAACACCACGCCCGAGCAGATGAAGATGTTCCTCACGCGGATCGGCTTTGGCTCGAAGGCCGTGGTCACCGGCGACACGACCCAGATCGACTTGCCGCGCGGCCACAAGAGCGGGCTGATCGAAGCCCAGCAGGTGCTCGCCGACGTGCGCGGCATTGCGCTCACGCGTTTCACCAGCGCGGACGTGGTGCGGCATCCGCTGGTCGCGCGAATTGTGGAGGCGTACGATGCGCATTCGCAGAAAACCGCCGCTCCGGCGGATTCGCGCTGAGCTACGCTCCATGACTGTGCAAACAATCGAATCCGCATGAGCCGCGCCCCGAAACTGACGTTGAATCTGCAATTCCCCGCCGCCAAGGCCTGGCCTGAACACAAGGCGCTGCTGCCGCGCGCCACCGTGGCCGGCTGGATCAAGGCGGCGCTGTTCGCGGACGGCGAACTGACGGTGCGTTTTGTCGACGCCGAAGAAGGCCGCACGCTGAACCGCACCTATCGCGGCAAGGACTATTCGACCAACGTGCTGACCTTCGCCTACGCCGAATCGGAAGACGATCCGGTGACGGGCGATCTGATCCTGTGCTGCCCGGTAGTCGAGAAAGAAGCGGCTGAGCAGGGCAAGCCGCTCGTCGCGCATTACGCCCATCTGCTGGTGCACGGCACGCTTCACGCTCAAGGCTACGACCACGAAGACGAGGAAGAAGCCGAGGAAATGGAAGCGATTGAAACGGAAATCCTCGGCAAGCTGGGCTTTCCCGACCCTTATCAATAAGCCGGCGCTTCCAGCCCTCTTCCAACCCGCCGCCAACCGCAACCCCGATTCAAACTGACCGTGAGCACCTCGTCCCCTGAAGCCGACACCCGAACGCCCTGCCCGGACTACCCGCCGGTGCTCGGCGAATCAAGGCTCCTGACGGACGAGGAATTGCGCGCGTCGCTCGAATGCACGCTGCGCGACTGGGACCGCAAGAGCGATCTATGGCTGTTCGGCTATGGCTCGTTGATCTGGAACCCCGGCCTGCCCACCGTCGAGGCAACGCGCTCGAAGGTGCACGGCTATCACCGCGGACTGTACCTGTGGTCGCGCGTGAACCGCGGCACGCCCGAACAGCCGGGCCTCGTGCTCGCGCTCGATCGCGGCGGTTCATGCACCGGCATCGCGTTCCGGCTGGCCGCCGAGGGCTCGATGCCGCATCTCGAGGCGCTCTGGCGCCGCGAAATGCCGATGGGTTCGTATCGGCCGGCGTGGCTGCCTTGCGTGCTCGCCGACGGCCGGCGGGTCGACGCGCTCGCGTTCGTGATGCGCCGCGATGTGCCGAGCTACACCGGCAAACTGCGCGACGACATCGTCAAGACCGTGCTCGGCTGCGCGAGCGGGCGCTACGGCACCACGCTCGACTACGTGAGCCGCACCGTACATGCGCTGCGCGAAGGCGGCATGCCCGACCGCGCGCTCGAAGCGTTGCTCGAACGGTGTCGCGAGACCGGCCTCAAGTAAGGCTTTTTTGCTCCAGAACGCTTTCCCGCGCGTAATCAGTTAGGATTGACCTACGCCCCGCCCCGCGGCGGAGCTGCTTCACTTATCGTCCAGCCTAGTGGGACACGGTCCCGCCATGTGCCTGGTGTATCCTTAATGCTCTGCAACAGCGCGCCCAGTCTTGCCGGGCGCACTACCATGAACGACACGTATCCCAGTCGACGACACACCGACAAACCGCAGGAAAAGCGCTCGCTCCTAGAGCGTCTGACCGACTTCATCTCGCCCGAGCCCGACTCGCGTGCCGAACTTCTGGAAATTCTGCAGGACGCGCACGAGCGCAACCTGATCGACGCCGACTCGCTGTCGATGATCGAAGGCGTGTTCCAGGTGTCCGAACTTTGCGCCCGGGACATCATGGTGCCGCGCGCACAGATGGACGCGATCAACATCGCGGACAATCCCGGCGAGTTCATCCCGTACGTGCTGGAAAAGGCGCACTCGCGCTATCCGGTCTTCGAAGGCAACCGCGACAACATCATCGGCGTGCTGCTGGCCAAAGACCTGCTGCGCTACTACGCCGAAGAGGAATTCGACGTGCGGGGCATGCTGCGCCCCGCCGTGTTCATCCCCGAATCGAAGCGTCTGAACGTGCTGCTGCATGATTTCCGTGTGAATCGCAATCACCTCGCGGTGGTGGTCGATGAATACGGCGGCGTGGCCGGTTTGATCACGATTGAAGACGTGCTGGAACAGATCGTCGGCGATATCGAAGACGAATACGATTTCGACGAGGAAAGCGGCAATATCATCGCCTCGCCGGACGGGCGATTCCGCGTGCGCGCGCTGACCGAGATCGAGCAGTTCAACGAGGTCTTCGGCACGCATTACTCCGACGAAGAAGTCGATACGATCGGCGGACTCGTCACGCATCATTTCGGGCGGGTGCCGCATCGCGGAGAGAAAGTCCGCCTCGACGATCTGATCTTCGAAATTCTGCGTGGCGACGCTCGCCAGGTTCATATGCTGCTGGTGCGCCGTGATCCGCTGGCCGGACAGCGCGAACGCGAAGCGCAGCACGTGCAGACCTAAGCCGGCCTGGCGCCGGTTCGCTTCTTTGTTTCTTCAACCTCTCACGCCGACCACGCAACAATGGCCGACCCGATTACTTCCCGTTCGCCCCGCGGCGTGAGCGCTTCCGCCGCCCCGGACACGCGTGGCCGCGTACTGCCCCGCTGGCATTACCTCGTCGCGCTGGCCGCGGGCGCCGCCAACACCCTCTCGTTTGCGCCGACACCGCACGGCGGCTGGCTCGAACTCGCGATCTTCGTGTTCTTCTTCGCCTGGCTCACCCGCACCACCGGCTGGAAAAGCGCCGCGCTGACGGGCGGTGCGTTCGGTTTCGGCAATTTCGTGAGCGGCGTGTGGTGGCTGTACGTCAGCATGCATTTTTACGGCGGTATGGCCGCGCCGCTCGCCGGCGCGGCTGTCGTGCTGTTCTCGCTCTATCTGGCTATCTATCCGGCATTGGCCGCCGCCATCTGGTCGTTCTGTGCCGGCCACGCGCGCAAAGGCAATGCCGCCGACGACACGCCGTTCTCGCCGACCTGGCATGGCGCGCTG
>DASVNP010000264.1:0-36685 GCA_036383775.1 Paraburkholderia sp. | reverse complement strand
CGTGCGCCCTCTTGCGGGGGCGCACGGAGAAGGTTCATTCGAACGTTAAGAATGACCGGTCGCGATGCCGAATCGGAACGTATTACTGAAGACTGAAACCCTATTGGGCCGCGGTCAGTTTTAGGCCCGCTCTCAACGCCGGTGCAGGCTCATGTAGACCTTTTCGCTCATCGGATACCTGCTCGATACCTTTCTTTGTCACCTCTTCCAGAAAGGTTAGGCGGGCCCGATAGTAATCCACGCGTAATTGCGCATCCAGCACATGCTGTTCTGCCTGAAACAGCTCCATGCGTAGTTCATTCAAGGCACGTTCCGCCTGTTTCTCGGGAGTCGGCGCGTGATGTGAAGCCCAGTTGACAAGCCATCGCAGCATGGTGAGGCCCTCCTGTCGTCGGATGCTCTTCCACGACAAAGGCTATCAAAGTCTGGCGCGGCTGTCTGTTAAAAAAAGTTCGAGCGTCGCGTGTTGCATAAACGGCACACCAACTGCTGCGCGTGACTCGAGTGTGCTACCGCACGGTGGCGCATGTGCCGGCATGAGTCATTCTTCGTAGACAGTCGTGTCCTTGACTTTCGAATTGCGGGGTTCTAGCTTGAATAGCGAATCTCGTGAGCAGATCAATTCGACAGGACCGATTTTCCACCGCTCGCTGTGCTCGCTTGCGGAAGAAAAATTAGCGTTGTCCATGTAACTTTAGTGACAGTCACGCTAATCGCTTTCAAATGGCTCGTCTATGCCTGTGGCATGCCATTGACGTGTCACAGGGCGAATCATTCATTCTCGCCTTCCGGATCGCGAGTCCATGCGCGTGTCCGGATCGATTGGCGCGATGCAGTCGGCGCTCAACGTGAAGCGCTTCCACTACGCGCACACCAGCGGAAACTATCGGAGTCGAGCCGTGCACTTTGCATGTTGCGGCGGGTGACCAGCCGGATCCGTTCTGACCAACCGCACAAAGGGAAAGCTCAACATGAATGCGGCCGCCTTCTCGTCGACTCAGCACATTGTCGTGCTGATGCTCGAAAACCGTTCGTTCGATCAGATGCTGGGGTTTCTCTACGCGGCTCAGGGAAACAAATCACCGACGGGGCAGCCATTCGAAGGCCTCACGGGCGAGGAAAACAATCGCGATAGCCAGGGCAACGCGGTCTCGGTGTTCAAGATCGCCCCCACTGACCAGAACGCGTATTTCATGCCCGGCGCGGATCCTGGCGAGGGGTATGCGGCAACCAACCTGCAACTGTACGGGACCGCCACCGTCGCGCAAGGACAGCAGCCGAACAATGGCGGCTTCGTGCAGGACTTCGCGCAAACGCTCTCGTGGGAAGCGAACAAGCATTGGTCTATCCTGCCGGGCACGGTCGCAACAGACATCATGGGGATGTTCACGCCGGCCATGCTCCCCGTCCTGTCCGGGCTGGCCAGCGGTTACGCCGTCTGTGACCACTGGTACGCTTCGGTGCCGACAGAAACGATGCCGAATCGTGCGTTCGCCTGCGCGGGGACCAGCCAAGGGCATATGGACGATGTGGCCAAGACGTTCACCTGCCCCAGCATTTTTGGACGGCTATCGGATGCCAACCGGAGCTGGGTCATCTACGGATATGACACGCCGCCGCTGACGCGCCACAATTTTCCCGACGTGACCAATGCGGCCGAATCGCATTTCGGACTATTCACCGATTTCCAGGCGGCGGCCAAGGCCGGTTCGTTGCCGGCTTTCAGTTTTCTGGAGCCGAGCTGGAGTCCCAAGGGCAATAGCCAGCATCCCAACTACGATGTGGCGCTGGGCGAGCAATTGATTCACGACGTCTACCAGGCAGTCTCCACTGGGCCGAACTGGAATCAGACGCTGCTGATCATCACCTACGACGAGCACGGCGGCAACTACGACCATGTGGCGCCGCCTGCGACCGCCGTTGCACCCGACAGCCTCGCGGGCGAGTTCGGATTCGACTTCAAGCGTTTCGGCGTGCGCGTGCCGACGCTGCTCGTATCGCCATGGATCGAGGCAGGCACCGTGTTCCGGGTGCCCGACACGGGAACGCCGCTCGACCACACCAGCATTCTGAAGACAGTCGAACTGCTTTGGAGTCTGCCGCCGCTCACCGCGAGAGATGCAGCCGCGCCGGATGTCAGCGCGGTCTTCACGCTCTCGCAGCCGCGCACGGACAACCCGCTTGCCGGGGTGAAGGTACCGACGTCGGGCACCGTGTTTCCTGACGCGGATGTGCCTTCGCATCTGCAAATGATTCAGGCCGAACTGGTGTCGCGATTGCCGGTCCCCGACAGTCAGGGGTATGTGCACAATCAGATGCCCGCGCTCAGAACGAGCGAAGACTATGACAACTACATCCGCACGCGAACAGCTGCATGGCAGGCACAGCGTCAGCGTGCAAAGGCTTCGGCGACGAAACCGTAATCCGCGCTGCGCCCGACATACGGCACTGCCGGAATGAGTAGCCAAAGGTTAAAAAATCCAGCGTGATGAATCGTTCCGATATTGGAGGAGCGCCCGCGAGGGCGCTGCTCGACGAGGCGCCTGGCCGGCGCTCGACGGATTGCGGGCAGCCACGCTGACACTGCTGATGCGGCGGGCTGAGGCTTGGTGCGTCCGCGAAGAACATGCGTGGTTCATCGATTCGATATTCCGGGAGTGTGACAAATGTCAACAGCACCCAGTGTCCCCCCGCCTGATCAACCGTACTCCGATCCGCTCGCATACGGCAGCGGTCCCGGCGACTCGATCGCCGACAGCACGGAGCAGGCAGCGATTACCCATCATCAGGTTGAGCTCGGCGGGAAGGCCATTGCCTATACGGTGTACGCCGGTCATCTGGTCGCACGAGACCCCGTCAGCGCGCAGCCGTCGGCGAAGATTTTCTATGTAGCATTCACTGCCGACGGAGCGGACCTCGCCACCCGGCCGGTCACGTTCTTCTATAACGGCGGGCCGGGATCGTCATCGGTGTTCCTGTTGCTCGGATCGTTCGCGCCGCAGCGGATCAAGACCGACATGCCGAAATTTACGCCGGCCGCGCCTTATGCGATGGAGCCCAATCCCGACAGCCTGCTCGACAGAAGCGACCTCGTGTTCATCAACCCGGTCGGCACCGGCTATTCCGCGGCTATCGCGCCGAACACGAACAAGAACTTCTGGGGTGTCGACCAGGATGCCGGTTCGTTGCGGCAATTCATCGAGCGGTTTCTGACCGTCTACGACCGCTGGAATTCGCCCAAATTCCTGTTCGGCGAATCGTATGGCACGGCTCGCAGCTGTGTGCTTGCCTATCTGCTGCACGAAGCCGGCATCGACCTGAACGGCGTGACGTTGCAGTCGTCGATTCTCGACTATTCGCAGGCCGGCAACCCCGTCGGGCTGCTGCCGACGTGCGCCGCCGATGCGTGGTATCACAAGAAGATCAACGTGGCCCCGCCGCCCGCCGATTTGCCGTCGTATGCGCAAACTGTGATTCCATTCGCGCAGACGCCTTATGCGCAAGCCGTCGCGGCGTTTCCAAACGCCGACGCCGCGGCCGTGCAGCAGCTGAGCGATTTCATCGGCATTACGCCCGTGGTGCTCGATAGCTGGAGCCTCGACGTCGCCGCGCAGAACGCGATCGGGAACATGGCCTTCCTGGTATCGCTGATGGCATCGGACGGCCTCGAACTGGGCTCATACGACGGCCGGGTGACGGGCGTGGGAACGGGCATTGCCGCGACGATCAACCCGAACTCGGGCGGCAACGACCCGACGATGACCGCGGTCAGCGGCGTCTACACGGCGATGTGGAACACCTATCTGAACGACACGCTCAAGTACACGTCGGTGACGCCCTTCACCGACCTCAATGACCAGGCGTTCGCCAACTGGGACTTCGGCCACATCGACCCGACAGGCGCGCAGAAAGGCAAGGACGTGAACGGCAATATCGTGCTGTACACCGCCGGCGATCTTGCCGCGACGATGGCGCTGAACGTCGATCTGAAGGTGTTGTCCGCGAACGGTTACTACGATGCGGTCACGCCTTTTTACCAGACCACGATGGATCTGCAGAACATGCCGTTGCAGAACGCCGCGGTACGGCAGAACCTGACTGTCAAATATTATCCGTCGGGCCACATGGTGTATCTCGACGGAGATTCGCGCACCGCACTCAAGGCCGATCTGGCAAAGCTATACGACAGCACGACCACCAACCATGCGGCCATGGCGCGCGTGCGGATGCTGCAGACGAGGACGAAAGAGCGCAAGCAGTGAGGTTGCAGGCAGAGGCACTTGCCATGTGAGAAGCATCATGAAGCGGCATCCCGGCAACTCTTCGCGGCTGATTGGCACCGCCGGCCGCGTCGTGATTGTGTGCCTGTCTCTTGGGCCGCTCTCTGCGCATGCGCAGAGAGCGCCGGCCGGAGGATACGACCGTCCGCCAACGGGCGGCGGGCCTTCGATATCCATTCCCCTTCAATGGCTCTTCAATCGCCCCGAGGGTGCGTCCGAAGCGCGTCCCACTCCACCTGATCCTCGACCCAAGCCTGACGCTGAAAGTCTGCTGAAGTACGGGCCGCAGTTTCCCGTGTCGCTGAGCGCCGGGTCATTTACCGTCGAAGGGTTCATGCAGGGCGGTTGGCCTTTCGTGATCGACGTCGCGCCGCGCCCCGACAGTTGCACATGGCTCGCTCTCAGCGCGGGCGAAAAAACGTATCCGAGCGTCATGCTGGACGCGGATGGCCGCGCAGGCCGGCATGTCGTCAAGGTCCCGCTTCCCGATGAGATAGGTGCCAAGCCTCAGCCCGGCCAATATGTCGTCTATTCGGTGCAGCGGGCGTGCACGTCGGCCACCGGCGGCGACCGGCAAACGGCTCGCCCGTTTTCTCCCATTGCTGTCTACGGCATTGGCGGCGGGCCACGCGCGGTCGGGTCCGTCGCGGTCAACAACCTGCAATTCGGACCGTCCGCACCGCGGTTTCCGCAGGAATCGGCGTCGATCGGCTACAACACCATTCGCGACTTTGGCCGTGGTGCGGAAGAAATTCTTCGCTTCGAAGCGACGGCGCCGGACCAGGTGAGCGTGCAACTCGTCGGCGCGACGCCGCACGATCCCCTGCAGAAAGGACCGCACAACGGAAGCTGGGACGGCAAGGATGGAGGCGGCGCAAGAGTGCCGGGCGTCTATCGTTTGCAGGTGCGAGTCTGGGACACACTGAATGACCAAAAGAGCTGGGCCGGCGCGATTTCGCCGGACTCCGTACACATCGTGAAGCAATGAACCGCCGAGCAAAACCCCATCCGCCGGCGCGAGCGCGGGCGCGTCCGATCACGCCTGCAGCGCGGGTGATCATCAGGCGCTCAGGCATCGCGCTGGTTGTGCTGCTCGCGCTTGCGGCGCTCTATTGGTACGCGACCAGCCGGCCCGTCAGCCACCCTCTTCCGCCGGACCCTTGGAAAGTGGCAGCAGGGGACCGGCTCGTTCTCGAACCACTCGCGCCGGGGCCGCTGCTTGCTGTCGAGGGGGCAGACAACGAGGGGGTTGACGTGCGCTTCGACGGCGCGCATCTCGATGACCAGACGGTCAAGTCACTACACGATGACTTCGCGCTAACGATGCCGACGTCCGATGGCGCGCTAGCCTGGACGACCGCGCAAACGGGAACGGGCCACACGATGATCGACATTGCGTTGGAGCCGGGCTCCGGCATCGCAGAGGTGCAGGTCGCACACATTGGAGAAGGGCCGCATCCGGGGTTGAACATCGTTGCACATCATGCCCCGCTGAAGGTTCAGCTCGCCGTATTGCTCGGCGACAGCGGCGCGGCGCCTGCCGTCGCGGAGCAGAAAGAGTTGCGCGTCGCCAACCATCCTGCCGTACGCCTTCCCGGTGCTGTTGCGCTGACGGTTCTGGTTCAGGAGGACCATGCGCTCACACTGACTTTTCCGTCCAGAAAGCCTGCCTCGGTCCTGCATCTCGGCGGGGCGGAAGATCCCGATGCCGCCAGTTCCGGTCTGCCTTTGCGCAGCGCCGCCGTGCGGCTGTCCGGCAGTAGCATCGACACGCTCTACGCGTGTGCGGCGAGTGAGGAAGCGGATTATTGGCCGCTACGGAGCCCGGCGATTCAGGATTGTTCGACCAACGGGCTGTTGCGTGCCACGAAACTCGAACTGAAGCCCGACAGTGTGATCGTCACGATTCACGGCAGTGCGTGGTTCACGAAGAATGACGTCTGGGTCACGGACGACTGGTTTGGCAAGTACATCGGAACGAATCTGGTCCTCGGCGTGCTGATTAGCGCAATGGTCGGCGCGCTTTGCACGATGGTGGTCACAGCTGTGTTTGGGCGCGCTTCATAAAACGGGCCGCTTCGCCCTCGACGCTATCGCGGGCGATCAAAGTGCCCATAGCTTGTCGTGTAGGCATTCGGCACCCTGCTGCCGTCAAAGCCCGTGGCACGCGGATCGCCTTCTTTAAACGCAAACGTGAGGAGTCCAGGTGGTATGTCGGGATTCTCGAACGTGATCAGGAAGGAGTCGGCCGACCAGTGCGTCAACTGCCCAGGATAATCACGCGCACCGACTTTCACGGCCAGGCTTTCGCCGTTGCGTACCACCGCAAGCGATCCGTACAGCGGACTTACAAAGAGGCCCGTGAAGGCGTCAAGGTCACGTGTTAGCGGCTTCGCATCGGGCGGCGGTTTGGGCACATCGAGTAGCGCAAGCCATCCCTTTTGCTCCTCGTGAATCTGCTTTTGCAAGTCCCGCCCTGACGGCGCGAGCACACGCTCGAGAAACTCCGCGCGGACGGCCTCCGGAAATACCGTCATCTGCTTGTTGGCAAAGATTGCGATGCCAATGTCACGCTCCGGAACCAGCGTGACGATGGTGCGCATGCCGTTCAGTGCGCCGTTCTTTTCAATTACGCGCCAGCGAAGAAAGTGATAGCTCTCGCAGCCCAGCCCGGCCGAGTCATTGGGATCGTTCAGCGGACCACCAGGCCCTTGCACCATGCTCGCCGCGAAGATTTCCGTCACGGTTTCCTTGCTCAAAACCGGCTTGCCTTCGAACGTGCCTTGCGCGAGCAGCATCGCCATCCACCGTCCGATGTCGTGGCCCGTCGAAACGATCGCGCCCGCACCACTGAATTTGTCGACGTTCTCGTACGGCATGACCGAGCCGTCGATGTTATGCGCCGTTGCCCGGTTGTCGTCCTTGAAAAGTTCCGCCTGCACCGGACCACTGCGTGTCATGCCGAGCGGTACCAGCATCGTGCTCGACAGCACTTGCGGGGGGCTCATTCCGGCCGCCCGTGCTGCACTGTATTGCCCAAGAAAAATGCCGTAGTTCGAATACGCCCACCGCGACCGGAAGCTATGGTCGAATGGCTGAAAGCGCGCGCGGTGCAGCAACTCGTCAAAGCTGAAGTCGAGTTGCGGGAGAAGATCGTCTGTATAGGCCGGCAGACCGGTGCGATGTGCAAAGAAATCGCGCAAGGTGACGTTCTGTGTGGCGTACGGTTCGGCGAGCACCGTGTCGGGCGAAAAAGTCCTGACAGGTGCGTCCCAGGACACCACGCCCCGATCGACTAATGCCCCGACCGCCGTCGCGGCGATGAACTTGCTCATCGATGCGATCTGAAATCGCGTATCTCCGTCGACCGGCGCTGTTTCGCCACGACGGCGCACGCCGTACCCCTTCAGGAACTCCGTGCCTTTGTCGCTCACCACGACGACAACTGCCCCGGGAACCTCGTAGTCATCAAGCGTCTTCTGGATGAACTGATCGAACGTAAGCCCATTCACATCGCGTGCAAGAGGATCTTCAGCGCGCGCGGGCCGCGACGCCGACAGCGTCGACGCAAGTAGCAGCAGCATCGTGAACCAGTGTGATCGAAGTACGGATATCTCGGTCATCGCCGTCTCCTGTCGGCCGGACTTAGCGTTTTAACGCTTAGTCCGGCCCCATGCAAAGCCGAGTCGACTATGTCATCTATTCGAAAGCGGAAGCCTTCGTCGTGCAACGATACCGCGGCCTTCCGGGTGAAATTCAATGTAGGCACCCGCGATTCTGAATGCGCCTGTCTTTTGTCCGATTTTCATTGGGGCCCTGCGAATAGCGTCGATTACACTATTTTTTGCTACGCGACTTTAAAGCGTGGCCGACTCACGAAGTCAACATTGCGCGGATTTTCGTGCACCTCTTTTGCACGTGCCTGCCGACACCAAGCGAAAAAAAAGACCGCTTGGTGAAGCGTCTCGACATTCATTGCTTCGACCTGCGCCCAAGCATTCTCGCCGCGCACACCGGAACAGCCGGCCGCATTGGCGGTCGCTCGTTCTCTCATCGCATACCTGGCAAATGGCCCCAGCCACGGATCACGGCGGCCGTTCGAAACTTTCTATTTGTTTGCCATTGGGCGCCTAATCCCGCAGGCAAAAAGGCCCCTGCTCGCTGTGATGTTAAGAACCTGATTCGATGGCAAGGAGATGACGTGTCCACCGAACTGCCAGCAAGGCGTGCAAGAACAATTCGAGGGGAAAAAGGTCGTGGTCTACGGCTTCCGCTAATCGAATTCCGGCTGGATTCACGCTTGCTCGCTATGGCGCCTTCATGAGGGCGGCCATAGCGAGCGCTGACGAAACGGCAAGTAGCCTGCGATTCCGGCCACCGACAGGCACGCGGCGCACGCAACCCGATCTATGGTGCGACCCAGCTGCCGTGCCACGTCCCGTTCTCGCGAACAAACCTCGCACGAACATGACCGTTTGGCGATAGGTCGAGATAGTCGAGCCTGCTCACCTCAACGGTAACGAGGCAAAAGTTCTCGAAGCCGGCGCTCGGGTCGACCTCTTCTTGCCCGGCTATTGCGTGTGCGTCCTGAGGCAACCTGATGACCGTGCCGGGGACGAGCGGCGCACGGTACACAATTAACGAGCGGGGTCTGCTGGCGCTCCAGAACGCTCGTCGCTCATCCACACTATCCACGATTCGCGCGACGCCTTCGGCACGGATCTGGATGCCCGCGTCCAGATCACAGCCAGTCAGCGCGATCCGGCTATCTTTCCTCAGTTCCGAGACCTTTTCCGATCGCGCATCGGTATGGAAGGTCAATGAGGCTTCGTCTTTCTTCACCTCCCGAAGGACGATCGTGCGCGCCTTCGGCGCGCCGTCCAGCCCAACCGTTGCCGCCTGGAGCATTGAGAAAGGCGAGCGCGCCGCTCCCGCATTCGCACCGGAACTCAGCAACGACCAAATCCGGTTGAGCAGGTCGGCAAGTTCACTCATGGCGCGTTTCACAAAGCTCGCACGATACCGCCGTCAACCCGAATATTCTGGCCGGTCATATAGCCGGCGCCATCCGACAGCAGGAACGTTACCGTTTTAGCAATCTCTTCGGTCTTGCCAAAACGCCCGACCGGAATGCGCGCGACGATTTCAGGCGTCTCCGGCCAGCTGTCGATAAAGCCAGGCAGGACCGAGTTGATCCGGATATTGTCCTTGGCGTAACGATCGGCATACAGGCGCGTGAATGCGCTGAGTGCCGCACGCAGTGCGGAAGAAACCGGCATGGCCTGCTCCGGCGCGTCGGCCGCGAAGCTTGAAATATTGACGACCGCGCCGCCACCTTGCTGCAGAAAAACCGGCGTCACACGACGCAGTACACGAGCGACGTTCAACACGATCAGATCCAGCCCCTCGTGCCATTTGCTGTCCTCGATGGCAAGCAGATCTCCCTTGGGCGGATGGCCCGTATTGTTCACGACCGCGTCGATGCGGCCATATTTCGCGAGGGTTTCGCGAACAAAACGATCGATGTCCGCCTCCTCGGTAACGGACCCCGCGACACCGAACCCGCCCAGTTCCTTCGCCAGCTCGACAGCGCTGCCCGATGGCGACATCAGCGCCACACGATAGCCATTCGCCGCGAGATCCCGAGCGATAGCCGCGCCCATGCCCTTGCCAGCCGCCGTTATCAATGCCACTTTTTCTACAGTCATGCCGTTCTCCTTCAAGATACCAACCGAGCGCCGCACCGGGCTTTCATCCACTTAATGAAGCCATACTGTAAGGCGATAGAATGATACTGTCGAATCATGATTTCTCCAGTCAGACTGTAGAATTTCTACTGCATGCAAAACCTGTTGCGAACCCGCCGGCTTCCACCGCTCAACGCGCTTCGCGCCTTCGAGGCCTCGGCGCGACACCTCAATTTCCGTCTGGCGGCCGATGAACTCGGCGTCACGCAGGGGGCCGTTGCGCAGCAAGTGAGGCATCTTGAGAATGTTGTCGACGTTCAGCTATTCCAACGCTTGCCGAGGGGGCTTGCCCTCACCAGCGAGGGACTGGAGTATTTCTCGGCGGTCCAGCGCGCGCTGCTGATCATCTCCGACGCCACTGAAGCGCTTGGTCAACGCTCAACGTTTCTCACTATAAGCACAACACCGTCTTTCGCCGCGAAATGGCTGATTCCGCGGCTGTCGGACTTCGGCCGGTTGCACCCGGACATCGAAGTCCGCGTCATGGCCGACGAAAAGCTCTCCAACTTTCAGGCCGACGGCGTGGACATCGCCGTTCGACTGGGCAAGCCCCCGTTCCCCTCGGGACTCACCGGCGAGTTGCTGTTTCCGCTCGATATGTTTGCTGTGGCGAGCCCAAAATTGCTCAGCGCGGGTCCGCCAATCCGGAGTCCATCGGATCTGGCGAAGCAAGTCTTGCTGCACGATGCGCACAATCTGTGGCCAGAGTTTTTTGACGCGGTGGGTGGAAGAACGCACGTCGATCCCATGAAAGGACCACGGTTCAGCCAGTCCTTGCTCGCCATCGATGCTGCGATTGCCGGCCAGGGGATTGCGCTAACCAGTGAGCCGCTTGTCGAGCGCGATATTGCAGAGGGTCGTTTGCGGCGCGTTTTCGATTTTTCGTTTCCCACGTCGCTCGGCTTTTACGTCGTGTATCCGCAGGCCAGCGTCCATCGGGAGGCGAGGGAAGCGATGCGCAAGTGGCTGTTCGCCCAGTACAAATAGGCACAAGGCGCCGCCACGGGCGACACCGCTACAATAGCCGTCGTGCGATGCAACTGCCGCCCGGTCCGGCTCTGCTCGCACAGCGGCAAAGACGGTGGCGGCAGGCGCCGCCCTCCTGCCGCGGCAGCGTGCCGACTCAATGGACAGACCGGATCTCGCCGGCGCAATGAGCTCGCCGGCAATGGGAGGGTCCATGGTCGACAAGGCGTTGCGTATCGAAGGTGGGCCGGACTGGCATCACTTCCAGGTCTACACCGACAGTTGGGCCGTCGCGATACTGCTCATTGCAATCCTGCTGCTCGCGATTCTGCTGGCGAGCGCGATCTGCTACTACGCCACGCGCTTGATCATGCTGCAAGTTGTGGGCCGCCTCGCTCGCCAGGAGCGGCATAAGTGGCTTCGCGCCGCCGAGCGCCACAAGGTTTTCCATCGGCTCGCGCCGCTCGTCCCAGCCGCGATCGTCTATGCGGCTGCCCCTCTGCTTTCCGGACTGACGTTCCCGCTGATTGCGGCGCTCGGGCACCCGCTGGCGCTGCTCGCGGGCTGCTACATGGTGTACACGCTGCTACGTGCCGCGCTCGCGTTCCTCGACAGCGTCGGCGAGCGCTACAGCCACTTCCCGTCCGCGAGCGAGCGGCCAATCAAGAGCTTCTTGCAGGTCGCCACCATCGTGCTCTACGTGATCGCGCTGATTACCGCGATTTCGGTGCTGCTGGAGCGCTCGCCGGCGTACTTCCTCACCGGCCTCAGCGCGATGACGGCGCTCCTCATCATTATCTTCCGCGATTCACTACTGGGCTTCGTGGCCAGCATCCAGCTCGCCGCGTACGACATGCTGCGGGTGGGCGACTGGATCGAAGTGCCCGGCTTCATCGCCGATGGCACGGTGATCGACATTGCTCTGAACACCATCAAGGTGCGCAACTTCGATAACTCGATCGTGATGCTGCCGAGCTACGTCCTGCTTACGCACAGCGTGAAGAACTGGCGAGGCATGACCGAGTCGGGCGGCAGACGCGTCAAGCATGCGATTCATTTTGACGTCGACACTGTGCGCTTTCCCGACGAGGCGCTGCTCGCCCGGCTGCGCGGTGACATCGACCGGCCACTCGCGGAACTTGTCTCCGACGACACGCAGCGCCACACGAATCTTGGCCTGTACCGTCTCTATCTGACGGCGCACCTTCGCGACCACCCGGCGGTGCGCCACGACATGCCACTCGTGGTCCGTCAACTGCAGTCCAGTCATGCTGTCGTCGCGCTGGAGATTTTTCTCTACCTCGACGAGACACGCTGGGTACCGTACGAAAACCTGCAGTCGGACATGCTCGACCATGCATATGGGCTCGTGCCGCTGTTCGGCTTGCGCTGCTGGCAGGAGCGACGTGCGTCATCGCCGCAGCCGTAGTAGAGCGCGTGGTGGAATCTGACACCCGAGTCCGAAGCAGACACCGGGCACATCAATGTTGCTTTGCCTTATCCGGACTACGAACGTTCCACAGGCGTTTGCGTGATCACCCGAGGGAACACGCACACAGGTATTTTCACATGCATGTTCTGATCGCCGCAGACGTGACCCGCATAATCGACGGTCTCGCCGCGCGTAGCCGGCTTGCCGGTTAGTGAACGGTTCGATGGCACTGTTGTACAAGCGGTCAACAGCGCTGCCATCTGGAGAGCAAAGACAACGCGCTTCATGTTATAGACTCAACTCCCGACGAGAAACATTCAGCCAACCGCAGGCGTCAATCACAGCAGCACCGCCAGTCTTTACGAGGCTACGGTGTCCAGCTTTTGAGCAATACAGCCGTGCTGCCGACCTGATCGTTACCATGTACGAGCAGGTCGTACTTATCCTTCGATACTCCGCGCTCGGTGAAGATAAACGCGGCCACTTGCCAGAGCGTCTGATCTGGCTGTGTCTTCCCGAAGGAAGGCATGGCCGTCATGTTCACACCATGCTTGATCGTCCAGAACATCAACTCGGGCTTGTTGCGACGGCTCGCAGACAACAGCGACGGCGCGGCAGGCTGAATACCCTGCCTCCACGACAATCCTGCCACGCCGCCCGTCGAGATTGCCTCTTGCGAGCGGCATCGCTTCATTTCCTTAACTCCGCATGCTGATCTAATGCAGCCTCGCAGTCGAAATAAAATTTCTGAATGCCAAACGCCGCGGCAACCATGGACTACCGCCCAACCTTCGAGGCGAACGGTCCATGATCACCACGCCCCTGCTTAAGGCACTGTCGTACCAGCATTCAATGCATCTTCGAGTGTTGCCCGAAACAGAGCGACGGACTGCGCGCCGCTGACAATCTCGTCGCCAATCTTCACCGATGGTACCGAGCTGACGCCTTGCGCAATGGCCCGAGCTTCAAGCGCACGCACTTCGTCGACTCCAGCGCCCGACGCAAAAAACGCTTCGATCCCGTCTTTGTCGAAACCCGCCTCTATGGCGATCTCCGTCAACACGGCGATGTCTCCAATGTCGCGCCCGGCGGAAAAGTACGCATGGAAGATCGCCTCCACCAGCGCTGTGACGTCGTGTTTTTGTTGCAGCATCCATACGAGCCGATGAGCGGCAAACGTGTTCGGCGTGCGCTTCGCCAATGCGTAGTTGAATTCCAGCCCCACCTGAAGTCCGGCCGCGGTGACCTGAGCATCCATGATTTGCGAGCGGGCCCAGCTCCCAAACTTCGCCGACCGGTATTCCTTGCGGTCGCGACCCTCGACCGGCATGCCCGGATTCAATTCGTAGGGAACGAACACGAGTTTCGTGTGCTCGCCGGCATTGGCTTCGCCAATCGCCTGCTTCAGCTTTTCTTCGCCGATCCAGCACCACGGGCAAATAAAGTCGTATATGACCTCGATATTCAGCTTGTTCATCGAACACCTCCAAAAGGGGATTGTTTGCAGATGCACGATAGCGCCGTCGCCGACCGGTAAGAATCACAACGTGAGGCAATGCACCTTTGCGCGTCAGACAAAGAGAACCGCAAGACCGCGTCGTCTTCGACTCATTCATCTGATGCATGGAGCGCCCCGCTGACGCAGTACTTTTGACAGATTTTTTTTGCAGATCACGCAAAGGTGGATTGCGTTGCGCCTGCATTCTCCGCTGATTACCTAACCGCTAATCTCCAGCTACCTAGCAATAGAAGGAGAACGCCGTGTCCACCACCGCTTTGCAAAACGATCAGACGCAGAACAATCAGGAGCGTCCCATCAGCCACGCCAATCGACCGCGCGCAACCATAATCGGCGGTTCGCTCAGCGGTCTTTTCACGGCAACCGCGCTGCGCGCGGTCGGGTGGGACGTCAAGCTCTTCGAGCAGTCACCCAATGAACTCGACAGCCGGGGCGGTGGCATCGTGTTGCAGCCTGATGTGCTGGAAGCCTTCCGTTTCGGTGGCGTAAAACTGCCGGCCTATCCAGGCGTGGACTCGGGAGATCGCATCTATCTCGATCAGAGCGACCGCATCATCGAGCAGTTCTACATGCCGCAGACGCAAACCTCATGGAGTCTCATTTACAGCGCCATGAGGCGCGCACTGCCAGTTGAAGTGATCCACTCCGGCGAACGTTTCACTCATCTCGAACAAACAGGGGCGTCGGTCACGGCCCATTTCGAAAGTGGCAGAGTCGAACAAGCCGATCTTCTGATCGGCGCCGATGGTGGGCGCTCCACGGTTCGGGCTCAGTTGTTGCCCGATTCGCAGCCCAGCTATGCCGGCTATATCGCGTGGCGCGGTCTCGTCGAAGAAAACGAACTGCCGCCCGATGCGGCGAATGTTCTACGCGACCGCTTTACGTTCCAGCAAGGTGACGCCCATCTGATTCTGGTTTATCTCGTACCCGGCGAAGACAGCACCACCGAAGTCGGCAAGCGGCGCTGGAACTGGGTCTGGTATCGCCCGATGCCCAGCGACAGCCTCAGCGCCTTGATGCTGGACAGGAACGGAGTCCAACGCAGCACCTCGCTGCCGCCCGGAACGACGAAAGACGCCGATATCGCCGAACTGCGCTCCACCGCGAGCCGGTTGCTCGCGCCTACGCTGCAGGTTCTCGTGCAGGCGACGAAGGAGCCCTTCGTCCAGGCGATTCAGGATCTCCGGGTTGAACAGATGGTTTTCGGCAGGACGATCCTGCTTGGCGATGCCGCGTACATACCACGTCCTCATACCGCGGGCAGCACCGCAAAAGCCGCTGCGAACGCTGTGGCGCTGGCGCAGGCGCTCTCGCGAGGCGGCGAGCGTCTGCCGTCTGCGTTGTCCGGCTGGGAGCAACAGCAAAGGCGGCTCGGAATCAGCATGTCGGAACTCGGCATTGCTCTGGGCGACCGCATCATGAAGCTTCGCGGCTAGTGCCTGATCGCAATGGCGAAGGTCCTCGGTACGGCGCTCAGCGGCAACGTGTTCGCGGACCTTTGCTCACCACGCAAAGATGTGTAGCACGCCGTTGGGATTCTGCTCAAACCCCACCTCCCCTACGCTTACACACATCAACCAACCACACGGAGATTCACCATGACGAAGCATCTGTTTAACCCGATCAAAGTGGGCCGCCTCTCTCTCGATCACCGCGTTGCAATGGCTCCTCTCACACGCTCACGAGCCGGCCAACCGGGCAACGTGCCGACCGACATCAACGTCGAATACTATCGGCAACGCGCCAGCGCGGCGCTGATCGTGAGTGAAGCGACGCAAATCTCGCAGCAGGGCCAAGGTTATGCGTGGACGCCGGGTATTCACACGGAACAGCAGATTGAAGGCTGGCGCGCCGTCAGCAAGGCTGTTCACGAAGAAGGCGGCCATATGTTCCTGCAACTGTGGCACGTCGGCCGCGTTTCCCACCCCGTGTTCCAGCCGGATGGCGGCCTGCCTGTCGCCCCCTCCGCCATGCCGGTGCCGGGAAAGACGTTCATTGTCGACGAGGCCGGCAATGGCGTATGGAGCGACGTGCCGGTGCCGCAGGAGCTCACCGTTGAAGGCATTCGCGAGATCATCGCCGACTACCGGCGTGCCGCACGCAACGCGATCGCGGCCGGCATGGACGGCGTTGAAATTCACGCTGGCAACGGTTATCTGCTGGACCAGTTCATCAACAGCAACAGCAATCAACGCACCGATAGCTACGGCGGCAGCATCGAAAATCGCGCCCGCCTGCTGCTTGAAGTCGTCGCCGCCGTCAGCGACGAAGTGGGTCCGCAAAACGTCGGAGTTCGCCTCACACCCATGGGACGCTTCATGGGTATGGGCGATGTGACGCCTGAGGCAACGTTCGGCTACATCGTGAGAAAGCTCAGCGACAATGGCCTCGCCTATCTGCATCTCGTCGAACCGGCGATGGTAGGAACAGTCAAGGATGAAAACTTCGACCCGCGCTGGGATGCCATCATCAAGCTGCTGCGCGAAGAATTCAAAGGCGTGCTGATGATCGCCGGCGGCTATGACCGCGATACCGCCGAACAGGCGATCGCCAACGGCCGGGCCGACATCGTTGCGTTCGGCAGACCCTTCATTGCGAATCCTGACCTGCCGGCTCGCCTGCGCGACGGGCACCCGCTGAATGTCGCGGACAGCACCAGTTTCTTCGGTGGCGATGTAAGCGGCTATACGGACTACCCGGCCATGAGCTAAGCGTCGGCTTGCGCGGCAGTCACCTTCGAGATGTTGTACGGCGGGCGGGCCAGCCGCCCTGCCGCCTTCGCGCAGCGTTGCGCAGTGCGAGGCGCGTTACAATCACGGTGTCAGGGCGAACCCAGTGCCCGATTGAGCCAATGCGCCATGGCGGCGGCATCGACAGGTTTGGGGAGAAACGCCAACACCCCATCCTCTTCGATCTTCGCCTGAAGCGCGACTGGGGGAAATGCCGAAATGAACAGGGTAGGCGGTGCGTACCCGGACTTTAAAAGCTGATCGTGCATCTCGATCCCCGACATGCCGGGCATTCGCACATCAGAGATCAGACAGGCGGCTCCGCCCAGGTCACTGGATTGCAGGAACTCTTCCGCCGATGCAAATACGCGTGTTTGCCATCCGAGCGAGCGCACCAGGCTCGCCGTGGCCCTCCGGACAGACTCGTCGTCGTCGACGATACAAACAATCTGAGTGGCGTCCACGCGGCGGCCCCGGTTCCCAAAGAATGGTCTACGAACGCGCGGACTGCTACTCCCGCGCATTCAACCATACAAGAATAATTCAGAAGGCTCAGCCGGGAAACCATACGAATGTATAACAAGCATTTAGCCTGACGTGCAGCTTGATCTGGTACCAAATAGATGCAGATTTCTCAAAGACCGCAGTTCACGTTCAGGGTAGCGATCAGTCCTGGGTGATTGTCGCTAAGGTCGAGCGAGCCGCGATGGAGTGTCGCTACCGCCTTCACGAGTGCGAGCCCAAGGCCCACGCCCGGCGTTCCGCGGCTCGCGTCACCACGATAGAACCGCTCGGTTACTTTTGACTTTTCCTCATCCGGAATGCCTGGGCCGTCGTCCGCAACCGAAATCGCAATCATGCCGTCGCTGCGCGTGGCGACGACGCTGACCTCTCCCCCCTCCGATGCGAATTTCAGAGCGTTATCGATCAGATTGCCGATCGCCTGTGCAAGCAGAAGCGGATCGGATACGGCCGTCAGGTCACCGGAAGTCCGAAGCGACAGCGTAACGCGGCGCAGCTCCGCCACCGGTTGATAGAACTCGACCGCGTCCGAAACAATCGTGTCCAGATTGCTCGGCATGAATCCCGAGCGGCGAACGCCCGCGTCAATTTCGGCGAGACGCAGAAGCGCATTGAAGATGCTGATCACGCGGTCGACATCCGACAATGCGACCTCCAGCTCCGTCAGGCATTGGTCGTCCTTGCCTTGCCGTCGCAGCGTCAGCGTCATCACCTCAAGGCGCGAACGCAATTCGGTGAGCGGCGTGCGCAAATCGTGAGCGATCGCGTTCGACACGTTGCGCACACCGTTGATGACTTCGAGCAGCGCCTCCTCGGCCTGTTTGCGCGTCTTCACTTCCTTTTGCAGCTGGATGTTCTGCTCTTCCTGCAGTTTTTGCAGCGCGTGCAGTTTCAGGTGCGTATTGACGCGTGCGGCAACTTCTTCCATCTGCAGCGGCTTGGTGATGTAATCCACCGCCCCGGCGCGAAAGCCCGTGACTTTGTCTTCGGTCCGCGTGAGCGAAGTCATGAAGATCACCGGGATGTCGCGCGTCGTCTGCGCGGCCTTCAATTGCCGGCAGGTCTCGAAGCCGTCGAGTCCGGGCATCATGACATCGAGCAGAATCAGGTTGGGCTGCACCAGCGCCGCGCGGCGCAACGCTTCCGCTCCATCTCGCGCGACAGCAACCCGCAGATTGTTGCTTTCGAGGTATTCAACCACGAGTCCCAGATTGGCCGGTGTGTCGTCGACAACCAGAATAATGGGCGCATCGGTGCCGAATGGTTCCATTGTGCTCACGAGTCTCGATCCAAATTTCGTTCAATCATGGATAGTAAGGCCTGCGATTCAAATGCCGACGCAAGACGGCGCAATTGCGTCGCGAACGCTTCGTAGCGGGCGTCGAGGTTGATAAGATAATCCGCGTGATGGACGATGGCGCGCATGGAGCCAAGCAGCGCAAACCGGTGCAGTGTCGCCATTTCCTCAGGCGGCGGAACGACGGGATCGTCAATTACAACCGCCTGGCGCTGTTCGCTTTCACGATCCGCGACCTGAAGGGTTGCAGCAAAATCCGCCACTTCCGCATAGGACACGGGTACATCCAGTTCGAACCAGAACGTGCTGCCACTGCCCACGGTGCTCGTGACATGAATTTCGCCACCCATCACGTGCACTAACTGGCGGCTGATCGCCAGTCCAAGGCCCACACCACCTGTGCGCTGAGTCAAATTGCCGGCCTGCTCGAAGGGATGAAAGATCGTCTCCAGCCTGTCCGGACTCACGCCGACACCCGTATCCCTCACTTCGAAGCGCAGCCTTCCATCCGAAATCATTCGAACGATCAGCGTGACTTCACCCTGGTCCGTGAACTTGACTGCATTGGCAAGCAGATTCAACAGCACCTGCCGAAGGCGCTTTTCATCAACACGAATAACCAGCGACAGGTTCGCGGGCGCTTCATGATTCAGGACAAGATTCTTCTCATCGGCGCGCACGCTCACCATCTCGGCGATGACGCGGATAAACGGGCCGAGCGGTACGTCCGTCACGTTCAGTTCGAGCTTGCCCGCTTCGATTCGGGCAAAGTCGAGAATGTCGTTGATCAGCATGAGCAGATGCTCGCCGCTTTGTTCAATCACGCCCAGACTCGACAGTTGCCGCTCGGTCATCGCCGCATCGCGCCGCAAAATCTGCGCGTAGCCCAGAATACCGTTCAGCGGCGTGCGCAACTCGTGGCTGATGTTGGCGAGAAACTGGTCTTTGGCGCGATTCGCCGATTCGGCGGCGTCTTTTGCGACGCGTACCGTGTCCTCCAGCGCCTTGCGCGCCGAAATATCCTGGAGGATGGCAATGGTGTGAAGCGCCCGGCCGTTCGTGTCGCGCTGAAGCGCCACGGACACGCTCACCCAGACGCGAGACCCGTCGAGTCTGACAAGCGGCATCTCCTCCGAGTAGTGCGAAAGCTTGCCCTCGGTCAGCAAGCGGTATTTTTCCTCGCTCGCGGTCAGAAAGTCCGGATCGGCAATATCCTGAAAGCGGTTGCGCAACAGGGTCTCACGCTGATGGCCGACGATATCGCACAGGCGCTGGTTCAAGCGCAAGAAGTGCCCGTCGAGATCGCAGTGCGCGATGCCAACCGCGGCGTTCTCGAAGGTGCCCCGAAAGCGGGCTTCACTCGACCGGAGCGCCTGCTCGGTCAGTTTCAGTTCCGTGATGTCGACCAGACTGCCCACGAAGCGGATTGGTTTTCCGTTTGCACTCCACTGCGCCATGCCGCGCACAAGAACCCAGCGGACGGTGCCATCGCGATGGCACAGCCGGTTCTCCACTTCGAACACATCGACCTCTCGCTTGAGGTACCTCTGTATCGCCGCTTCGGTGCGTGCGCGGTCATCGGGATGCAACACCGACATATAGGCAGGGTAGTCCAGCAAAGTCGACGGACGCGTGAAGCCAAGCCATTCCCAGATGTTTGAAAATTGCGCGAATCCATGATGGTGGTCGCCGTCCGGCATGTCGATTTCCCACACACCGACGTTGGATCCGTGCATCGCCATTTCGAGGCGAGCATTCGTTTCACGCAGTATTTCCGCCTCTTCGGCTCGACGTCTTTGCGTGACGTCGCGAAACACCAGCACCACGCCGAGGATTTCACCGCGATCGTCGACGATAGGCGACCCGCTATTTTCGATCGCGATCTCATGCCCGTCGCGAGAAAGCAGCAGTGTGTGGTTCGCCAGTCCAACTATGGCGCCGGCGCTCAGCACGGCAGTCACAGGATCTTTCGCCGGCTCACGCGTGGTTTCGTTGATCACGCGAAACACGTCCACCAGCGGGCGGCCCATCGCCTCGTGGCAAGCCCAGCCCGTCAGCGTCTCCGCGACCGGGTTGATAAAGGTGATGCGCGATTCCCGGTCGGTCGCAATCACCGCGTCGCCAATACTCGACAGCGTGACCGCATACCGTTGTTCACTTTCGCGCAAGCGGCGTTCCGCGCCGTGCTTATAGAGCGCCATATCGACGACGGTGCGCAGTTGCATATCGTCGAACGGCTTGAGAACGTATCCGAACGGTTCGGCAAGGGTTGCGCGCCGAACCGTTTCCTCGTCGGCATAAGCGGTCAGGAAAACGACCGGCAGATTGAAATTCTCACGGAGCAGCCGTGCGGTGTCGATACCGTCGAGTTCACCCTCCAGCCGAACGTCCATCAGGACCAGATCTGGTGCCGTGTCGCCGGCCAGCGCAATGGCATCTTCGCCGCGCGCGGTGATGCCGACCACCGTGTGGCCTGCGCGGTTCATCTGCTGCGCGAGGTCTCTGGCGACCACCCGATCGTCTTCGACTACCAGAATGCGTGCGGGGGCCATAGTTAGTACCTATCCACGTCCGGATGCGTTGAAAACAATGCTGCACGACGTGCCGCCAGTGCGGCTCAGTTCCAGGGTTCCGTGTAGCTGGTGTGTGAGGTCGTGGACCAACTGCAAGCCGAGCGAGTCGGCGTCATCGAGCGAGAATTCCGGCGCGATGCCAACGCCGTCGTCCGCAACGCTCAGCCTGCACCGCCCCTCGCCGACCAGGGCGAGTTCCACGCGCACGCAGCCGCCACGCCCATCCGGAAACGCGTGCTTCAATGCGTTGGAAACCAGCTCGTTGATAATCAGGCCGCAGGATACCGCGCGGTTCATGTCCAGCTGCACGTCGTCAACTTCGACCTGCAAGTCCACGCCCATCTGGCGCATGTCGAAGGCGCGTGCGAGATGACCACACAGGTTCTTCACGTGTGTCGCCATGGCGATTCGCGCGAAATTGCCCGCGCGATAGAGGTTCTCGTGAACCAGTGCCATCGACCGCACGCGGTTGCGGCTATCGGCGAACAGGTCGGCGACTGACTTGTCCGTTACGCGCGACGCCTGCAGATTGAGCAAACTGCTGATCAGCTGCAAATTGTTCTTCACCCGGTGGTGAACTTCGTGCAGCAGCGCCTCTTTCTCTTCGAGCAGCGCTTCTTTCTCTTCCAGCGACGCGTTTTCCAGTGAAATCGCGGCCTGCGACGCCAGCAGGTCAAGCACGGCGATCCGCGGCGGCGTAAACACGCCCGGCGCAAGCTCGTTTTCCAGATACAGCACGCCCATTAGCTTCGCCTGCTTCATGAGTGGAAGACACAACACGGCACGTGAACGGCTTGAACGAAGGTACTCGTCCGCGGAAAACGGGTTGGGCTGCGATGCGTCATCGAGCAGCACACGTTCCTGTGTACGAATGCTGTGATGCAGAATCGATGTCGGCAAATGGCGCGGCGTCACGACTTCGCTTTGAAGGCGCACCTCCACGCCTTCGCGGCCGGCCAGCGCCTCGGCTTCGACCCACAATGTCTCCGCACGCGGCAAGACGAGCAGCGCCCGCCCCGCGCCGGCGTGCTCCAGCACGATGGTCATCAGCGAGTGAATCAGTTTTTCGAAGGCAATCTCGCCCGAAATCGCCTGCGACGCCTTGACGACCGTCTCGACGTCGAGCTGCTCCGCGACAAAACTCCTTGTGGGCGCATCGTTCACCGGCTCATGGACCAGATTCGGATAGCGCCGGTCGAGCGCCTGGACCTTCGCCAGCGCGCCCCACCGAAGGTAAGCCAGCCGCGCATTGCCGAGGTAGACAAAGGCGATCGTCGTAAATTCGCGCGCCATATAGAACGTCGCGGCGACTTCGTGCGCCAGCGCCTCGACCAACGGGAACTCCTGCTCATGCGCGAAACGGATTGCGCTTTCGTATTCACGCATCGCCTCGAATTCGTTCCCTTTGATGCGTGCAATCTCGCCGGCGACCAACGCCGCGCGGCTCGCGAAATTGCTCGGGGAGTGCTCAGCCCAGACCTCGAGTTTGGCGTGATGCTCGACGAGCTTGCGGAATTGCTCCGCCTGCTCCTCGGGCGCCGCATCGTCATACCGGCGTGCCCGAGCGAGTGCGGCGTAGAAGTGGTACTCGGCAAGCTCGAAGTGACCGGACGAAGTCCACAACAACGGTTCCGCCTTTTCAGCGGCCGCCAGCGCATTCCCTATATCCCCTGCGAAATAGCGCCCTTCCAGTTTGCGGATCCAGTACCAGCATGTGGCAATCGCCAGGCACGGATCAGCTTCCAGATGCTGCTCGAATGCCGCTTCGTCGAATGCGTCGTCATTGAAGGAGCCCAACGAGGTCGTCAGGCCGCGCAAGCTTCGAATGAGCTGCAACTGCGCGCCGATGATATCGACAATCAGCCCAAATTTCGCGGCTTGCACCACGCCCAGGCGGTGCTGAGCTTCGCGTTCGACGTCGGGGAGCGGATCGCCCGCCGCCAGCAAGCTGGTCACGAGGCAGCAACTGCTGAAGCCGGTGTAGGTGAGGTCTCCGCTCTCGCTTGCGGCATCGAACGCCCGCCGCAGGAGCGGAAGGCCCGTGCGAATGTGCTTGGTCCACGGCATCACGTGATACGCAAAGCACATGTAGACGCGCGGCTTGAAGCGTTGCAGACCACGCTCGTCGACGAGACCCAGGCCTAGCTGGCCAAAACGGAAGCCTGCTTCGTAGTCGCCGAATACCGGGCCGGCCACCATGCCCAAGTAAGCGTAACCGATCGACGACGCGTCGCTGTTGCCGTGCTCGATGCTCAGGTTCGCCATCCGCGACAACACGAGGCAGACCAGGTTTTCATCGCTGAAGAACGCCGGCGGCAGGACCGCTGTGAGCACATCCAGCGTCGCGCGCCGGTCGGCGTCGGTGAGCAAGGGCAGGTCGATCAGCGATTCGATCGGAGAGTCGCCGATCTGCTGCAGGAGCCGGTCGTACTCGCTGCGCGCCTGTTCGCGGGTGGGGTGCGGGTCCCAGTCAATCCCGATAGCGCGCAAATACTCCAGGCAGATTTCCACTGCCAGGTCGCTCTGATCGAGCGCGGTGAACAGCGTCACCCGCAACCATGTCACGGCAGCGCGGTCAGCCAGTGTGGTGCAACGCTTCGACAGGCTCGCCAGCCGCTCTTTGGCCGAGCCGGTGTCGCCGGTCAGAAACTCGCACTCCGCAAGGCTGCTTTCCAGGGCGAATTTAAGTGAATAGCGGGTATCCCACGCCTCATCGCCGAGCAGCGCGCTGCCCGCTGACAGATAAGTCGATGCCGACGCGTAGGCGGACGACGTCTTCGCACGCCGCCCGGCAATCAGATTGAATCTGACGACACGTTCGCACTCCGCCGGGTCGTCGATGAGTTCGGTCGCGCGGTTGTACTGGTTGACGATCTCGAAGATATTCTGTTCGAGATCCTCCCCTTGCGCGTTGCCCGCGAACATGCGGCCGATTCGCAAATGCGCAGCCGCACGCTCATCGACAGGAATCAGCGCATACGCCGCTTCCTGCACGCGGTCGTGAAGAAACGCGTAGCCATGCTCTCGCCGGAACACGAGGCCGGCGGTCACCGCGTCGGCGAGTGCGAGGTGCACCTCGGTGTCCGACGTACCCGCGACACGTGTGAGCATCGCAGTGGTCGCGCTGTTGCCGAAACACGCAAACTGTTTGAGCGCGGCCTGCGTGATAGCCGGCACACGGCCGATCTTGCTCACCATCAGATCGACGACGCTATCCGAGAAGCGCGCCTCGCGAAGGCGTGCGACGTCCCATCCCCACGCACGGCGCACCGGATCGAACACCAGGTGGCGCTCCTCGGCAAGCGTCCTGAGAAACTGCACCGCGAAAAAGGGGTTGCCGCCGGTCTTCTCGACGATAAATTGCGCGAGGCTGTCGACCTCGGCCGTCCTCGCGTGCAACGTTTCGCCGATCAGGCGCGCCACGTCGCCGATCTGCAGCGGCGTCAGCACGATATCGTGAACCGGCACGCCCAGCTCGCGAATGGCAATCAATGTGCGACTGAGCGGATGCGCGGCGCCCACTTCATTGTCGCGATAGGCGCCGACGAGCAGCACATTCTGCAGCGCCGGCATGGCAAGCAGACTCTCGAGCAGACAGATCGTGCCGGCATCCAGCCATTGCAGATCGTCCAGAAAGAGCACGAGCGGATGACCGGTGCGCGTGAAGGCGCCGATAAAACGCCCGAACACGCCGTGGAATCGAATCTGCGCTTCCTGCGCCGGCAGCTCCGGCACCGCCGGTTGCGGACCGATGATGTCTTCGACTTCCGGAATCAGGTTGACAATCAGTTGTCCGTTCGAACCGACTGCCTCGCTTAGCCGCTCACGCCAATGCGCGACCTCTGCCTCACCCCGGTCGAGTATTTGCTGCGTCAAACTCTGAAATGCCTGCCCGAGCGTCGTATAGGGAATATCACGCTTGTACTGGTCGAATTTGCCGGCAGTAAACTGTCCATAAGACAGGGCGAGCTGCTTCTTCAGTTCGTTCACCAGTGACGATTTTCCGATGCCGGAATAGCCCGATACGAGCACGAGCTCCGGCTTGCCTTGCCGCGCCACGCGCTCGAACGCGGCATTCAATGCGGACGATTGCGCCTCGCGTCCATACAATCGCTCGGGAATGCGCAAGCGCTCGGCAACATCATGCGCGCCGAGCGGAAATGGGTCGATGCGACCGGTTTGCTCCCACGTGTCGAGACAACGGCGCAGATCGCTTTCGAGACCCTGTGCCGTTTGATAGCGCTCCTCAGCCGTTTTAGCGAGCAGGCGCATAACGATCGCGGCGAGCTGGGGCGGCACGTCGCGCGCCAATTCATTCAACGGAATCGGCGGTCTGGCGATGTGGCAATGCATCCATTCGATAGCCGAGTTCGCGCGATACGGAAACTCGCCAGTCAGCATTTCGTAGAACGTGATACCCAGCGAATAGAGATCCGCGCGCGAATCGACCGGACGATTCATACGGCCAGTCCGCTCAGGCGCCAGATAGGCGAGCGCCGCCGCGATGACATCGGGCCGCGTGCTGGCCGGCGGCTCGCCGGTCACGCTTGAGGCGATGCCGAAGCCGGTCAGCGCCACGCCGCCCGTGTCCAGATTGACAAGGACGTTAGCCGGCCGGATGTCTTTGTGAATAAGACTGCGTTCATGCAACGCGCCAAGCGCCGCCGCGAGATTGGAGGCAATCGCGAGGAAGCGGCCGAGCGGCAGCGAGCCCATTGGCATCGTGGAGAGCGAGATCCCACCCGGGTCTTCCAGCACCAGCGCCGCGCTCCCACGGTGCTCGATCAGGGCATGAGGCCGGGTGACGAAACGGCCGTCGAGCAGGCTTCGCAGCTCATACGCATGCTCGAGGCGCGCCTGACTGTCGGCCGCGGGTTGCAGCGCTGGCAACGTGACGGCCAGCCACGTCTCGGCGCCGTCGCGCCGGCTGACCCGGGAGAGGACGAACTCACTATCGTCACAAAGAGTCTCGAACCCAAAGCCTGACAACTCAATCATGCCGCCGCCCCCACCCGCCACTGTCGGACTAATCGTTCACCGTCAACACATAGCCCGCGTTGCGAACCGTCTTCAGCAGGGACCGCTCGAACCCCGCATCGATCTTTTGACGCAGCTTGCTCACATGCACATCGATCACGTTCGTTTGAGGATCGAAGTGGTAGTCCCAGATATTTTCGAGCAGCATGGTGCGCGTGACGACCTGGTCCGCGTGCCGCATCAGGTATTCGAGCAACTTGAATTCGCGCGGCTTCAGCGCGATCAATTTGCCGCCTCGCGACACTTTGCGTGAGAGCAGATCGATCGACAGATCGCCCACTTTCAGCGTGGTTTCCGCGTAGCTTTCCTGCGTGCGGCGCGCCAGCGCGTCGAGCCTCGCCAGCACCTCGCCGAACGCAAACGGCTTGACGACGTAGTCGTCACCGCCCGCCTTCAAGCCGCGAATCCGCTCGTCGACGTCGTCCAGTGCGCTCACGATCAGGATCGGCACCCGGTTTCCTGTTGCGCGCAGGGCAGCGATGATACCCAGACCGTCGATACCGCCGGGCAGCATGCGGTCCATGATGATGGCGTCATAGGTTTCGCCTGCTGCAAGGAACATGCCGTCACGGCCGTTGTCCGCGCAGTCGACCACATGTCCCGCCTCCATCAGGCCCTTCTTCAGAAACCCGGCAACCTGTTCGTTATCTTCGACGAGCAAGATTTTCATTTAAATCTCGCGTGCTCCGCTTTCATGAATCTTGCGATTATCGGTGAAAGGAGCAACGCCCCAATTCGCCAACCTGATTAAATTTTTTTAATTTTCGCAGAGCGACTCGCGAGGTACATTTCAAATGCCTCAACCTCCGGCCAGATCGCTCGCCGCATTAACTATCTTTAATGAATCCCTCATCGTAGGGGGAGTTCGCGAATCATAAGATCGTCGTAACTTTACCAGACACGCAGTCGATGGCAGCTGTGCCCAACTCAACCTCTCGCGAAACCGCCATGATCAGAATCGGTCAAGTCGACGTGTCGCTGGAGCAACGGCAGCTTTATCTGAACGGCCAGCCGTTGCGCGTCGGCACGCGCGCATTCGACATTCTCGAAGTGCTGATCGAGGCAGCCGGCAAGCTTGTCAGCAAAGACGAGCTACTCGAGCGCGTGTGGCCCGACACCATCGTCGAAGAAAGCAATCTGCAAGTGCATATTGCTTCGCTTCGAAAACTGCTCGGCAACGGCAGGGACTCCATCAAGACCATACCGGGCCGTGGTTATCTTCTGACGCGTCCGGATGACATTGAAGACCGGCCAGCAATGCGAAGAAGCGCCCCGGCCAATGACGCCTCTCTGCCGCAGAGCAATGTGCCGCTTGGCCACACGCCGCTCATCGGCCGCGAGAAAGCGCTTGTCGAAGTGAAAGGCGCACTCGCTGCATCGCCTCACGTCACGCTGATCGGCGCCGGCGGCATCGGCAAGTCGCAGCTTGGCCTTGAAGTGGCACGCAGCCTCACACCTCTTTTCAACGAAGTTCGATACGTCAATCTGTCCACCGTCGAGCGCGCCGAGTCCACCTTGAGTGCCATCGCCGATGGACTCGCTTGCGCACGTTCGACAGGCGAGGTCACTGCATCGAGCCTCATCCAGGCCATCGAATGCCGCAAGATGCTCATCGTGCTGGACAATTGCGAGCATGTGATTCAGGAGGCCGCTTCGATCTGCGAACAGCTGGTCGAGAGCAATCCCAACCTCCGCATTCTGGCGACGAGCCGCGAACCCCTGCGCACCCGCCTTGAACGGATCTACTGGGTTGCGCCGCTGGAAGTGCCCGCCGAACATGCCGGGCACGACGACATTCTCAGGTGCAGCGCCGTAGACATGTTCGTTTCCCGCGCCCATGCACACGCGCCTTCTTTTCTCGCGGACGGCGAGAGCACCACGCTGATCGGCACGATCTGCCGGCGACTGGACGGCTTGCCGCTTGCGCTGGAATTGGCGGCGGCGCGGGTCGCCGCGCTCGGTATCAGCGAACTGGTCGCGCGACTCGACCAGCGCTTTGGCGTGCTCACCGGCGGGCTTCGTACCGCGCCGCCGCGGCAGCAAACGCTGAAGGCGGCACTCGACTGGAGTCACCAGTTTCTTTGCCAGCGGGAACGGATCGTCTTGCGACGCATCAGCGTATTCGACGGCGCCTTTCAGCTCAGTGCGGCCTGTGAAGTCGCCGCGTGCGATGACCTCTGCGCGGACGACGTTACCGAGGCTATCGCCGGTCTCGTCTCGAAGTCACTGCTCATGTTCGGGCCGAATGGCTCGCTCATGACTTACCACCTGCTCGAAACGACCCGCGCGTATGCGCTGCAAATGCTTGGCGAATCAGGTGAAAGCGACATCATGTTCCGCAAGCATGAATACTTTCAACGCACGCGTGGCACCGTCACGGACGACTTCGATACTAGCCTCGCGCTACAGTACGCTTGAACGCGCCCTGCCGGCTCCGGATCAGTGCGCCCTGCTCACGCGTGCAATAGCAAGCCCGATGGAGTCGAGCAGGAGTTCTTCCGCAAAGGGTTTGCGCAGAAAACTGACCGCGCCGTGGTGGAGCGCGCGCTGAACCGAGTCGTCGTCGCCATGCGCCGACATGAAGACAACCGGAATACTCCGATGCTCCGCGTTCAGTCGCCGCTGCACTTCGAGGCCCTGCATGCCTTGCATCTTGAGGTCGAGCAAAACACACAGTGCGTCGTCGACCACCGGAGAAGCGAGGAATTCCTCTCCCGATGCAAAAGTCACGGCCGTATAACCCACTGCTTTAAGAAGGTTTCCGACGCCGCTTCGCACCGAGGCGTCGTCGTCGACGATGCAAACAAAACTCATGGCTTCCTGTACTCCTCCAATTCCGCCGACTTAGTAATGCAGGCCGATCTACGGCGCGATATTGACGGCTTCGGTATCCTCATCGCGCCTGACGGATCAACTCCCACATTTTTGCCAGCTCGATAAGCGTCTTTGCGCCCATCTTGCTCATCACGCGCCGTTTGTGAACCTTTACCGTCACCTCCTGCGTGCCGAGTTCATGCGCGATCTGCTTGATCATCCGGCCATCCACCGCCAATTCGAATACGTCCATTTCGCGCGGCGTCAGCGACGCGGCGCGCTGCACCAACTGCGCGCTGAATGCGCGCCCCGCGAGATTGGCCTCGTCCTGTGCGAGCGCCTGTCTCACTGCGTCGAGCAGTTCTTCGTCGTCGATCGGTTTGGTGAGAAACTCGTGCGCACCTGCCTTGATCGCACGCACCGACATTGGAATGGACCCATACCCGGTCAGAAAGATAATCGGCACCTGCTCGCCCTTCTGCGCGAGCCGGCTTTGTACATCGAAGCCGTTCGTGGTCTCCAGGTTCATATCCAGCAAGATACACATCGGTACGCTGGGTAGTTCTTTTGAAAGTATCTCTGCCGGCGACGCAAAACCCTGCGCGTTGAAACCCGCTGAGCGCAACAGGCGCCCTAGCGCATCACGCACCGTTTCTTCGTCGTCGATCACATACACCATCGGCTCAAGCTCCGAGGGACCAGGCATTTCAGATTCCAGAAAAAATGGGATTTGAGTGCCGTCATGGTACATGAGACCCAACGTCAAAAGATGCTTTCCTGCGAGTATCGGCTCTTGCCCTAGCGCGTTGCAACGGATTGCGCAGCAAGGTTGTCTGCAAGCCTGGCGGTCGTGAAACTGCGCGCCCGAGGCTGCGCGTAGAACGATGCCAGGTAAGCCGCGCTTCTCGTCAGCACGTCATCCGCCTCATCCGATTCGTACAGTTTGCGCAGGGCATATTCGCGCGTCGTTTCGAGCAGGAAATATTCCTTGGTCTTGCTGTCGAGGGTGGTCATGACGACGCACTTGGAGGCAAGACCGACGATCGCCTCCGTCACTTCGTTGTACGAAAGCCGTTCACAGGCCGCGACAGCACACGCTGCTTCCAGCGAAAACCTTGCCGGGAAAACACCGAGCCTGTGCAGCACGATGCGCTCCGTCGTGCTGAGAAGCTGATAGCTCCAGTCGAGCGTCGCCGCGAGCGTCTGCTGCCGCGGTGGCGCGGTGCGACGGCCGCCCGTCAGAAAATGGAACCGGTCGTCGAGCTCGGCAATCATCTTACGAATACCGAACACCGCTGCACGAGCCGCTGCCAGTTCGAGAGCAAGCGGCACACCGTCGAGCCGGCGGCAGATCGTCGCCACCATGTCGAGGCTGCCCGCGTCGGTGTCGACCTCCGCGTTGAAGGCGCGCATCTGCGCCAGAAACAGCCTGACTGAACTGCAGGCTTGAATCGCGGCCGGGCTTGCGCTCGCATCCGGAGTTTCGAGCGGTGCAACCCAATAGAACTTCTCGTCCCGGGTTCGCAACGGCTCACGGCTCGTTGTCAGGATACGCAGGTCCGCGCTAGCCTGGACGAGTAGTTCGCACACGGTTGCTGCCGAGTCGATCACGTGCTCGCAGTTATCCAGCACGACCAGCAACTTGCGCCCCCGTACCGCGCCGATGAGCGACTGCAGGGTAGCCTCGTCATCGCCGCTGCCCGCGCCTAGCGCATCGGCGATCATGCTGATGACGCCTTGGGCGCTCTCTACCGCGGCCAAGGTGACGAAGCACACCTCAATGTTGCACGCAGCCGCGATTGACCGTGCCACCGCGATGCCAAGTTGCGTCTTGCCGATGCCTCCCGGCCCGAGCAAGCTGACAATCGGGGTCTCCTGCAAGGCCCGGGTGATGTCAGCAATCGCACCATCGCGCCCGTACAACGACACATGGCAAACCGGCAGACCATTGCGGCGCGCCGCAGCCGTTTGCCCGCCGCGAACGGCTTCGGGTAACACAGCCGGAGCAGTTGCTTCGGCCGGAACGGTGAGCCGGTAGCCCCGCCCGGAGATCGTGCAGATCGCGTGCTTGTCCGCGCCCAGGATTTTCCTGAGCGCCGAAAGCTGGACATGAATATTGTTTTCCTCGACCACCGAATTCGGCCACACGCGTCGCAGAATCTCGTCTTTCGTGACGGTCTTGCCTTTCGCCAGAATCAGCAGTTCGAGAATATCGAATGCCCTTGAGCCGACCTGGACCAGCTGATCATCCAGGTACATCTCACGCATTTCCAACGACACAGTTACTCGACCGATCTTTATCATGCTGCACTCACGCCTGGTTGATTAGCGGGACGGGCACGTTCGACGGCTGCCCCCTGGCGCTACGCGGCCAGTGCGGGGCTTGCGTCGCAAGATCCATACTAATTGGGATGTTTATCCGAAACTATTATCCATAGGGATACGGTGCTACCCGGTTGCGGCGCGTCAGCAGAGGCCGCTCGGTTCCGAAGGCGCCATGGCGTTCATGCTGATCGGTATCGGCCTCATCTTTCCGGTGATGATTGGATATAACCTCTACCAGTACCATGTGTTTTCTGAAGGGTACAGACCGTCAACTCAACGCCCGTTGTACCCTTTCCACAGAAGCAAAGCCGGTTTTGATACTTTGGCTGCAACACGGTTTTCAGGAAACGCACGTCGGCGGCGGGCTTTCTCAACAGCCAATACCACTTTGGACAATCAGACATGCCGCAGCCAGGTGTTTCAACCGCATCATCGCGAGCCACTGGTTCTTTGGTCGACCAGCTCAAGGCCCGGGTAGCATTGCTCACCCTTTTTGTCGGCTCGATGTGGGCGACGTTCTTTCTGTCGGTTTCGATGCCGTTCCTGCATCTGAACAGTCACGGAATTGTTCCGCGCACGCTGGACGGTCTGGAGGGCATCCTGTTTGCGCCTTGGCTGCACGCTGGGGTGTTGCACATCACTGCCAACACAGGCGGGTTGCTGGTGCTTGGCTGGCTCACGATGTGGCCGCGCATTGATAATTTCTGGCATGCGACCGCCGGCGCCATTCTCGGCGCAGGATTGTGTGCATGGCTGTTGGGCGCGCCTCATTCCGTGCACATTGGGGCGAGTGGCGTGGTATTTGGATACGCCGGATATCTTGTCGCACGAGGCTTCTACACGCGCAGCATCCTCGCAATTCTCGTCGCGCTGTTCGTGGCTAGCAGCTACGGTGTGAGCTTGCTGTTCGGCGTGCTGCCCCTCTATCCGTATGTATCGTGGCAAAGCCATCTAGGTGGTGCGATTGGCGGCATTATCGCTGCGGGAATGTCGCGACAAAGCCCGCGGTCCTAGAAGGATAATCGGCACCTCCATGCAAGCGCGAAAGCGGTCCCGCTTAACCCTATGCGGGCCGCTCTGCAAACTATGAGGTTAGACTCGAACTAGCAGCTTACCAAGGTTCCGTCCCTCGAAGAGACTATTGAGTGCCGCAGGCAACTCATCAAATCCGTCGACGTATGTCTCGTGGAAATGAAGTTCACCGCTTCGAACCCAGGGCGCCACTGTGGCCACCATTTCGTCCATTCGGTTGATGAAATCGCGGGCCAGGATGCCTTGAATCGTCGCTCGCTGGAAGAGCATATGCTGCAGGAAGCGTGGCCCGAGGTCTGGCTTGTCCAGTCCACCGTCGTATTGGCTGATTGCTCCACAGATGACGATGCGTGCGCGGCGCTTTATGAGAGGAATAACCGCGTCGGTGATGCGGCCACCGACGTTGTCAAAATAGACGTCGACCCCGCCTGTGGCCGTCTGTATGGCATCGCTCAACGACTCCAAGGTCGAGTATGCACGGTAGTCGACCGCTGCATCGAGTTTGAGGGTATCAGTGAGGAATTTGCACTTGTCCGGGCCTCCTGCGATGCCGACAACCCGGCATCCCGCACGCTTGCCAAATTGAGCAACCAGCGAGCCGACCGCGCCCGCGGCGCCAGATACGACCAATGTGTCTCCCGGGCGCGGACGACCGGCATCCATCAGGCCAAACCATGCGGTGCGCCCCGGCATGCCAAGGACGCCAAGTGCTGTGGACACAGGAGCCACGCTGGGGTCGAGCTTCGTCAGCTCGCTGTGATGACAACGCGCGTAAAGCTGCCAGCCGCTGTACGTTGAAACCCAGTCGCCTTCGGCAAAGAGCGGGCTGGCAGACGCGACGACCTGCCCTACAACGCCGGCGCGCTGAACGATCCCCAGGGGATGAGGCACGTCGTAAGTGTTGCGCTCGTGCTGCTGAATACGAATATAGGGGTCGACGCTAATGATGCTCGCGCGCACGATGACTTCGTTGGCAGCCAGATTTCCAACGAGCTCCTCCTCGCGTAACTGGTAGTGTTCTGGACCTACTCGCCCCTCGGGACGTTTAACGTAAATCCACTGGCGATTCGGATAGCTGTTCTGCATGGCAGGTCACGACATGATTTTGAGCCAGGTAGTGTAGCAGCCTGGCGCGTTTCGCCATGTCCTGCGAAAAACGGCCGACGACTCATTAATCCGCTGTCGCGATTTTCCGCGGCTGGGTCAGCATTCCGGGCTGCAAAATCTCGTCAAGCTGAGACTGACTCAATAGCCCCTTGCTAATCACTATCTCCGCCACGCTCCGACCGGAAACAAGGGCCTCCTGTGCAACCTCTGTCGCATGCGCATACCCGATGTACGGGTTTAGCGCTGTCACGATACCAATCGAATTTTCAACGATTGACTGCAGTCGGTCCCGATTGGCGGTGATTCCGTCGACGCATCTGGACGCGAGCGTCAAACATCCTGCCCGCAGATGGGCCACACTCTTGAAGAGGCTGTGCGCGATGATTGGCTCGAACGCGTTGAGTTGAAGCTGCCCGGCCTCGGCAGCAAAGCTGACGGTCACGTCATTACCGATTACCTCAAACGCTATCTGATTGACGACCTCAGGTATCACCGGGTTGACCTTGCCCGGCATGATGCTCGAGCCGGCCTGAACCGGTGGCAGATTGATCTCCCCGAGACCTGCGCGGGGGCCGCTTGAAAGGAGCCGGAGGTCATTGCAGGTCTTCGAAAGTTTCACCGCAACACGCTTCAATACACCAGACAGCTGTACAAATGACCCGACATCCTGCGTCGCCTCGACCAGGTTTGGAGAGGTGGTCAACGCAATACCCGTTACTTCGCTCAGGTGGCGGCATACGAGTGGCGCATACTCGGGATGCGTGTTGATACCCGTTCCAATAGCCGTTGCACCCAGGTTGATCTCACAAATCAACCTCGATGCTTCCCTGAGACGCTCCTCGTCTTCGCCGAGCATGACGGCAAATGTGCTGAACTCCTGTCCCAACGTCATGGGAACTGCATCCTGCAGTTGAGTCCGCCCCATCTTCAGGTCGTCCTTGAACTCTCCAGCCTTGCATTCGAACGATGCACGAAGCACGGCCATTGCTTCTATCAGTTGTGCGATTCCTGAGTACGTCGCGATCTTCAATGCTGTCGGGTATACATCGTTTGTGCTTTGCCCAAGATTGACGTCCTCATTGGGATGAAGAATGTGGTACTCGCCTCGTTCATACCCGAGGTGTTCAAGCGCGAGATTGGCGATGACCTCGTTTGCGTTCATGTTGGTTGACGTGCCGGCGCCGCCCTGAATGACGTCAACGACGAAGTGCTCGTGTGCAACCCCAGAGCGGACCTGCCTGCAAGCTTGCACGATAGCCGACATCTTGAGCTCGCTGAGAAGCCCAAGGTCGTAATTCGCTAGCGCAGCGGCCTCCTTAACATTCGCAAGCGCGTTGATGAGATTCGGATAAGCCGAGATAGGAATTCCCGTGATGGGAAAATTCTCGAGTGCGCGCAACGTGTGGATGCCAAAGTAGGCTGACGCTGGTACGGCGAGGTCGCCGAGGAGGTCGTGTTCGATACGTTCGATAGCCGTGGGCATAGCTGTCCTTGCTAGATAAAAAAATGCTGGCGATGTTCGACACCCATGTTGGTCACTGGGTCATGGGAAGAATGGTTTGTTCGGGCGCTCAGGGGCGTTGCGATTGCGCTGCAGCAGTTGCGTAGGCGACACACTGCCGGGCAAGTACGTCAGTGGGGTCCACCAGTTTGACGGATGCGCCGCTGGAACCAACGAAATCCGCGTGCGGAAGCAGTAGCGGCAGTTCGGTGCAGCCCAGGATGACGACTTCTACACCCTGGCCGATGAGTCCATTAACCGCAGCAGCGATATCGGACTGGCACTTCCCGGTCGTGAACCCTGCCTTCACGCCTTCCTTGCCGTAGATCGCGTCCATGACTCGTGCCTGCAAGGCCGGGGCCGGAACAACCTGTTGTAACCCTTGTGAGGTGAGCGCCTTTTCGTAGACACCGCTTTCAACCGTCCCCGAGGTTGCCAGCACACCGACTGAACGCAGCAAAGGAAAAGTCTCACGAAGGTAGCGGACCGTCTCTGTCAGCATGTTTACGATCGGTATGCCGAGATAGGGCTGAATGCGCTCGACGAACGCGTGGGCCGTATTGCATGGGATAGCGATGATGTCCGCGTCTCCGGCTTCGAGCTTCTTGCATGTCGCGTAAAGGGAGATGGTCGGGTCAGGTCCATCGCCAATCAGGTTTTCAGTGCGGTCCGGAATCTGCGGATTTTGTTCGACCAGCAACTTAATGTGGTCCTGGTCACGTTTAGCCGGTGTGTTCCTGACTATCTTGTGGATAAAATCGACGGTTGCCGCTGGTCCAACCCCGCCGACTACACCGACCTTGAACAGCGTTTCGGGCGAAGAATACTGGCCTGATACGACATATTGCGCATATGCCAGATTCGAATCAACTAGCGGCACGCGCAGCGGCCCGACCTCATCCGCCACCAAAGCGATTTCGGTCAGTCCTGGGACAATGATGTTGACGCCCTGTGCGATGAGGTCCTCACACGCTTCGCGCAAAAGCTCCACCGGTCGCCCACTCAGGTTTCCGCTCTTGACGCCCTCAGCCCCGTAAACCGCTTCAGTGACGAGGTCCTGGTTCTCCCGGTGGCGCGGATAGACAACCTCAAACTCGGGTGGTGCAAAATACTTCTCAAACAGACCTTTTCTTCGCGTGTAGTCAGACGCGAGGACGCCGATTCGACGGACAGAGGGGAACTTCCGCCGAACGTGACTGCGAACGGCCTCAACCATGTCGACAATCTGAAGCGATGAATTCGCCTTCAACTCATCGATGAACGTGTGACTTAGAAAGCAGGGAAGCACAACCGTCGTCACACCCTGATTCTGGAAGCGGCTAATCAGGTCGAAAATATACAGCTTCCGTTCCGTCGTAGCCTCAGTCCTGTTACCAGAACTCACGAAACCACGCTGTTCGAATACAACGTCGAAGTGCTCCGCATCACTGGTTGCTGGCGTCGATTTAACGAGTTTGAAGAATACATCCGCGCTGGCCAGGGGCCCCAGGCCACCCACGACGCCGAACTTGCGCACACTCCTATCCTTGACTTCGTTCATTTCGTCTCGCCTTGCAGTTGAACGAAAACTGCATCGTTGGGTCGTGGCGCATGCCTGGCTGAGCGCTTCGCTTCCCACTTCGCGATGACGGCCGTTGCGATGCTGTTGCCAATTACATTGGTGGCGGTTCGGCCCATGTCGAGGACCTGGTCGATGGCGAGGATAAGCACGACCCCAGACGGCGGCAGATGAAACATTGGTGCGACAGCGGCGACCACGACCACCGAGCCTCGGGCGACACCGGCCATCCCCTTGCTGCTCACC
>DASVNP010000263.1:0-32106 GCA_036383775.1 Paraburkholderia sp. | reverse complement strand
CGACGCCGAAGCGCCCGCGCAACCTGCCGCGCCGACCGGCGCTGCCAGCCCGGCTGAGCGCGTCTCGCGTGGCGCACGGCGATGGCGTGCGCTCACCGCTATCCGCCCGCTGATGTGGCTCGTCGCGCTGGCGATCCTGTGCGCGTGGCTGTTGCCGGGCACCTTGGGCCATGAGCCGTGGAAGCAGGACGAGACCTACACGGTTGGCATCATCCAGCACATGCGCGATACCGGCGATCTGGTCGTGCCGACCAACGCCGGCCAGCCCTTCGTCGAAAAGCCACCGATCTACGACTGGGTCGCCGCCGGCCTCGCCTGGATGTTCGGCCGCTACCTGACCTTGCACGACGCGGCACGCCTCGCGAGCGCACTGTTCGCCGGACTGACCGTCTACTACACGGCACGCGTCGCCCGCCGCGCCGTGGCCGCCGCGAGCTGGTTCGACCTCCGCGTGATTGGCACGCTCGCGCTCTTCGCCAGCACGCTCGTCGTCATCAAACACGTGCATGACATGATGACCGACGTCGCGCTGATGGCCGGCGCCGCGCTCGGCTTCTGCGGACTGTTCGAATTGGTGCTCGTGCATTTGCGCGACGAGGCCCGCCTGCTGCCCGTCGACGCGCACCGCCGGCGCCACGCCGTGCTCAGCAGCGCCGCGATGTTAGGCGCGGGCGTCGGCGTGTCCTTGCTGGCCAAGGGCCTGTTCTTGCCGCTCGTGTTCGGCGCAACCACTTTCGCGGTGCTAGTGATCTATCCTGCCTGCCGCACCCGCAGTTTTGCCGGCGCGCTCGGCGTCGCCGCACTGGTCTGCGTGCCCTTCGCGCTGATCTGGCCGATCTGTTTCTATCTGCGCTCCGAGGCGCTCTTCAAGGTCTGGCTGTGGGACAACAACGTCGGCCGTTTTTTCGGTTTTTCAGTGGCCGAGCTCGGCTCCGAAAACGAGAGCCGCCTGTTCGTGCTGCGCACGGCGCTCAGTGTCGGCTTCCCTGTAGTGCCGCTTGCCGTAGCCGCCCTCGCCGGTGGTGCGTGGCGGCGCTGGCGCGATCCGCGCGTGGCGCTGCCGGCCATCTTCGCGGGTATCGGCTTCGCCGTGCTGCAAAGCTCGGCGACGGTTCGCGAGCTCTACATCCTGCCGTTCATCGCCCCGCTCGCCGTGCTGGCGATGCAAGGCGTCGAGAAGCTGCCGCGGCGCGTGCACGCAAGCTGGGATATCGCAAGCCGCGTGCTCTTCGGCAGCGCGGCCGCGCTGGCGTGGATCATCTGGTCGATCATGAGCAACCCGGCGAACACGCACGCGTCGCTGCACCGCCTGGGCCGCTGGTTGCCGCTCGATTGGGTGCTGCCGGTCAAACCTGGTCTGATCGTCGCCGCCTTGCTGATGACTTTCGGCTGGCTCTGGCTGCTGCCGGTCTTCAAGTACGCCGGCAAATGGCGCGGCGCGCTGAGCTGGTGTGCCGGCGCGATTCTCGCGTGGGGGCTGGTGAGCACGTTGCTGCTGCCGTGGCTCGACTATGCGAAAAGCTATCGCTCGGTCTTCGAAAACCTCAGCACGAAAATCAACATCGAATGGAGCGACGGCGATTGCATGGCGAGCACCGGGCTCGGCGAATCCGAAGCGCCGATGCTGTACTACTACAGCGGCATCGAGCATCAGCCGACTGCCGACACCAGCGCAACCGAATGCACGTGGCTGATCCAGCAGAGCCGCCGCGACAATGCGCGCGATCCGGCGGGCGAGTGGCGCCTGTTCTGGTCGGGCGCCCGTCCGGGCGACACGGACGAATTGTTGCGCGTGTTCCAGCGCACGCCGGCGGCAGCCGGGTCCGGCAAATAAAGCACGCTACCGCTGCGGGCGCGGGGGCAAGCTCCCCCGCCCTTAGAAGGACGATCCGGGTTTGCGCAGGAAGTCGGCTTCTTCAGCCGTCGAGACACGCCCAAGCGCCGCATTGCGGTGAGGAAAACGTCCGAATCGCTCGATGACCTCCGCGTGCCGCACCGCGAACCGGTAGTACGACTCGCCGCCCGGTTCCGCTTCCAGCTGTTTGAACAGACGCATCGACTCGTGCTGGCTGGCCATCGTTTCGTCATGCTCGAACGGCAGATACGCAAACGCACGATGATGCGCGGTCGGCAATAGACGGTCGGCGCCGCTTGCAACCATCTGCTGCGCGGTACGCAAGGCCTTCTGATCGCCAGCGAATGCGCGCGGCGTGCTACGGTGGCAGTTGCGGGAGAACTGGTCCAGCACGACGATCAGCGCCAGCGCGCCGAGCGGAGTCGCGGCCCACCCGTCGAGCCGAGACTCACGAGCCGCATCGATCAGGGATCCGAAGCGTTCCCGCAGCATCGTATCGAAGGCTTCGTCGCGGGCAAACCAGCTTTTACGCGCAATGCCGAAGTCCGGCTCGTCCGGCGTGCCGAACCAGCAGTCGAGCACTTCGCGTGCTTGTTGCGACAGACCGGCGTAATCCGCCGACGACTCCACCAAAGCCGTGCGGCGGGTCCGCTGAGAGGCGTCGTCAACCATTCCGGTTGCGCATCCAGTCCGCCGTCTCAAAGAAAGAGCCCAGCAAACGCTCCCTCAGCGGCTCGGCAAGCCCGATGTCTTCCATCGCCCATGCCATGCATCGCAGCCACTGATCGCGCTCGCCGGAAGCGATCGCAAACGGCAAATGCCGCGCGCGCAGACGCGGATGACCGAAGCGGCTGATGTAGTGATCGGGCCCGCCCAGCCAGCCGCACAAGAACCAGAAAAACTTGTCACGTGAACCGTCGAGCGATTCCGGATGCAAAGCCCGGATGCCGGCGAAATCCGCTTCGAGATCCATCAGGTCATAAAAACGGTCGACCAGTTCGCGCACGCGCGCTTCGCCGCCCACCAGCTCGAAGGCCGTCGGCTGCGCCGCCGGCACTTCGTTGTTCAAATCGCTCATACCCACTCACCAGCCAGATAGAAAATTCACGCGTCCCGCAGCGATTGCAACGCGGGCCGCGCCAGCACATGCCGCAAGCTCAGCCAGCCGCCCACGCCGGCACATGCAATGCCGGCAACAACGCCCGCCGGCAACAACCAGGGATCGAAGCTTAGATAAAACTCAAACACGCGCGTGGCCAGCACATAGCCAATGGCCTGCGCGCCCACCGCCGCCATCAAGCCCGCCAGCGCACCCACCGCGACAAACTCGGCGATCTGCACCGCGCGCACCTGCCGATGCGACGCGCCCAGCGCGCGCAGCAGCGCGGATTCTCGCATACGCTCATCGCGCGTGCCGGCGAGCGCCGCGTACAGCACCAGCACGCCTGCCGCGAGCGTGAAGGCAAACAGGAACTGAACGGCGCCGATCACCTGCTGCAACACGCGCTGCACCTGCGCGAGAATCGGACCGGTGTCGATGGCCGTGAGGTTCGGATACGCCGCGATCAGTCCGTCGATCGTGGACTGCTTATCCCGCGGCAAATGGAAGCTCGTGATGAACGTCGCCGGGAAATCCTGCAACGCCGCGGGCGGCATCAGCACGAAGAAGTTGACCTTGAAGGAACCCCAGTCGAGCTTGCGCACACTCGTCACCGGCGCGTCGATCTGCAAGCCGGTCACGTCGAAGCGCAGCATGTCGCCGGGCTTCACCTTGATCAGCTTGGCGAGCCCCTGCTCGATCGAAATTTGCGGCGTTTTCGTGTCGCCGTACCACGTGCCGGCGACGAGCCGGTTGTCGTCGGGCAGCTCGGTCGTGTATGACAGGTTGAACTCACGATCCACGAGGCGCCGCGCGTCGTCGTCCTTGAACGCGTCCGGATTGACCGGCTTGCCGTTGATCGCGGTCAGCCTGCCGCGCACCATCGGCGCGAGCACCGTGCCGGGCAGGCCGTGCGCGCTCAGATATTGCGTGACGGCTTCACGCTGGTCGGGTTGTACGTCGATGATGAATTCGTTTGGCGCATCAGGCGGCGTCGATTTGCGCCAGCCGGCGACGAGATCGTTGTGTGTCATCGCAATCAGCAGCAGACACATCAGGCCGATGCCGAGCGCGGTGATCTGCAGCGCGCTCGCGCCGCTGCGCCTCTCGAGCGACGCCAGCGCATAGCGCCAGCCGATCCCCGCATTCACGCGCTCACTGCGCACGACACGCGCCGCGCCCCACAGCGCCAGCCGAGCGATGCACGCGAACACCAGCAAGCCGCCCGCGAATCCGCCGGCGACAATCCCACCGAGTTTCAGCTCACCCGCCGCGACGATCAGCAACGCGGCGAACAGCACGATGCCGAGCGCGTAAGCCGCCCAAGCGGTGCGCCCCGCGTCGCCCCATTCGCGGCGTAGCACGCGCACCGGCGGCACACGCGTGAGCGGCAACAGCGGCGGAAGCGCGAAGCCCAGCAGCAGCACGAGCCCCGCCGCGATCCCTTCGAGCGCCGGCCATGCCGTCGGATACGGCAACACCACATCGATCAGACTGCCGAGCCACGTCAGCAACGCGAGATGCCCCAGATAGCCGAGCATCACTCCAAGCGCACCGCCGATCACGCCGAGTCCGACGAATTCGAGCGTGAACAGCGCGCGCAGCGTCGCCTGGCTCACGCCGAGACAGCGCATCGCCGCGCAGCTGTCCAGATGCCGGCGCATATACCGATGTGCGGCCATCGCAATCGCCACGGCCGCGAGCAACGCCGTGAGCAGCGACACGAGCGTGAGAAAGTGACTCGCGCGATCGAGTGTCTGGCGCACTTGCGGCTGGCCGTCCTGCAACGATTCGAGCGCGACGCCACGCATCTTGCCGCCATCCACCCGCTCATGTGCGAACTGCGCGAACTGCGCCACCGGCGCGTCCTGCCCCGCGACCAGCAAGCGATAGGTGACGCGGCTGCCAAAGGTGATGAGACCGGTGGATTGAACATCGTCGGCGCGCATCATCAGGCGCGGCGAGAAATTGACGAACGAGAAACCGCGGTCGAGTTCGCGCGTGATCAACGCGCCGATCGAAAAGTTGCGGCCGCCGACTTTCACCGTATCGCCGACCTTCACCTTCAAGGCGTCGAGCAGCGCCTGATCGACCCACACGACGCCAGGCGGCGGAATCGCATGCGCCGGGTGGTCCGGGGCGCCCGGCGCCGCGGCGATCCGCAACGCGCCGCGCAGCGGATAACCGGGCGACACCCCCTTGACCGCAGCGAGCCGCGAGGCCGGCTGCGCGCCGGTCGAATTGATCATGCTGGGAAAGATCGCCGTGCTGGCGGTATCCAGACCGAGCGCTTTGGCCTTGTCCGTGAATTGAGAATCGACCGGATGATCGGCCCGCACGATGAAGTCGGCGGCGATCATACGCCGCGCATCGCGCTCGAGCCCCTGATGCAGCCGGTCAGCCAGAAAGCCGACACTCGATAGCGCCGCAACGGCCAGCAGCAGCGCCAGCAGCAGCATCGTCAGCTCGCCCGCGCGCCAATCGCGCGCCGTCATGCGGACGGCCTGGTGCACCAGATCCCTCGCGCCAAAGCGGCGCGTCGGCAGAGCGGCCGTGCGCGCCGCGGAACCCCGTACCGTATCGCTCAATCGTGCCTGCTCCTGGCAAAGCGCGACACCATATGCGTCGCCATGCCGCGAAAACCGCCCTGCACCCCGCGCCAGAGCGCCGGCAACGCCCAACTGGCCAGCATCAGAAATCCCACCATCAACACCAGAAACGCGATCGGCACGAACAGCGCCAGCAACACGCCGCCAAACACGAGGCCGTCTTCAGCGGTGGAAGTCACGATGTTCGACACCGGTTCCGGTGACAGGTTGATCAGCGCGCGCGTACCGGCTTTGGCGAGATGGGCCGTGCCCGCGAGCGTGCCGCCCGCCAGCGCGGCGATGGTCAGGAGCGCCGGATCGGCGTGGCCGAGCGCGCCGGCTGCCAGCACGGCGCCGGCCGGAATGCGGATGAAGGTATGGATCGCGTCCCACAACGAATCGAACGCGGGAATCTTGTCGGCGAGGAATTCGGTGACCGTCAGCACGCCCGCCACGCCGATAACCCACGGCGAGGACAGCGCGGACAACGTATCGGGGAGATGAATGAGGCCAAGGCGGGCGAACACGCCGGCCAGCAGGACCGTCAGATAGAGGCGCAGACCGCTGCCCCATGAGAGGCCCGCAGCGAGCGAAAGTGATTCAAGCATGGCCGCCTCCGGGCGCGCTGTGCGTGCCGGGCGCTTCAACGGGCCAATAAAAAGGGGCCGCACCGAAGTCGTCAGACCCGCGCCAAGCCGGCCGCGCCATATAGGACGCGGGCAAATTCAGGTTGGATTCAGTCTCATTATAGCCACGTTAATTCGCAGAACGCAGAGCGGCAATAAAATGGCGGTTTGAATGGGGTGCGAGCGCGGCTTAGGCAAGCTCGCATCGCCAGACCGGTAACAGACCGATAGCAGACCGGAAAACGGACTGAACGCGCGGCTCAATGCCCCGACGACAACTTCAACCCGATCAACCCGATCACGATGAGTGACGCGCTGGCCACCCGCGCGACGGTCAACGCCTCGCCCATCATCACGATGCCGAAAATGAACGCGCCGACCGCGCCGATGCCCGTCCACACCGCGTAGGCCGTGCCGAGCGGCAACTGGCGCATGGCGATGGCAAGCAGCGCGAAGCTGCCGAGCGCGGTCACCAGCGTGAACACGGACGGCCAGAGACGAGTGAAGCCTTCGGAGGTTTTGAGACCGGCGGCCCAGGCAACTTCGAGCAAACCAGCGAGCAACAGAATAATCCAGGACATGAGACCGCTCCATGATCAGATGGGGCCGTCCCCGTTGGCGAAATGCGTAAGGCCGTCCTTACGAAATGTAATTATAGCAAACCCTGGTGTGAACCCGCTGACGTGAGAACTTGCGACAAGCAGCGAGCGTACCGGCCGCGCCTCCCGGCAGAAAACCTCAAACCGCGCCTACCAGCCGGTATCCGACGCCTGTTTCCGTAATGATGTGCTCCGGCTGCGCCGGGTCGCGCTCCAGTTTGCCGCGCAGATGCGCCATATAAATGCGCAGATAGTGGTGGCTCTCCACGTGCGACGGCCCCCACACATCGCGCAGCAACTGCCGGTGCGTCAGCACCCGGCCGGCGTGACGCACCAGCGTCGCGAGCAGGCGGTATTCGATCGGCGTCAGATGGACCGCCACACCGTCACGGGTCACTTGCCGCAGCGCCAGATCGACACTGACCGCGCCGAAGCGCACCAGCGGAGATTCGTTCGCGCCGCCCTGATTGCGCCGTCGCATGTGCGCGCGAATGCGCGCCAGCAGTTCGGAGACGCCGAACGGCTTCGTGAGGTAATCGTCCGCGCCGGCATCGAGCGCGGCGACTTTTTCGCCTTCCTGTGTCCGCGCTGACAGGACGATCACCGGCAACTCGCTCCAGCCACGCAATTCGCGGATCACGTCGAGGCCGTCGGTGTCGGGCAGGCCGAGATCGACGATCACCAGATCCGGCTTGCGCGTGGCGGCTTCTACGAGACCCTGCTTGCCGGTTTCGGCGTCGTGCACGACGATGCCCTCGCCTTCCAGCGCCGTTCGTACGAAGCGGCGAATCTGTTTTTCGTCTTCAATCAGAACGACGGTGATATTGGGGTCACTCATGGGCGGGCTTGGAAAGCGGGTTAAGAGTTGAGTCGCCGTCGGTCCCGGCGTGCCCGGCGTGGGTTAGGGAATCGTCCCCTTCGTCTTCCAGCGCGTCTGGCGCTTCGGGCGGCGTTTCCACCGGCAGCGTGAACCAGAAGCGCGCGCCTTCGACGCGGCCATCCGCCGACACGCGATTGAGCGCGCCGATTGTACCGCCGTGCGCTTCGACGATCGCGCGGCAGATCGCCAGTCCCAGGCCGATGCCGGGCTTGGCCGACTCCTTCTCGCCGCGTGTGAATTTCTCGAACACGCGCGCTTCCATGCCGGCGGGCAGGCCGGGGCCGCTATCGTCGACGGTGACACGGACGAACGACTTGCCGTCCGCGTCGAGACGTTGCGCGCCGACCAGCAATGGCGTATCGGGCGAGGTGTATTTGGCGGCGTTTTCGAACAGGTTGGAGAAGAGCCGCTCCATCAGCACGGCGTCGAGGTGCAGGAGCGGCAGATCGGCCGGCAATCTGACCTGCACCGGATGATTCGCCAGCACGCGCTTGCACGCGCGCAACGCCGCGCCCACCGTTTCTTCGAGCAGCGTCCACTGCTGATTCAGTTGCAGACTGCCCGCCTGCAAACGCGCCATGTCGAGCAGATTCGTCACGATGCCGGTCATGCGCAGCGCTTCCTCGTGAATCGCTTCGACCAGCTGACCGTTTGGCTGTCCCGTGGCATCGCCTTCGTGCGCCTGAGCCAGCATCGACGAGAAGCCGACGATGGTCGTCAACGGCGTGCGCAGGTCGTGCGAAATCGCCGACAGCAGCGAGTTGCGCAGGCGCTCCGATTCCATGCTGACGAGCGCGTCGCGCGCGATATCTACGTAGTGCACCCGCTCCAGCGCGAGCGCGATCTGCGCCGCGAATGCGTCCAGCATGCGCTGCTGCTCGGGCACATCAAGTTCGCCCTCGTCACGCATCACGACCGCGAGCACGCCGCGCGTGCGCATCGGCGCCTTGAGCGGCAAGTACAGCGCGGCGGCGGCCGGCAGTGTGTCGGTGCCGTGGCCGGCCGGCTTCTGCTGATCGTAGACCCATTGGCCGACATCGCTATCGAGCATCTCGCCTTCGAGCGTGATCGCCGCGTCGGGATCCTCGATCTTCTGCTTCACCTGATCGGCGCTGTCCGGCAACAGCATCGCGACGCGCGCGCCGAACACTTCGCTCACGTGACGGCTGCCGATGCCGACGATCTGCTCGGTGGTAAGCGCCGCGGCCAGCTCGCGCGCCATCGCGTACATCGCGCCGGTGCGTTGCTCGCGCCGCCGCGCCACGCTCGCCTCGCGGCGCAGGCTCGAGGTGAGATGGCTGATCACCAGCGAGGTCAGCAACATGCCGACGAAGGTCAGCAGATACTGCGTATCGGAAACCGACAGCGACATGCGCGGCGGCACGAAGAAGAAATCGAACGCGGCCACGCTGAGGAACGACAGCACCACGCCCGGTCCGCGCCCCAGCCTCACCGCGGTGAAGATCACGCCGAGCAGATACAGCATGACCAGATTGGTCAGATCGATATGGTCGATCAGCTGGCTCGACAGCGCCGTGATGGCCGCGCAGATTGCCACTGCGAAGCCGTAAGCACGCGGCGGCGAACGGCGTTCGCGCGCCGCGCTGAGCGCCTCGCGCCAGGCATTCGCGGTGGTGTTCAGCAAATGGCGATGCTCGCCGCCATCGCCCGCGGCGGACGCGCGGATCAGCGTGAGGTCGAGATCGCCGGCAGTTTCGGCAATGCGGTCGCCGAGCGGCCGGCGCAGCCAGCGCTTGACGCCCGTGCGCGCCGAGGCGCCGGCCACCAGCTTCGATACGTTGCGAGCCTGTGCATAGCCGATCAGCGCGGTGACGGCATCGGCGCCCGCGAGCGTCGCGGTTTCGGCGCCGAGCTCCGCGGCGAGCTTCAACGCGTTCAGTGTGCGTTCGCGGCGCTCGTCGGGCAAACGCTGCAAGGCGGGCGTTTCCACATAGACGGCAATCCAGTCCGCTTTCAGACTCGCGGCGAGGCGCGCCGCCGCGCGTACCAGCATCGGCGCTTCCGGGCCGGGACCGACGCACACCAGCAAGCGCTCGCGCGCCTGCCAGATGCGCTGGATCGAACGGTCGGCGCGATACTCGCGCATCTGCGCGTCGACGCGATCCGCGGTGCGGCGCAGCGCCAGCTCGCGCAGCGCGATCAGGTTGCCCTTGCGAAAGAAGTTGCGTACCGCGCGCTCGGCCTGCTGCGCCATATACACTTTGCCGTCGCGCATCCGGTCGAGCAGTTCCTCGGCGGGCAAGTCGACCAGCGTGACTTCGTCGGCGCGATCGAACACGCGGTCAGGCACGGTCTCCCAGACACGAATGCCGGTGATCTGTCCCACCACGTCGTTCAGGCTTTCGAGGTGCTGCACGTTGACGGTCGTGTACACGTCAATGCCAGCGTCGAGCAGTTCGTAGACGTCCTGCCAGCGCTTCAGATGCCGCGCGCCCTGCACGTTCGAATGCGCGAGTTCGTCGACCAGAATCAGTTGCGACTTGCGAGCGAGCGCGGCGTCGAGATCGAACTCGCCGAGCTTGCGGCCGCGATACTCGATCTGCATGAGCGGCAGCACGTCGAGACCGTCGAGCAGCGCGGCGGTTTCCGTGCGGCCATGCGTTTCGGCGATGCCGATCACCACGTCCGCGCCTTCCTCATGACGGCGCCGCGCGGCCTGCAACATCGCATAGGTTTTGCCCACGCCCGCCGACGCGCCGAAAAAAATCTTCAGCTTGCCACGCTGACGTTTTTCTTCGTCGCGTTGCAACTTGTCGAGCAGTTCATCAGGATCGGGGCGGTTCATGCTCAATGGTTTTCATCGTTAGGCTGGCGTCGTTGTGTGCATGGTGACACGCTGACAGCCCGGCCGCAAATGACGGCGCTCGACCGCGCGCCGCTCAAAAGGCCAAGGCGGCGTCGCACCGACGCCGCCTTGGCGGGCCACTGTAACGGCCTGCGCGAATCAGCCGCGCTTCAACTCGTCCAATGCCAGGTTCAGTTGCAGCACGTTCACGCGCGCCTCACCCAGAACGCCAAACTGACGACCGCTCGTGTAACGGTCGACCAGCGCCTGCACATCGTTCACCGCGAGCTTGCGCGCTTTGGCCACGCGCTCGATCTGATAAGCCGCCGCTGCCGGGCTGATCTCGGGATCGAGACCGCTGCCCGAAGACGTCACCAGATCGACCGGGACCGGTTTCGACATATCGGAACCGGCCGCTTTCAGGGCGTCGAGACGGCCTTTGATTTCGTCGAGCAGCGCCGGGTTGGTCGGGCCGAGGTTCGAGCCACCCGAGTTCGTCGCGTTGTACGGCATCGGGCTGGTGGCCGACAGGCGGCCCCAGAAGTACTGCGGCGCATCGAACTGCTGGCCGATCAGCTTCGAGCCGACCACCTTGCCGTCGTGTTCGATCAGGCTGCCGTTAGCCTGATCGTGGAAGGCCGCCTGACCGACGGCGGTCATGACCGCGGGATAAGCAAGTCCGGTGACGGCGGTGAGCACCGCGAAGATCACGATCAGCGGACGGAACAGATTTTTCATGATGAATGTTTCCTCTTAGGCTGCCGCTCGTTAAACCCAGCCGAACGCGGCCAGCACCATATCGATCAGCTTGATGCCGATGAACGGCACGATGATCCCGCCCAGACCGTAAATCAGCAGATTGCGGCGCAGCAGGATCGCCGCGCCCAGCGCGCGATAGCGCACGCCCTTGAGCGCCAACGGAATCAGCAGCACGATGATCAGCGCGTTGAAAATCACCGCCGACATAATGGCGGAAGCCGGCGTGGCCAGATGCATCACGTTCAGCGCGTTCAACGCCGGATAGGTCGTGGCGAACGCGGCCGGAATGATCGCGAAGTACTTGGCGACGTCGTTCGCAATCGAGAACGTGGTCAGCGAGCCGCGCGTCATCAGCATCTGCTTGCCGATCTCGACGATCTCGATCAGCTTGGTCGGGTTCGAATCGAGGTCGACCATGTTGCCGGCTTCCTTGGCTGCCTGCGTGCCGGTGTTCATCGCCACCGCGACGTCGGCCTGCGCGAGCGCCGGGGCGTCGTTGGTGCCGTCGCCGGTCATCGCCACCAGCCGGCCTTCGGCCTGGTGCGCGCGAATCGTGGCGAGCTTCGCTTCCGGCGTGGCTTCGGCGAGGAAGTCGTCCACGCCCGCTTCCGCGGCGATCGCCGCGGCGGTCAGCCGGTTGTCGCCCGTCACCATCACGGTCTTGATGCCCATCTTGCGCAGTTCGGCGAAACGTTCCTTGATACCGCCCTTCACCACGTCCTTCAACTCGATCACGCCCAGCACGCGCGCGCCCTGCTCGCCCTTCTCGGCGACCACCAGCGGCGTGCTGCCGCGCCGCGCGACTTCGGCGACGGCGTTGCTGACTTCGTTCGGGAAACGGCCGCCATTGGCTTCGACGTACGTCTTGACGGCATCGGCTGCGCCCTTGCGGATTTCACGTCCCGGCAGATCGACACCGCTCATGCGTGTTTGCGCAGTGAACGCGAGGAACACGGCATGCAGCGAGGCCATGTCGCGTTGACGGATGTTGAAACGCTGCTTGGCCAGCACGACGATGCTGCGGCCTTCCGGCGTTTCGTCCGCGAGCGACGACAGTTGCGCTGCATCCGCGAGCGATTCTTCCGTCAAACCCGGCGCGGGCACGAACTGCGAAGCCTGGCGATTGCCGAGCGTGATGGTGCCGGTCTTGTCGAGCAACAGCACGTCGACGTCGCCGGCCGCTTCGACTGCGCGGCCCGAGGTGGCGATCACGTTTGCCTGCATCATGCGGCTCATGCCGGCCACGCCGATCGCCGACAACAACCCGCCAATGGTGGTCGGAATCAGACACACGAGCAGCGCGACCAGCGCGGTAATCGTCACCACATGGCCGGCTTTCGCGGCTTCGACCGAGAACATCGAGAACGGCAGCAGCGTGGCGGTGGCCAGCAGCATCACGATTGTCAACGCGACCAGCAGAATCGTCAGCGCGATTTCGTTCGGCGTTTTCTGACGCTTCGCGCCTTCGACCATCGCGATCATGCGATCGAGGAACGCCTCGCCCGGATTCGCCGTGACGCGCACGACGATCCAGTCCGACAGCACGCGCGTGCCGCCCGTCACCGACGAGAAGTCGCCGCCCGACTCGCGGATCACCGGTGCGGATTCGCCCGTGATCGCCGATTCGTCGACGGATGCAACGCCGTCGATCACTTCGCCGTCGGCCGGGATCACATCGCCGGTTTCGACCAGCACGACGTCGCCACGGCGCAGATCGGAAGCCGTCATCACGCGGATCGGCGACTTCGGATGCGGCTCGTTGAGCTTCTTGGCCATCACGTCTTTCTTCGCACTGCGCAGCGATGCCGCCTGAGCCTTTGAACGGCCTTCGGCGAGCGCTTCCGCGAAGTTGGCGAACAGCACCGTGAACCACAGCCACAACGTGACCGCGAGAATGAAGCCCGCGGGCGCCTCGGCCTGGCCGCCGAGCGCGGCGATCCAGAGAATGGTCGTCAGAATACTGCCGACGTACACGCAGAACATCACCGGATTGCGGAACTGCGTGCGTGGCGTGAGCTTTTTAAAGGAGTCCACGATCGCCGGGCGCAGCAGCGCCGGGTCGAACATGGACCTGGTTGCATTATGTTCAGTCATTGAATCCTCGAATTTCCCGTTTGCGCCTGTTCACTCGTTGGCTTGAAAGGGCCGCCTCAATGGGCGCCCAGCATCATCAGATGTTCAACACCAGGACCGAGCGCAAGAGCCGGCACATAAGTCAGCGCGCCCACCAGCAGCACCGTGCCGAGCAGCAGCACGACGAACAGCGGACCGTGCGTGGGCAGCGTGCCGCCCGTCACACCGATGCGCTTCTTCGCGGCGAGCGAACCCGCAATCGCGAGCACCGGGATGATCGTGCCGAAGCGGCCGAACCACATAGCGATCGCGGTGAGCCAGTTATAGAACGGCGTGCTCACGGTGAGGCCCGCGAACGCGCTGCCGTTGTTGTTGGCGGCCGAGCTGAACGCGTAGAGGATTTCGGAGAAGCCGTGCGCGCCAGGGTTGGCGATGCCCGCCTTGCCCGCATCGGTCAACACCGCGATCGAGGTGCCGACCAGCACCAGCAGCGGCGTGAGCAGCACGACGATCGACACCATCTTCATCTCGTACGCTTCGATCTTCTTGCCGACGTATTCCGGCGTGCGGCCGATCATCAGGCCCGCCACGAACACCGCCAGCAACGCGAACACGAGCATGCCGTACATACCGGAACCCACGCCGCCGAAAATCACTTCACCGAGTTGCATCAGCAGCATCGGATAGAGGCCGCCGATCGGCGTAAGCGAGTCGTGCGTGTTGGCGACCGCGCCGCACGAAGCTGCCGTGGTGGCGACCGTGAAGATGCCCGACTGCGCGATACCGAAGCGCGTTTCCTTGCCTTCCGCATTGCCGCCCGCTTGCAGCGCATTGGCCGACTGGTCGACGTGCAATGCGGTGATGGCCGGATTGCCGCTCTGCTCCGCGCCGATTTCGCCGAACACACACACGCCGAACGCGATCGTCATGGCGGCGAGCACAGCCACGCCCTGCTTGCGGTCCATGATCATGCGGCCAAACACCAGCGCGAGAGCCGCCGGGATGATCAGCATCGAGAAGATCTGCAGGAAGTTCGAGAACGGCGTCGGGTTTTCATACGGATGCGCCGAGTTGCCGTTGAAGAAGCCGCCACCGTTGGTGCCGAGCATCTTGATCGCTTCCTGCGATGCAACCGGACCCATCGCGAGGGTTTGCGTCTTCACAGGCGTATCGACCGTGACGGCGTTGCCCTTCGCGTCCTTCACCGGGTTGCCTTGCGCGTCGAGCTTCGGCGCGGCATACGTGGTGGTTTGCAGCGTCGGGACGTCCTGATAGGCCTTGAAGTTCTGGATCACACCCTGGCTCATCAGAAGCGCTGCAACGATCGCCGCCATCGGCAGCAACACGTACATCGTGACGCGCGTCAGGTCGACCCAGAAGTTGCCGATGGTTTGCGCGGTGTGACGCGCGAAGCCGCGGATCAGCGCAATCACCACAACAATGCCGGTGGCCGCGGACAGGAAGTTCTGCACGGTCAGGCCGAGCATCTGCGTCAGATAGCCGACCGTCTGTTCAGGGGTGTAATCCTGCCAGTTGGTATTGGTGACGAAGCTGACGGCCGTGTTGAATGCGCCGTCGACCGTCATCGGGCCGAACTGCTGCGGGTTGCCCGGCAGCCATTGCTGCACGCGCAGCAGCACGTACAGGAACACCGTGCCGAGCACGTTGAACGCGATGGTGGCAATCGCGTAATGCTTCCAGCCCATCTCCGTCGACGGATCGACGCCCGCGATGCGGTACAGCAAACGTTCGATGGGGCCGCCGAAGCGGACCACGCGCGAGCTGCCGTCCATCACGGCGCTGAGATAACGGGACACCGGCACCGCGCCTGCCAGCAGCACGACGATGAACAGGCCCGCCTGAAGGACATTGTTCGAGTTCATTCAATGTCCTCCGCGCGCAGCAGCGCATAGACCAGGTACACAAACAGCAGCGCGGTGGCCGCGCCGGACAACCAGAGGATCCAGTTCATGACCGCGCTCCCTGCCCACGACGGAACTGCATCAATTTCTCGCAGCCCGCAATCAAACCGAAGGTCAGCGCGGCAAACAGCACCAGCCCCCCGACATACAGCACATCCATTTTTGTTCTCCACGACACGGAATTTGGATAGGTGCAACGGTATGCCGAACCGCGTAAAGGCCTGGTCAAAGATAGGGAGGCGTATATAAAAATCGCGTAAACGGAAAAGGCCGTTCCATCGTCGGATGGAACGGCCTTGTGCCGTCAGGCGTGGGTTTGCGGCCTGCCGCGGTGAATTACGGCAGCAGCACCGTCGACCCGGTCGTGCGCCGCCCTTCGAGATCCGCGTGCGCCTGCCCGACATCCGTCAGCGCATAACGCTGATTAATGCTCGTCTTCACCTTGCCCGACACCAGCACGTCGAACAGTTCGGCCGACATCGCCTCGTAGTCGCTGCGTTTGCCGATATAGGTGAACAACGTGGGGCGCGTAAAGAAGAGCGAGCCGCGTCCGGCGAATTCCGACGAATCGATCGGCGGCAACGGGCCCGACGCATTGCCGAAGCTCACGAACAGGCCGAGCGGCGCGAGGCAATCGAGCGAGCCCGTAAACGTGTCTTTACCGATCGAGTCGTACACCACGGGCACGCCGGCGCCGTTGGTGATCTCGCGCACGCGCTTGGTGAAGTTCTCGCGGGTGTAGACGATCGGGTGATCGCAGCCGTGCGCCTTCGCGATCTCGGCCTTCTCATCCGAGCCGACCGTGCCGATCACCGTCGCGCCGAGCGCCTTCGCCCACTGGCACACCAGCAGACCGACGCCGCCCGCCGCGGCCTGGATCAGGATCGTGTCGCCGGCCTTGACGGGATACGTGCGGCGCAAAAGATATTGCGCGGTCAGGCCTTGCAGCATGACGGAGGCCGCCTGCTCGTCGCTCAACGCGTCGGGCACCTTGACGACGAGCGCCGCCTGCAGCACGCGCTCCTGCGCATATGCGCCGGGCGGGCGCGCCACGTAGGCGACGCGATCCCCCACCTTCAGGCCCGTCACGCCCGCGCCGAGCGCCGTCACCTCGCCGGCCGCTTCCATGCCGAGCCCCCCGGGCAGCGGCAGCGGGTACAGGCCCGTGCGGAAATACACGTCGATATAGTTCAGCCCGACCGCCGTCTGCCGGATGCGGATCTCACCCGGGCCCGGCTCGCAGACTTCGACGTCGACCCATTTCATCACCTCCGGGCCGCCGGCTTTATCGAATCGGATTGCTTTGGTCATCACGTCTCCTTGGTGTTGGGTATTGTCAGAACGTTGGAACGTGCCGTGGGCGTTCGCTTAGACTTGCTGGGCGAGACGCAAGGTCAGCACGTCGAGAATCATCCGCGCCGTTGAAATGTTGGTCGCGCAGGGAATGTTGTGCACGTCGCATGCTCGCACCAGCGCGTTGATATCCGGTTCGTGCGGTTGCGGCGTCATCGGGTCGCGCAGAAAAATCACCATGTCCACGCGCCCTTCCGCGAGTTGCGCGCCGATCTGCAGGTCGCCGCCGTGCGGGCCCGACAGCATCCGCTCGACGCTCAGGCCGTGCGTGTCGCTGATGCGCCCGCCCGTGGTGCCGGTCGCCACGATGTCGCAGCGCCGCAGCGTGTCGACGTATTCGCCGGCCAGTTTGACGATGTCGTCCTTCTTGTGATCGTGCGCGATCAGCGCAATGCGGGTGGTCATGACGTAAGACTCCTGAAACCGTTGTTGCTGTGATTGTCGTTGTTGTGGCGATGAGAAAAACGCTGCTTGAGAAGAACGCGCCCGCTCAGAACGTGCCGGCTCAGAACGTTCCCGGATAAGCACCGCCGTCGATCAGCCAGTTCTGCCCGGTGATGAAGCCGGCATGCACGCTGCACAGGAACGCACAGGCGCGGCCGAATTCGTCGCGGGTGCCGAGGCGCCCGGCGGGGATGGACTGCATGCGCTGCTTGCGCGCTTCGTCGACGGAAATGCTCTGCGACCTGGCTTGCGCCTCGAACGTGACCGCGATGCGGTCGGTGTCGAACAGGCCCGGCAGCAGATTGTTGATGGTCACGCCGGTGGGCGCAACCTTGCGCGCGAGGCCCGCGACAAAGCCCGTCAGCCCCGAACGTGCGCCGTTCGACAAACCCAGCACGTCGATCGGCGCCTTCACCGCCGAACTCGTGATATTGACGATGCGCCCATAGCCGCGCGCGCTCATCGAGTCGATGGTCGCGCGGATCAGCTCGATCGGCGTAAGCATGTTGCTCTCGAGCGCGCGAATCCAGTCTTCATGCGTGAAGTTGCGGAAGTCGCCCGGCGGCGGGCCGCCTGCGTTGTTGACGAGGATGTCCGGCTGCGGACAGGCGGCGAGCGCCGCGGCGCGGCCTTCCGGCGTGGTGATGTCGCACGCCACCGTCTTCACCTGCACACCGCTTTGCTGGCGGATCTCCGCCGCGGTCGCCTCGAGCGTCTCGGCGGTGCGCGCGACGATTGTCAGGTTGACCCCTTCGGCGGCGAGCGCTTCCGCGCAGCCGCGCCCCAAGCCCTTGCTGGCCGCGCAAACCAGCGCGGTACGTCCGGCGATACCCATGTCCATGTGTGTTCTCCTCGCGAAGTGGTGCGCTCTGAAGGCAAAGATTCCCCGATTCTAGAAGAATCGGTGCCGGACTGCGCCGGGCCGTTGCAATCTCCGGTATCTTCGGGCGGCACTCTTTCGGTAAACTTGCGGCGTGGCGCGTCCGCCAGCCAGCCGGTTTTCCGGTGCGCGGCGCGCCGAACCGATCCCTCTTGCCGCCGCGTGCGCCCCCGCCATGACTCAGGACAGCCGTTTCCCCAATCTATTCATCCTCGATCACCCGCTGATCCAGCACAAGCTGTCGCATATGCGCGACCGGGACACGTCGACTCGCACGTTCCGCGAACTGCTGCGTGAGATCACGCTGCTGATGGGCTACGAAATCACCCGCAATCTGCCCATGACCACGCGCCGCCTGACCACCCCGCTCGTCGAGATCGACGCGCCGGTGATCGCCGGCAAGAAGCTCGCCATCGTGCCGGTGCTGCGGGCCGGCATCGGCATGTCGGACGGCCTGCTGGAGCTGGTGCCGTCGGCGCGGGTGGGCCACATCGGCGTGTATCGCGCCGAGGACCATCGCCCGGTCGAATATCTGGTGCGCCTGCCGGACCTCGAAGACCGCATCTTCATTCTGTGCGATCCGATGGTCGCGACCGGCTACTCCGCCGTGCACGCGGTCGACGTGCTCAAGCGCCGCAACGTGGCCGGCGAGAACATCCTGTTCCTCGCGCTGGTCGCGGCGCCCGAAGGCGTGCAGGTGTTCCAGGACGCCCATCCGGACGTCAAGCTGTATGTCGCCTCGCTCGATTCGCATCTGAACGAGCACGCGTACATCGTTCCGGGTCTCGGCGATGCCGGCGACCGCCTGTTCGGCACGAAGAACTGAAAGCAGTCTGAAACCCGCGCCGCGGCGTTTTAGTGGCACCGCCGCGCGGTTTTCGCACGATTTCCGGCCACTCCGCCCTCTGCCGCACCCCCGCGGCGTGATAAAATTCGAATCCGCTCCAAGAGCGGCTCAACTGCCCACCGCCTGGCGCACCGCGCCTTTTGCAAGGCCCGGCTGGCCGGTGCGGCTTCACCGCATGGTCCCGCCGCACCGCCTTGCCCCAACCGCGCTGCCGACCGGCGGTCCCGCTAGCGGGGCCCGGCCGGGTTCGTTCAGGTGTGAGCAGGCTCGGTTCGATCCGGTGGGCTCATCTGGCCGGCTAGCCTGACGGGTTAGCGGGTTGAGTACCAGGGCACCGGAGCACCGGACGGTTAGACATTGTGGCGCGCGCTCGCAATCACACGCGCAAACGCCCGGCATCGCAACGACAATTGCACTATGCGTGCGCCCCATTGGCGCGCGCGATGGAGAAAGGTATGGCGGGTCATTCGAAATGGGCCAACATCAAGCATAAGAAGGCAGCGGCCGACGCCAAGCGCGGCAAGATCTGGACGCGGCTCATCAAGGAAATTCAGGTCGCGGCGCGCATGGGCGGCGGCGACATCGACTCGAACCCGCGCCTGCGGCTCGCCGTCGAAAAGGCGTACGACGCCAACATGCCGAAAGATAACGTCAACCGCGCGATCCAGCGTGGCGTGGGCGGCGTGGACGGCGCAAGCTACGAAGAAATCCGCTACGAAGGCTACGGCATCGGCGGCGCGGCCGTGATCGTCGACACCATGACCGACAACCGCACGCGCACGGTGGCGGAAGTGCGTCACGCGTTTTCGAAGAACGGCGGCAACATGGGCACGGACGGCTCGGTGTCGTTCATGTTCGATCATGTCGGCCAGTTCCTGTTCGCGCCGGGCACACCCGAAGACAAGCTGATGGAAGCCGCGCTCGAAGCCGGCGCCGACGACGTCGTCACGAATGAAGACGGCAGTATCGAGGTGCTGTGCCCGCCGAACGATTTCCCGAAGGTGAAGACCGCGCTCGAAACGGCGGGCTTCAAGGCCGAATTGGCCGAGGTGACGATGAAACCTCAGACGGAAGTCGAGTTCACCGGCGACGACGCCGTGAAAATGCAGAAGCTGCTCGACGCGCTGGAAAATCTGGACGACGTGCAGGAAGTCTATACAAACGCCGCGATCGCCGACGAATGAGCGTGCCCCGGCAGCACGTGGCGCGCGGGTCCCATCCGCACCGCGCCACGCTGCCGGCCGGCCCTCGCGTTGCTGCTGAGCGGGCGTCGTGTGTCTTGCGCGCCGCGTCGACCCTGGTTCGCACCGTGCCCCGCGCCGCCACCTGGCTGCGGACCCGGAGCGATCCGCGCAGTTATTTCACGGCTGAGCGCCTTGCGCCAGCCGTTCATGGTTTTTAAGTCTCGGGGATTCACATGAAGTTACTCGTCGTCGGTTCCGGCGGTCGCGAACATGCGCTCGCATGGAAGCTCGCGCAATCGCCGCGGGTTCAGCTCGTCTACGTCGCGCCAGGCAACGGGGGCACCGCTCAGGACGAGCGTCTGCGCAACATCGACATTACCGATCCGGCAGCGCTCGCCGATTTTGTCGAACAGGAGCAGATCGCCTTCACGCTGGTCGGGCCGGAAGGTCCGCTCGCGGCCGGCATCGTCAATCTGTTCCGCTCGCGCGGCCTGAAGATTTTCGGACCGACCAAGGAAGCCGCCCAGCTCGAAAGCTCGAAAGACTTCGCCAAGGCGTTCATGAAGCGCCACGCGATTCCGACCGCCGAGTACGAAACCTTCGCCGACGTCGCCGCCGCGCACGCGTATCTGGACGCCAAGGGCGCGCCGATCGTGATCAAGGCCGACGGCCTCGCCGCCGGCAAGGGCGTGGTGGTCGCGCAAACGCTGGAAGAAGCGCACGCAGCGGTCGACATGATGCTGTCGGACAACAAGCTCGGCGACGCCGGCGCGCGTGTCGTGATCGAAGAATTCCTCGCCGGCGAAGAAGCCAGCTTCATCGTGATGGTCGACGGCAAGCATGTGCTGCCGCTCGCTTCGAGCCAGGATCACAAGCGTCTGCTCGACGCCGATCAGGGTCCGAACACCGGCGGCATGGGCGCTTACTCGCCCGCGCCGATCGTCACGCCGCAACTGCATGCCCGCGTGATGCGCGAAATCATCCTGCCGACGGTGCGAGGCATGGAGAAGGAAGGCATCCGCTTCACCGGCTACCTGTACGCCGGTCTGATGATCGACGCGCAAGGCAATCCGAAAACGCTCGAATTCAATTGCCGCATGGGCGACCCCGAAACGCAGCCAATCATGGCGCGTCTGAAGGGCGACTATTCGAAGGTGGTCGAGCAAGCCATTGCCGGCACGCTCGATTCGGTCGAACTGGAATGGGACCGCCGCACCGCGCTCGGCGTGGTGCTCGCCGCGCACAACTATCCGGACACGCCGCGCAAGGGCGACCGCATCAGCGACATCCCCGCCGAAACCGCGGATGCGGTCACGTTCCACGCCGGCACGACGCTCGCGGACGGCAAGCTGACCACCTCGGGTGGCCGCGTGCTGTGCGTGGTCGGTCTGGCGGATTCCGTGCGCAGCGCGCAGTCGGTCGTCTATGAAACGATCAATCAGATCTCGTTCGACGGCATGCAGTACCGCCGCGACATCGGCTACCGTGCGCTGAACCGCAAGCACGACGTCAAAACCGACGGCAAGCATTAAGCCACCGCTCCACTCGCCCGCGTGCGGCGCCAACGGCGCTACACTGCGGGCGAGTGGCACCATTTGTGGCGGCTTTTGCGGCGGCGCTTGCGGTCCGAGTTCGCGGCGCATTACGCGCCCTCTGCGCCACGCGGCGGACCCGCCTGCCGCCCTTCAGGAAGAACCCGCGGCACGACACCCGTGCCGCCTCAGCATCTGCACTCATGACCGATTCGAGCTACGACGCACAGGCCGTGCGCAGCTGGCTGCAAGGCCTGCAAACGCAAATCGCGGACACGCTCGGCGAATTCGACGGCACGCCGTTCGCCACCGACGCGTGGCAGCGCACGCCCGGCGAAAAGCTGCGCGGCGGCGGCTGCACGCGGATTCTCGAAGGCGGCAAGTTCTTCGAGCGCGCCGGCATAGGTTTCTCGGACGTCGCGGGCGACACCTTGCCCGGCTCGGCGAGCGCGGCGCGCCCGCAACTGGCCGGCCGCGGTTTCGAGGCGATGGGTGTGTCGCTCGTGCTGCACCCGCACAATCCGCACTGTCCGACCGTGCATATGAACGTGCGCCTGCTGATCGCCACCAAGGCCGGCGAAGAGCCGGTGTTCTGGTTCGGCGGCGGCATGGATCTGACGCCCTACTACGGCTACGAGGAAGACGCGCAGCATTTCCATCGCACTTGCCGCGACGCGCTGCAGCCTTACGGCGCGGACCTCTACCCGAGTTTCAAGCGCTGGTGCGACGAGTATTTCTTCCTCAAGCACCGCAACGAGCCGCGCGGTATCGGCGGGATTTTCTTCGACGATTTCTCGGCGCCGGGCTTCGATCAATCGTTCGCGATGGCGAAGAGTGTGGGCGACGCGTTCCTCAAAGCGTACCTGCCGATCATCGAAAAGCGCCGCAACATTCCGTACGGCGAAGCCGAGCGCGATTTCCAGGCGTACCGGCGCGGGCGCTACGTCGAGTTCAATCTGGTCTTCGACCGTGGCACACTGTTCGGGCTGCAGAGCGGCGGACGCACGGAGTCGATCCTGATGTCGATGCCGCCCGTGGCGAACTGGCGCTATAACTGGCAGCCCGAGCCGGGCACGCCGGAAGCGCGTCTTTACAGCGATTTTCTCGTGCCGCGCGAGTGGCTGTGACGGGTCGCGCCCGCCCCGCCCCCGCATCGTCACGACAAAGGATCTTCACCTGAAGCCGAACGCTCATCCTGTCGCCCTGCCCCGCCGGATCGGACTGCTCGGCGGTACGTTCGATCCGATCCACGACGGCCACCTCGCGCTCGCGCGGCGTTTTGCCCAGGTGCTGCATCTGACCGAACTCGTGTTGTTGCCGGCCGGCCAGCCGTGGCAGAAAGCGGACGTGTCGCCGGCCGTGCATCGCCTAGCGATGACACGCGCGGCCGCCGGCGAGCTGGTGATGCACGGCGTGAGCGTGCGGGTCGCGACGGACGAAATCGATCACGACGGCCCAACCTACACGATCGACACGCTGCAACGCTGGCGTGAACGCGAAGGTGAGGACGCGTCGATCGCGCTCCTGATCGGCGCGGATCAACTGGTGCATCTCGACACATGGCGCGACTGGCGGCGCCTGTTCGAGTTCGCCCACATCTGCGCGGCCACCCGGCCCGGCTTCGACCTCGGGTCGATTCCGCCGGCGGTCGCTCAAGAAATCGACGCGCGCCGTGCCCGCGCCGACGTTCTGCAAGCCACGCCCTGCGGCCACTTGCTGATCGATACGACGCTTGCGTTCAACGTCTCGGCCACCGACATTCGCGCGCATCTGCGCGAGCAGGTGAACCGGCGGCTCGCCCTCGCGGGCGGCGAACTGCAAGACCAGGCGGCGAGCCATGTCCCCACCGCGGTGTGGGACTATATTCTTCAACATCATCTGTACCACCGGTAACCCATGGATATTCGCAAACTGCAACGCGTGATCGTCGACGCTCTCGAAGACGTCAAAGCGCAAGACATCAAGGTGTTCAACACCAGCCACCTGACCGCGCTGTTCGATCGCGTGATCGTCGCGAGCGGCACCTCGAACCGGCAAACCAAGGCGCTCGCATCGAGCGTGCGCGAAGGCGTCAAGGAAGCCGGCGGCGACATCGTCAGCACCGAGGGCGAGGACATCGGCGAATGGGTGCTGGTGGATTGCGGCGACGCCATCGTCCACATCCTGCAACCGGCCCTGCGCCAGTACTACAACCTCGAGGAAATCTGGGGCGACAAGCCGGTGCGCCTCAAGCTGTCCACCCCCGATCCGTTCGGCGGCGCTCGTTCGAGCGAGCCCGACGAGGATGAGGACGAAGAAGCGCCGGCCGTGAAGAAGCCCGCTCGCAAGACGGCCACGCGTCGCAAGTGAGCGGGCTTTCGCCGGCTCACCGTCACAGTCCACGATTGCGTCCGCGCTTGCCTCGGTCATGAAACTGCATATCCTCGCCGTCGGCCACAAGATGCCGGACTGGATCGCCACCGGCTTCGACGAGTACGCGAAGCGCATGCCGCCCGAGTTGCGCATCGAGTTGCGCGAAATCAAGCCCGAGCAGCGTTCCTCGGGACGGCCGGCGGAGAGCGTGATGGCGGCCGAGCGGGTGAAGATCGAAGCCGCGTTGCCGAAGAACGCCCGCATCGTGGCGCTCGACGAACGCGGCAAGGACTGGACCACCATGCAGCTCGCCGGCGCCCTGCCCGGCTGGCAGCAGGACGGCCGCGACGTGGCGTTTCTGATCGGCGGCGCCGATGGGCTCGATCCCGAGCTGAAAGCGCGCGCCGATATGCTGCTGCGCGTCTCCAGCCTGACCCTGCCGCACGCGATGGTCCGCGTGCTGCTTGCCGAACAGCTTTACCGTGCGTGGACCATCACGCAAAATCACCCCTATCATCGCGTGTGAGCGAGCGAGGCGGCGGACGGGTCGCGTGTTTCTAGCGGTGTCTTGTTGGCCGCGCGTCGCGCGCTTATGCAGCGCTCCGGCAACGCTCACGCAATCCGCTTCATCGAGACCTGTTCATGTCCACGCCCGCCGCTTCACTGCATCCGTTCGTCTACCTCGCCTCGCAAAGTCCACGCCGCCAGGAGCTGTTGCAACAGCTCGGCGTGCGCTTCGAACTTCTGCTGCCGCGCCCCGATGAAGACGCCGAAGCGCTCGAAGCCGAATTGCCCGGCGAGCTCGCGCACGACTACGTGCAGCGGGTGTGCGTCGCCAAGGCGCAGGCCGCCCGTGCGCGGCTCGTGGCCGGCGGCCATGCCGCGCGGCCGATTCTGGTTGCGGATACAACCGTCACGATCGACGACGCGATTCTCGGCAAGCCGGTCGACGCCGACGACGCGGTCGCCATGCTCACGCGGCTGGCCGGCCGGGACCACGAAGTGCTGACCGCCGTGGCGGTGGTCGATGCCGAGGGCCGCTTGCTGCCGGCCGCGCTGTCCGTCTCGAAGGTGCGTTTTGCTGCGCTGCACGCAGACGCGATCCGTCGCTATGCGGCGAGCGGCGAGCCGCTCGGCAAGGCGGGCGCGTATGGTGTCCAGGGACGCGCCGCGGAGTTTATCGAGCATATCGACGGGTCCTATTCAGGTATCATGGGTTTGCCGCTTTTTGAATCTGCTGCACTCCTGCGCGCAGCACGCATCGACTTCTAAAACAACACCATGAATGAAGAAATCCTGATCAATGTCACGCCGCAGGAAACGCGCGTCGCGCTGGTCCAGCAAGGCGCAGTCCAGGAACTTCACGTCGAACGAACACTGTCGCGGGGCCGAGTCGGCAACGTCTATCTCGGCAAGGTCGTGCGCGTGTTGCCGGGCATGCAATCCGCTTTTATCGATATCGGTCTCGAACGCGCCGCGTTCCTGCACGTCGCCGACATCTGGCACCCGCGCATTGCCGGCGAGCCGCAGCATCAGGCACCGCATCAGCCCATCGAAAAGATCGTCTTCGAGGGACAGACGCTCATGGTGCAGGTCGTGAAGGATCCGATCGGCACCAAGGGCGCGCGCCTGTCCACGCAGGTGAGCATCGCCGGGCGCACGCTGGTGTATCTGCCGCAGGAGCCGCACATCGGCATCTCGCAGAAGATCGAGAGCGAGGCCGAGCGTGAAGCCGTGCGCGCGCGGCTAACCGCCGTGCTGCCCGCCGACGAAAAAGGCGGCTACATTGTCCGCACCATTGCCGAAGACGCGACCAGCGAAGAACTGGCCGGCGACGTTGCCTATTTACGCAAGACGTGGGCCACGATTCTGTCGCAAGCACAGCGCATGCCGCCCACGAGCCTGCTGTACCAGGATCTGAATCTCGCGCAACGCGTGCTGCGCGATTTCGTCAACGACGAAACGTCCCGCATCCAGGTCGATTCGCGCGAGACGTATCAGATGCTGGCCGACTTCGCCGCCGAGTTCACGCCGGCGGTGTCGTCGAAGCTGCACCACTACACGGGCGAGCGGCCGCTCTACGATCTGTATAACATCGAGACGGAAATTCAGCGTGCGTTGTCGCGCCGGGTGGATTTGAAGTCGGGCGGATATCTGGTAATCGACCAGACTGAAGCGATGACCACCATCGACGTGAACACCGGCGGCTATGTCGGCGCGCGCAACTTCGACGATACGATCTTCAAGACCAATCTCGAAGCCGCGCACACCATTGCCCGGCAATTGCGCCTGCGCAATCTGGGCGGCGTGATCATCATCGACTTCATCGATATGGAAAACGCCGAGCATCGCGATCAGGTGCTGGGCGAGCTGAAAAAGGCGTTGTCGCGCGACCGCACGCGCGTGACCGTGAATGGTTTCTCGCAGTTGGGCCTCGTGGAAATGACGCGCAAGCGCACGCGCGAATCGCTCGCGCATGTGCTGTGCGAGCCCTGCCCGGTTTGCCAGGGCAAGGGGCAAGTCAAGACGGCGCGCACCGTGTGCTACGACGTGCTGCGCGAGATTCTGCGCGAGTCGCGGCAATTCAATCCGCGCGAGTTTCGCGTGGTGGCGTCGCAGCAGGTGATCGATCTGTTTCTTGAGGAAGAGTCGCAGCATCTGGCGATGCTGATCGATTTCATCGGCAAGCCGGTGTCGTTGCAGGTGGAGTCGAATCTGAGTCAGGAGCAGTACGATATTGTGCTGATGTAGATCCCGCGACGGCCGACGAGAAATTCCCGCTCGTCACGCCCCGCCTGCGCGCCGTCAGCCGATGGAACCACAGGTAAACGACGGGCGTCGTGAATAGCGTCAGGATCTGGGAAACGATCAGCCCGCCGACGATCGCGATGCCGAGCGGCACGCGCAGCTCCGCGCCCGCCCCGTGACCGAGCGCGAGCGGCAGCGCGCCGAACAACGCCGCGAGCGTCGTCATCAGGATTGGCCGCAAGCGCAGCAGGCACGCCTGCCGGATCGCGTCGAACGGCGGCACGCGCCGCTCGCGCTCCGCGACGAGCGCGAAGTCGATCATCATGATCGCGTTCTTCTTCACAATGCCGATCAGCAGAATGATGCCGATCAGGCCCATCACCGACATGTCCTGCCCGCAGATCGTCAGCGCCAGCAACGCGCCGAGCCCCGCCGACGGCAGCGTCGAAATGATCGTGAGCGGATGGATCGGGCTCTCGTACAACATCCCAAGCACGAGATACACGACGACGAGCGCGGCCGCGATCAGCCACGGCTCGCTCGCGAGCGACACCTGAAAGGCCTGCGCGGTCCCCTGAAACGTGCCGGTCAGCGTGTCGGGCTTGCCCGCCGCCGTCTCCGCGCGCCGGATCGCGTCGATCGCGTTGCCGAGCGACTGCCCCGGCGCGAGATTGAACGTGATCGTCACGGACGGAAACAGTCCCTGATGATTGACGGTGATCGGCGATACGTCGTTCTCGACATGCACGAGCAGATTCAACGGCACGAGCCCCTGGGTCGCCGGTGAGCGCACGTAAAGACGCGACAGCGCGGCGGTCGTCACCTGAAACGACGGGCCGACCTCCTCGACCACGTGGTATTGATTGAGCTGGGTGAACATCGTCGCGATCTGCCGCTGGCCGAACGCGTCGTATAGCGTGTCGTCGATCGCCTGAGCGGTAATGCCGAAGCGCGACGCCGTATCGCGATCGATGACGAGCGTCGCGCTCGTCGCGCTCGCCTGCAGGTCCGACGACACGTCGACGATCTCGGGCAACGCCGCAAAGCGCTTCGTTAGCGTGTTCGCCCATTGCGCGAGCTCGCCGACGCTCGCATCCTGCAGCGTGTACTGGTATTGCGCGGCGCTGATCCGCCCGCCGACCTGAATGTCCTGGCGCAATTGCATCGACAGCACGATGCCCGGCACGCGCGCCGTGCCGCGCTTCAGCCTCGCGAGCACCTCGGCCGCACCGTCCCGGCGCCGCTCGAATGGCTTCAGGTTGATCATGAAGCGCCCCTGGCTGATCGTCGGGTTCGGGCCGATCCAGTAGTAGACGTTGCCGACCGCCGGGTCCGCCATGACGATCCGGCCGAGCTGCTGCATCTTCGTCGCCATCGCGGCCGGCGAAATGTCGGGCGCCGCCTGCGCGACGCCGATGATCAGCCCCGAATCCGCCTGCGGGAAAAATCCCTTCGGAATCCAGACGAACAGCGCGCCGGTCGCCACAACCGTCGCGACCATCGCCGCCAGCATCAGCCGCTGCCGCGCGAGGACCCAGTCGAGAGCGCGCGCATAGCGTGCCTCGACGCGGCGGAACCCGCCCTCGAGCCACTGTTCGAGCCGGCCTGGGCGACGCCCGTCGTGGCCATCGTGCCTATTGTGCTTAATGCCGGCATCGCGAATCAACCAGCCGCACAGCATCGGCGTGACCAGCAGCGACACGAACGCGGAGACGATGATCGCGACGCTCACGGTCACCGCGAACTCCCGGAACAGCCGGCCGACGATGCCGCTCATCATCAGGATAGGAATGAACACCGCGACGAGCGACACCGTCATCGACACGATCGTGAAGCGCACCTCCATCACGCCGGAGAGTGCCGCGCGCATCGGTGCCTCGCCTTTCTCGATGTGCCGCATCACGTTCTCGATGACCACGATCGCATCGTCGACGACGAAGCCGACCGCGATCGTGAGCCCCATCAGCGAGAGGTTGTCGAGGCTATAGCCGAGCAGATACATCACGCCGAACGTGCCGACGATCGACAGTGGAATCGTGAGGCTCGGAATGATCGTCGCCCAGACGTTGCGCAGGAACACGAAGATCACCATCACGACGAGCGCCACCGTCAGCAGCAGCGTGAATTCGACGTCGCGCACCGACGCGTCGATCGTCTGAGTGCGGTCGCCGACGACACGCACGTGCGCCGCCGCCGGCAAATTCGCTTCGAGCGCAGGCAGGCGCGCCTTGATGTTGCGGATCGTCTGCACGACGTTGAAGCCGGGCTGCTTGTGCACGTCGATGATGATCGCGCGCTCGCCCTGCAGCCACGCCGCCTGCCACTGATCCTCAGGCCCGCCGCCGACCTCGCCGAGATCGCGCACGCGGATCGCCGCGCCATTGCGGTACGCGACGATCATGTCGCCGTACTGGCCGGGCGCGACGAGCTGATCGGTTGCGTTGAGCACGATCGACCGGTCGGGACCGTTCAGCGCGCCCTTCGGCGTATTGACCGTCTGGACGCCGACAATCGAGCGCACGTCCTCGAGCGTGAGGCCGCGCGCGGCGAGCTTGTCAGGATCGAGCCGGATTCGCACCGACGCGCGCTGCTGCCCGTGGAAATCGACGAGGCCGACACCGGGCATCTGCGAGATCTGCTGCGCGAGAAAATTCTCCGCATAGCCGTCAAGCTGGGTCAGCGTCAGCGTGGGCGACGTCAGTGCAATCGACAGCACTGTGAAGTCGGCCGGGTTCACCTTCTCGTAAGTCGGCGGGTTCGGCATGTTCTTCGGCAGCATCCCCGCGGCCGCATTGATCGCCGTCTGCACGTCCTGCGCCGCGCCACTGATGTCGCGCGCAAGATCGAACTGCATCACGATGCTCGTCGTGCCCGCCGAGCTCGCCGACGTCATTTGCGCGACGCCGGAAATGTTGGACAACTGACGCTCGAGCGGCGTCGCGACAGAGGTCGCCATCGTCTGCGCGCTCGCACCGGGCAGCGTCGCCTGGATCTGGATGGTCGGGAAATCGACCTGGGGCAGCGGCCCGACCGGCAGGCTCACGTAGGCGGCCGCGCCGACTAGCAGGACAGCGAGCGCGAGGAACGACGTCGCCACGCGACGCTGGATCAGTAGCGCGAGCAGCTTCATGACGGCATGTCCGTGTCGGCCGCCGCGCCGGCGCGCGCGGCCGCCTTCGCGCCGACGGTCGTCGGCGCGACGGGTCCGCCCGGATTCAGCCGGCTCTGGCCGTCGAAGACGACGACGTCGCCCCGCGCGACGCCTCGCTTCACCTCGGTCATGCCGTCCGCGCTCGCGCCCGTCTCGACGGGCCGCAATCCGGCGTTGCCGTGCGCATCCACGACGTAGATCTGCGAGCCGTCCTGAGTATGGACGATCGCGCGGCTCGGCACCGCGACGCGCTCGACATCGGTGCGCAGGCGCAGCCGCGCATCGACGAACTGGCCCGGCCAGAGCCGGCGGTCCGCGTTGCGAAACGACGCTTTCACCATCACCTCGCCGGTCGCGGCATCGACGTGGCTGTCGACAAACGCCAGCGTGCCGCGCGACAGCGGCACACCGCCGCCGTGCGCGAAAACCTCGACCGGCAGCGCCCCCGCCTGCCGCGACGCAAGCAGCGCCGGCAGCACGTCTTGCGGCACCGAGAATTGCACGTCAATCGGCTCCATCTGCGTGACGGTGACGATTCCCCTGGCATCGCCCGGGTGGAGGATCGCGCCGACGTCGGCTTCCTTGGCGCCGACGCGGCCATCGAACGGCGCAACGAGCGTCGTGAATCCGACTTGCAGCCGACCGTTGCGCACCTGTGCGTCGTCAGCCGCGACCGTCGCCTGCAGCTCGTCGACCCGGGCCTTCGCCGTATCGATGCTCTGCGCGGTCGCCGCCCCGATCGGACCGAGCTTCCGGTAGCGCTCGAAATCGAGCCGCGCGTTCTCGAGGCTCGCGCGGTCCTTGCTCAGCGTCGCCCGCGCCTGATCGAGCTGCGCGCTGAGCACGCCGCGGTCCAGCTCCGCGAGCACTTGTCCCGACTTCACGTCCTCACCTTCAGTGAATGCGATCCGCTGCAGCGAACCGTCGACGCGCACCTTGACGTCCGTCACGTTGAGCGGCGTCACCGTGCCGAGCGCCGCCACATAGACCGGGAAGTCGGTCACGATCGCATGGCCCGCACTGATCGGCACCGGCGCCGGCAACGTCGGCGGTGCGTGGCGCGGCACGAACCGCAGCCCCCAGCCAAGCGCGATCGCGGCCACGCTCGCGAGCCCGAACACGACGCGCCAGCGCCGGCGGCTGATGCGTTCGACACTCACTTCTTCGATCGCCTGACTCATGGTGCGAAAGACTCCCTGCGCTGCGTGCGCAACCCGGCCCCCGTCGCATCGGCCATTCGTTGCGCTTGATCGCCGCGCCGGCCGCCGTCGGCCGCGCCCGCCATCACGCCGCCGCCGAACGCACGGAAAATTCCGACCGACGCCTGCAAACGTGCGAGCCGCGCCTGCTCGCTCGTATCCTCGGCCTGATAGCGGGTGCGTTCGGCATCGAGCACGGTCAGGAAATCGACGGTGCCGGCCACGTATGCGGCCCGCGCGAGCGTCGCGGCCTTGCCCGCAGCGTCGGCGGCCTGGGTATCGACCGCTTCCGCACGGCCCTGCTGGTATGCGGCCGACAGCGCATCCTCGACATCCTGAAACGCCACGACGACGGCCTGCCGGTAGTCGGCGGCGTTCCTGTCGAAGGTCGCATGGCTCATATGCAGTTGCCCGCTCAGCGCGCCGCCCTCAAACAGCGGCGCGACGAGCGATGCGCCGACCGCGCCGACCGGATCCGTCAGGAACCGCAGCAGCGAGCGGCTGCTGGTCCCGCCTTGCGCGGTCAGGGCCAGATTCGGAAAGAACGCGGCGCGCGCCGCGCCGACGCTCTCGTTCGCCGCCTGCAGCCGCGCCTCCTGCGCGCGAATGTCCGGACGCGCTTCGAGCACGGCGGAAGGCAGGTCCGGTCGCACGTCCGGAATCGCGATCGCGTCGAGCGTAGTATCGGGCACGCCGAGCTGGGCCGACACCGTGCCGACAAGCATTGCGAGCAGATGCAGGTTCTGGTCGAGCTGCTGCTCGAGCGTCAGCACGGCGGCCTGGAACGTCGCGAGCGCATTGCGCTGCTGCTGCACCTGCAGCTCGGTTGCGACACCGGCCGCCTGCTGCGCGAGCACGAGTTGCAGCAGCCGGCCCGCGTCGTCCGCCACCGTGTTCGCAAGTGCGAGCCGCCTGCGCAGCGACAGCACCTGAAAATACGTATCGGCCACGGATGCGGTCAGCGTCAGCGCGACGACGTCTCGATCGTATTCGGACGCGCGGGCGAGCAGCACCGCCATCCGTGCATTCGCGGCATTCATTCCCCAGAAGTCGATTTCGTAGGATGCCTGCGCGAACAGGCTTTGCTTCGCGGATCCCGAGCCGCTCGACGGGCTGTGGCCGCGCTCGAATGTGCCGTTCAGCGTCAGCGCCGGATAGAGCGGCGCGCCGGACTTCTCCGCGTTCGCGCGCGCGGCGTCGACGGTTGCG
>DASVNP010000262.1:0-10444 GCA_036383775.1 Paraburkholderia sp. | reverse complement strand
GACTATAACGAAGCGAGACTGAGCTTACTTCGCGTTGGCGAGTGCCACAGCCGTGTCCAGCATGCGGTTCGAGAAGCCCCACTCGTTGTCGTACCAGCTCGACACCTTCACCAGACGGCCCGACACCTTGGTCAGCGTTGCGTCGAACGTCGACGAAGCCGGGTTGTGGTTGAAGTCGACCGAAACCAGCGGTGCGTCGTTGTAGCCGAGGATGCCCTTCAGCGCGCCTTCCGATGCTTCCTTCATGATCGCGTTGACTTCTTCCACCGTCGTGTCGCGCGCGGCGATAAACGACAGGTCGACCACCGAGACGTTGATCGTCGGGACACGAATCGCGTAGCCGTCCAGCTTGCCGTTCAGTTCCGGCAGCACCAGGCCGACTGCCGACGCAGCGCCGGTCTTGGTCGGGATCTGGCTGTGCGTGGCCGAGCGCGCGCGGCGCAGGTCTTCGTGGTACACGTCCGTCAGGACCTGGTCGTTCGTGTACGCGTGGATCGTGGTCATCAAACCGTTCACCAGACCGATCTTGTCGTTCAGCGGCTTGACGAGCGGCGCGAGGCAGTTCGTCGTGCACGATGCGTTCGAAATGACCGTGTCCGATGCCTTCAGCACGTTGTGGTTCACGCCGTAGACGATCGTTGCGTCGACGTCCTTGCCGCCCGGCGCCGAGATGATGACCTTCTTTGCGCCGCCCTTGATGTGCGCGCTAGCCTTTTCCTTGGTGGTGAAAAAGCCCGTGCATTCCATCACGACGTCGACGTTCAGCTCGCCCCACGGCAGTTCAGCCGGATTGCGGTTGGCCAGCACGCGGATCTTGTCGCCGTTCACGACCAGGTAGTCGCCGTCCACCGACACTTCGCCCGGGAACTTGCCGTGCGCCGTGTCGTATTGCGTCAGGTGGGCGTTGGTCTTGGCATCGCCGAGATCGTTGATGGCGACGATCTCGATATCGTGCTTCTTGCCGTTTTCATAGAAGGCGCGCAGCGTGTTGCGGCCGATCCGGCCGTAGCCGTTGATTGCGACGCGAATCGTCATGGTCTATCTCCTGATGACTAAAAAAATTCTTCCAGGTTCGTCTGACCGGCAACGTTGCCGCGCGTTCGCACGCTGGCGGCAACGTCTTGCCCTGGATCAGCCGAGTGCGGCTTTGGCCGTCTCTACCACGTGCTCGACGGTGAAGCCGAAATGCTTGAACAGCACACCAGCCGGGGCCGATTCGCCGAACGTGTCGATGCCGACCACGCCGCCTTCCAGACCCACGTACTTGCGCCAGAAATCCGTCACGCCCGCTTCGATCGCGACGCGACGCACTCCATGCGGCAGCACGCGTTCGCGGTATTCGGCGTCCTGCTTGTCGAACACCGTGGTCGACGGCATGGACACGACACGTGCGGCGATGCCTTCGCGCGCGAGCGGCTCGACTGCCTTGAGCGCCAGTTCGACTTCCGAACCGGTGGCGATCAGGATGATCTTGCGTGCGACGATCTCGTCGTTCCAGTCGCGCAGCACATAACCGCCCTTCGCGATGTTGGCGATCTGCGCGTCGGTGCGCTCCGTGAACGGCAGGTTCTGGCGGCTGAAGATCAGGCACGACGGGCCATGATGCTCGACGGCGTGAGTCCACGACACCGCCGTTTCGACCGTATCCGCCGGGCGCCACACATGCAGATGCGGGATCAGACGCAGGCTCGCCACGTGTTCGATCGACTGGTGGGTCGGGCCGTCTTCGCCCAGACCGATCGAGTCGTGCGTGAACACGAAGATCGACGGCGCTTTCATCAGCGCGGCGACACGCAACGCGTTGCGGCTGTAGTCCGAGAACGTCAGGAACGTGCCGCCGAAGGCCTTGAAGCCGCCGTGCAGCGCGACGCCGTTGATCGCGGCGCTCATGCCGAACTCACGCACGCCATAGTTCACGTAGTTGCCGGCCGCGCGGCCTTCCGCATTCACGCGCACCGGTTTGGAGGCCTTCCAGTTGGTCAGGTTCGAGCCGGTCAGGTCGGCGGAGCCGCCGAGCAGTTCCGGCAGCACGGCCGACAGACCTTCAATCGCCTGTTGCGATGCCTTGCGCGTAGCCACCGTTTCCGCGCGTTCGTTCGCGCCGGCGATGATCGCCTGGGCCTTCTCTTTCCAGTCGGCCGGCAGTTGCTTGGCGTCGCGGCGCTTGAATTCGGCCGCCTCTTGCGGGTACTTCGCCGCGTAGGCGGCAAACGCATTGTCCCAATCGGATTCGATACGTGCGCCGGCTTCCTTCGCGTCCCACGCCGCATAGACTTCCTGCGGAATCACGAACGGCTCCCACTTCCAGCCGATGGCTTCGCGGGTGGCCGCGATTTCCTTGTCGCCGAGCGGCGCGCCGTGCGAATCGTGGCTGCCGGCCTTGGTCGGAGCGCCTTCACCGATCACGGTCTTGCAGCAGATCAGCGTGGGCTTGTCCGATTGCTTGGCTTGCTTGATCGCCGCGTCCACGGCTTCGACGTCGTGGCCGTGCACACCCGGAATCACATTCCAGCCGTAGGCTTCGAAACGCTTCGGCGTGTCGTCGTGGAACCAGTGCACCACTTCGCCGTCGATCGAGATGCCGTTGTCGTCGTAGAACGCGATCAGCTTGTTCAGCTTCAGCACGCCCGCCAGCGAGCAGGCTTCGTGCGAGATGCCTTCCATCAGGCAGCCGTCGCCGACGAACACGTACGTGTGGTGGTCGACGATCTTCGCGTCAGGCTTGTTGAATTCGGTAGCAAGCAGCGACTCGGCGAGCGCCATGCCGACCGCATTCGCCAGACCCTGGCCGAGCGGGCCGGTGGTCGTTTCGACGCCCGGCGTGATGCCGTATTCCGGGTGGCCCGGCGTCTTCGAATGCATCTGGCGGAAGTTCTTCAGCTCTTCGATCGGCAGATCGTAGCCAGTCAGATGCAGCAGCGAGTACAGCAGCATCGAGCCGTGGCCGTTCGACAGCACGAAACGGTCGCGGTCAGCCCATTGCGGGTTCTTCGGGTTGTGGCGCAGATGACGCGACCACAAAGCCATGCCGATTTCGGCCATGCCCATCGGCATGCCGGGGTGGCCGGAATTCGCTTGTTGAACGGCGTCCATAGCCAATGCGCGGATCGCGTTGGCCATCAATGAGGTGGGTGCGGAAGACGGGGTCGTCATGTCGAGTCCGGAGACAAAGTCAGAAAGCGGGGCGTGCTGGAGGCCCGGGAGCTCGGCTGACAGTTCGCTTCGGCGCGCGGTGCGGCGCCGGGAGACGCGAAACGAGCAGAGCAAACGGACAAGGCTGAAAGCGTGACATTCTAACAGAATGCCGCCCCGCCCCCTCCCCGAACGCCGCCTGGCCATGTCGCCCGAGGCATCTGCCGAACCCGCGCCGCGCTTCGCCCTTTACAATTGGGCAACCTGAACCCCTCGAGCTCCGGACGGAGCCCGCCATCCGTGAGCGCTCCGCTGTTGTTCCACCCAAGTCCCGACGCCGTCTACGGATTTCCGCACGCGACGCTCGTTGCCCGCGTCGATTCCCCTTACCAGCGTATCGAGGTCTGGGACACGCCTCAGCTCGGCCGGCTTTTCACGCTCGACGGCCGCCCGATGACCTCCACCGGCGACGAGTTCATCTATCACGAATGCATGGTGCACCCGGCAACGCTCGCCCACCCTGCGCCCAGAACGGCGCTGGTGCTCGGCGGCGGCGATGGCGGTGCCGCGCGGCAGTTGCTCAGGCACGCGAGCATTGAACGGATCGTGGCGGCGGAGCTCGACGCGCAAGTCGTACGCCTGACGCGCGAACATTTGCCCGAGGTGCACGGCGGCGCTTTCGACGACCCGCGTGTCGAACTGGTGATCGGCGACGCCGCGCAATACGTCGCGGCAGCCGCTCAAGCCGCGGTGCCTGTGCGGTTCGACGTGGTCGTATTCGACCTGACGCCACCGGATTCACCCGCCGCCGGCCTGTACACGCAAGCGTTCTACCGGCAACTCAAGCGGGTGATGAGCCCGGATGCCGCACTCTCGGTCCATCTCGGCTCCCCGTATTTCCACGCCGAACGCGTCGCCGCCCTGCTCGACGATCTGCTCGCAACGTTCGCCGTCGTGCGTGCAATGAACACGTTCATTCCGCTCTACGGCTCGCTTTGGATGATGGCGACCGCGAGCGACACGCTCGACCCCGCCGCGCTCGCCGTCGACACGCTCACGGAGCGCCTCGCCGCGCGGCAAATCGACGCCTTGAAGCACTATGGCGCGGCCATGCACGCCGGACTGTTCTCGGCATCCCAGTCAGTGCGCGATAAACTAAGTCAATTCTTAAAGCCATCTCGCTAACGCGTGGGCAAAATGCACGTTTTCGTCGGACTGCGCTATCCATATCGATATGCGGCCGTCCGCCTGGCTCCGTAGCACGTACCCCGCTAACCCCATCGATCCGGAGAATTCCATGACCGCCCCCCGCCCCGCCGGTGTGCCCTGGTTGACCCCCTATCTGACGGTGCGCGACGCACGTGCCGCGTCCGAGTTCTTCGCAGCGGCGTTCGGCTTCGAAGTTCGTGACAGCGTCCAGGACGACGGTGTCGTCATGCATGTCGAAATGACGTATCAAGGCCAGTTGATTGTGATGTTCGCACCGGAAGGCGCGTTCGGCTCGGCTGCGAAAACACCCAAGAGCGCGGGCGCCATCGCACCGCAATCGTTCTATGTCTATGTCGACGATGTCGACGCGGTTTACGCGCGGGCGCTTGCCGCCGGCGCAAAATCGCTGAGCGAGCCACAGGATCAATTCTGGGGCGACCGGTTCGCCCAGGTCGAAGATCTGGACGGCTACCGCTGGGCGCTCGCTCGCCACCTTTCGTGAAACAATGAGTATTTTTCTGATGCCCCGCTTCTTCGTCAGTACGCCTCTTCAGCCAGACGACATCATGCCGCTTCCAAATGACGTCGTTCGGCACGTGCTCGTGCTGCGCTTGCAGCCCGGTGATTCAGTCGTTCTGTTCAACGGCGAAGGCGGCGAATACAGCGCCGAACTCGTCGAGGTCGAACGCCGCTCGGCCAAGGTAAAAATTCGCGAATTCCGCGATATCGAAGTCGAGGCGCCCTATCGGCTAACACTCGCGCAAGGGATTGCCGGTGGCGACAAGATGGACTGGCTGATCGAAAAGGCCGTCGAACTCGGCGCGTCCAGCTTCGTGCCGCTGACCACCACGCGCAGCGTCGTGCGCCTCACCGGCGAGCGGGCACAGCGCCGGCACGCTCACTGGCAAGGCATTGTGAAGGCGTCATGTGAACAGTGCGGGCGCAATCGCCTGCCGGAGGTGATGCCGGTGCGCGAGATCGCCACCTGGCTCAGTTCGATGCCCCGCACGCCGGAAGAGGGCGAACTGCGCATCCTGCTGTCGCCGCGCGCCAGCATCAGCTTTTCGGCCTTGCCGGCCAATCCGCCACAGGGGCGCGTAATCGTGCTGGTGGGCCCGGAAGGCGGCTTTTCCGCGACCGAGGAAGCGGCCGCGACCGCTCACGGCTTCACCGCTGTCGGTCTGGGACCTCGCGTGCTGCGCACCGAAACTGCCGGCATTGCCGTTCTCTCGGCATTGGCCGCGGGCTGGGGCGCCTGGTAATTCCGCTCACGCGCCGCCGTGGCCTGATCCGGTAATCGGCGCGAGAAGGCGGATCGCCCTCCCCCACGCACCAAAACAAAAAGGCCCGCTCACTGGCGGGCCTTTTTGTTAGCTGAAGAAGCAGGCGAAATTCAGGCAAACGAATAAAACACGCGGAACGCCACTTTGCGCTCTGCCCAGAACTCGGTTGCCTCACGGAACACATCCAGCAGCGTCTCGCGCCCTTCCTTGTCGAACTTCTGGGCGACCGGCAAGTGCTCGAGCACGATCACGAAGCCGGGTTGCGTCCCCGCCTTGTGGACCAGATCGGTCAGGCAATCGTACAGCGCGTCGTAATTCTTGCCGAAATGTTTCGGAAACAGAAACGACGTCGCGATGGTTTCGAGCACTTCCTGCTTGGACTGCGCATTTGCACAGTACGCATACAGAAAATGCTGTCCGAGCTGGTTGGCCTCGTCAGCGAGATCCTGCACGCGGAACGCGCGGATCGACTGTACGATGTTCGGTCGTACGGTCTTGAAAAGACTCATGGGCTCCTCGTTCGATGAAACCACAGTGCCAGCTTCGCCCTGGTTATCGCGGCCCTGATCGCCGGCGCGCATCTGCATGACGCGCTGGAACAAATTGCCGTCGCCGGCCGCGAAAAGATCCGTCGCGACTCCGGAGTCGTGCGCGTAGACGCTGTCGCTCATGCCGTTCATCCCGATGTCATTCAACAATACGATTAAAACTGGTGTAGTGGTCGTCGGAGTAGTAACAATTGTCGGTTCGCTGTAGCGGACCTCCGCAGACAATGCGACGCGCCCCGCGATTACGTGAGCGAGGCGTGGGAACGGTGTATTCGTGGTAGTAGCCGCGCCGGTGCGGCGGCAGCAACCGTTCGTGATTGCCGAATACGATGCCGTCCTTCTCATACGGGTAAGGCCCGCCAGCGGCAATCAAGTTCAATGTATTGACCGCTTCGCGTGGCAACTGCGCCAACGCGACAGTGCCCTGCACTTGTGCGTTCGAATCGGCGGGTGCCGTGGAGTCGCGCGCGAACGCGCCAGGCACGGAGCCGGATAAAGCGCACAGCGTAGCAGCACCGATCAGCACGCCTTTGATGCCCAGCCACTTGCGTGCCATGTCTCAGGGTTCCCCGCTGTTAGATCACGAGTTTGACGACCATGAAAGTCGTAAGGGTATCGCTAATGGCCTTTGGAATCAACGTTCGCCAGGCGCGCAAAACCGTCCGATCACGCGTCAAACAGCCACGGGACGGGCTTTGACCACTTTTGACAGAATGTTTAGCCTAGCAAAGCTAAACTTAGCTCAACGGAGCGATAAAGGCGAGCGGAACAGTTACCTGAAGGGCCGCGGACCACGCCGCATGGCTGTGAGCGCTTTCGATCCTGTCGCGCAGGCTTATAACCCTTTTTGATTTTCGGAAGAGGCTCTTTAGGCCCTTTTATCCAGTCCGTGTGACCGAATCTCTTTGGTTTGCCGTTTAGGGTGGCGTCCCCTGCTCACCCTGAGGCGTGCCCGTTGCGGGCACGCCTTTTTTTTCGCAGTGCCCAAGTTTATCGGCACCGCGTATTGGTCCAGATCACGGCTTAGCGGGCCGCGATCACATCCGCCACCAGCAGCGCCGTCATGTTGACGATCCGGCGCACCGTCGCCGAAGTCGTCAGCACGTGCACCGGCTTGGCCGCACCCAACAGCATCGGACCGATCGCGATGTTGTTGCCCGCGGCGGTCTTCAGCAGGTTGTACGAGATGTTGGCCGCGTCGATGTTCGGCAGCACCAGCAGGTTGGCGTCGCCTTCCAGCGTCGAGTCGGGCATGGCCTCGCGGCGCAGATTCGCGTCGAGCGCAATGTCGCCGTGCATTTCACCGTCGACTTGCAGGCCGGGCGCACGCTCGCGCAGGATCGCCAGCGTGTCGCGCATCTTCTGGGCGCTCGGCGCGTTGCTGGTGCCGAAGTTCGAATGCGACAGCAGGGCGATCTTCGGCTCGATACCGAAACGGCGCACTTCTTCGGCCGCCATGATCGTGATTTCGGCCAGCTCTTCCGGGGTCGGATCGACGTTCACGTGCGTATCGACCAGGAAAATCTGCCGGTTCGGCAGCACCAGCGCGTTCATCGCGGCGTAGACCTTCGCGCCGGCCTTCTTGCCGATCACCTGATCGATAAAGTGCAGATGGCGGTGCGTGGTGGACACCGTGCCGCAGATCATGCCGTCCGCCTCGCCCTTTTGCACCAGCATCGCGCCGATCAGCGTGGTGCGGCGGCGCATCTCGAGCTTCGCCATCTGCGGGCTGATGCCCTTGCGGGACATCATCTTGTGGTATTCCTGCCAGAAATCGCGGTAACGCTCGTCGTGGTCGGTATTCACGACCGTGTAGTCCTGACCCGCGACCAGACGCAGGCCGTAGCGTGCAATACGCTGCTCGATCACCGCCGGGCGGCCGATCAGGATCGGCTTGGCCAGCTTTTCGTCGACGATGATCTGCATGGCACGCAACACGCGCTCTTCTTCGCCTTCCGCGAACACAATGCGCTTCTTCTCCGGCTCGACGCCACGCGCCACCTGGAAAATCGGCTTCATGGTCGTGCCGCTGTGATACACGAACTGCTGCAGATGCTGTTCGTACGCTTCCATGTCTTCGATCGGACGTTCGGCGACGCCCGACTCCATCGCGGCCTTTGCCACCGCTGGCGCGACCTTGACGATCAGACGCGGGTCGAACGGCTTCGGAATCAGATATTCCGGCCCGAACGACAGATCTTCGATGCCGTACGCCGTCGCGACGATGTCGCTCTGCTCCTGGCGCGCCAGTTCGGCGATCGCGTTGACCGCCGCGATTTCCATTTCCCGCGTCACCGTGGTCGCGCCGGCATCCAGTGCGCCGCGGAACAGGAACGGAAACACCAGCACGTTGTTCACCTGGTTCGGATAGTCGGTGCGGCCCGTGCACAGCACCGCGTCCGGGCGGACTTCGAGGGCCAGTTCAGGCAGGATTTCCGGCGTCGGGTTGGCCAGCGCCAGAATCAGCGGCTTGTCCGCCATCTGCTTGACCATGTCCTGCTTGAGCACGCCGCCAGCCGACAGGCCGAGGAAAATGTCCGCGCCGCCAATGGCCTCGGCCAGCGTACGAGCCGAGGTTTCGCGCGCGAAGCGCTCCTTGTCCGGATCCATCAGTTCGACACGGCCCTTGTAGACCACGCCGGCCAGGTCGGTCACGGTGATGTTTTCGAGCGGCAGGCCGATATCGACCAGCAGGTCAAGACAGGCCAGTGCCGCCGCACCCGCGCCGGAGGCCACCAGCTTGACTTCCTTGATGTCCTTGCCGACCACCTTCAAACCGTTGGTGATCGCCGCCGCGACGACGATCGCCGTGCCGTGCTGGTCGTCGTGGAAGACCGGGATCTTCATGCGCTTGCGGCATTCACGCTCGACGATGAAGCAGTCCGGCGCCTTGATGTCTTCCAGGTTGATGCCGCCGAAAGTCGGCTCGAGCGCGGCGATCACCTCAACCAGCTTGTGCGGGTCCGACTCGTTCAGCTCGATATCGAACACGTCGATGCCGGCGAATTTCTTGAACAGGACGGCCTTGCCTTCCATGACCGGCTTCGAGGCGAGCGGCCCGATGTTGCCGAGACCCAGCACCGCGGTGCCGTTCGTGACGACGCCGACCAGGTTGCTGCGCGCAGTGAAACGCGCGGCGTTCATCGGGTTCTCGACGATTTCTTCGCACGCGAACGCAACGCCCGGCGAGTACGCCAGCGCGAGGTCGCGCTGGTTGATCATCTGCTTGGTCGGGGTGATCGCCAGCTTCCCTGGGGTGGGGAACTCGTGATAATCGAGGGCGGCTTCGCGGAGTTTGCTATTGGCGGGATTCGACATGGGGCGGGCTTCGCAGTGCGGATTAGAATAGACGTTCGACGGCATTGTAGCCCTAATTGCCGGCCCAATTCCTTCAATACGGGTACAACTGCCGCGACTGAAACGTAGCAAAAGGCCGACGTGGCGTGCTTCGGCCCGAACCAGGCTCGACGCGGCGTTGTTCCCTGAATCGCGTGTTTGCCCCGTGTGCCGCTGCGTGCCGCTGTCCGTCGCCGCGTAGACTGCGCGCCGCTAACCATCGCTTTAGCCGCCGTTCGCGGCATTTAACCGCTCCCCATCGCCATCATGCTCTCCGAGTTCTCGCTAATCGACCGTTTCTTCGCGCGCCGCGCCGCGCAGCACCCCGCGCGGCACCCGTCGGGCAGCGCGGACGGCACGCTCGGCATCGGCGACGACTGTGCGCTGCTCGCGCCGCGCACGGGCGAGATGCTGGCCATCTCGACGGACATGCTGGTGGAGGGCCGCCATTTCTTTGCCGATGTCGATCCCGAGGCGCTCGGTCACAAGACCCTGGCCGTGAATCTGTCGGACCTTGCCGCCATGGGCGCGCAACCGCAGGCCTTCACGCTGGCGTTCTCCTTGCCGGCCGCCGACGAAGCCTGGCTCGCCGCCTTCAGCGAAGGGCTCTTCGCGCTGGCCGAGCGCTACGACTGCGAGCTGATCGGCGGCGATACGACCGGCGGCCCGCTGAATCTTTGCGTCACGGTGTTCGGCAGCGTGCCGGCGCAGGCGGCGCTGCGCCGCGACGCCGCACAACCTGGCGACGATATCTGGATCTCCGGCACGCTCGGCGACGCGCGCGCCGGACTCGGCGTGCAGCGCGGCGAGTGGTCCGCCGATGCCGGCGACACTGCGACGTTTCGTCGCGCCCTCGAGCGCCCGGAACCGCGCATTGCACTCGGCATGGCGCTGCGCGGCGTTGCCCATGCGGCGCTCGACCTCTCGGACGGCCTC
>DASVNP010000261.1:0-17201 GCA_036383775.1 Paraburkholderia sp. | reverse complement strand
TGTGCTGGCGCTGATCCACCAGACACGATGCCGTCAACAACTGTCACGCTCCTACCCAAGGCCACCCAGAAAAGCCAAGCCCCACTTCCATCTCGCGTACAAACTCGCTTGATGCAGTGAGGCTTAAGTTGAGAGCATTGCCCCGCACAGGGGCAACGCTAATAGACCACCGTGAACTCAAGGCAAGGCCAACGCCCGAAGAGCACAACCGACAATAGACCGCTAACAAATCAAGGAAAGGCCAACACCCGAGTAACCCAGACAAAGCGCCACGCAGGCAAAAGAAAAATCACTCGGGCAACTCAGCCGCCCCCATCCTCCGAGCGATAACCCTCGAGCGTTGCGCAAGGTACCCTGACCCTCGATGCTCATCGAAGTACTTAGGCTGAGGCAACATAACGGCCAACCGAGCCGACTGCGCAGCGGTCAACTTACTAGCTGAAGTCTTGTAGTAATAGTGAGCAGCCGCCTCGGCTCCATAAACCCCATTCCCCCACTCAACGGAGTTGAGATAGATCTCAAATATCCGCTGCTTATCCATCAAGGTCTCAAGCATCCAAGTGATGATGAGCTCCTGCCCCTTCCGGATATAACTCTTCTCCCGGGACAAAAACAGATTCCGCGCCAACTGCTGAGTAATTGTCGACCCACCCCGCACGATCTTGCCCTTAGCCTTATTCCGCTCCCAGGCCTGCAAGATGGCATCCGTCTCATACCCATTGTTATTAACAAAATTCGCATCCTCAGAAGCAATAATCGCCCGCTTCAGATTGTGCGAAATTTGCTCATACGGCACCCATGTATGCTGCACGGAAAGATCCGGCCGATCCTGCGCCAACCGCCAGGCATCCGAGCGCATGAAAGCGGTGCTCCGCGGATTAACGTAATTCCACACCGCGATCTGCGCGAAGTAAAACGCCTGCGTCGCGACCCACGCAATCGCCACGACGGCGACCAGATACACCACCCATCGCGCCAGACCAGGCCGGTTCGCGCGCCGTGTCGCGTTCATCGTGCTCTCAATCCCCGTGTCGATAAGTGCCGCAAAATAACGCGCCGCCTTAAGCCTGCGACGGCGCCGTCAACAGCGCCCTCAATTCGGCCAGCACGGGCGCACCGTCAGGCCGCACGCCACGCCACACGCAAAACGACTCGGCCGCCTGTTCGACCAGCATGCCGAGCCCATCGGCACTACGCGCACCCAGCTTCGCCGCGTGTTCCATGAAGACCGTCGGATGCGCGCCATACATCATGTCGTAGGCAAGTGTGCCGCTGCCAAACGCACGGTCGTCGCACTCGGGCAACGACGCGTCCAGACTCCCCGCCGTCGCGTTGACGATCACATCGTAAGCACCAGCCTCGATCGCCCGCGCACTGCCCCCGCTCAAATGGCAGGTAGCATCGCGCGCGGCTTGCGCGAACTGCTCGACCAGCGCCTCGGCCTTCGCCGCCGTGCGATTGACGATAGTCAGCGTATGCGGCGCGCGGTCGAGCATCGGCAGAACCACGCCACGCGCGGCCCCGCCGGCTCCCAGCAAAAGAATCCGCGCGCCCTTCAAGGACACGCCGAGATTCACTTCGATATCGCGCACGAGGCCAAAGCCATCCGTGTTGTCGCCATAAACACCGTTCGCATCGAAACGCAGCGTATTCACCGCGCCGGCCGCCGCCGCGCGCGGCGACAACGTATCGGCGAACGCGTGCGCGTCGAGCTTGAACGGCACGGTCACGTTCAGGCCGCGACCGCCCGCGTCGATAAACGCGCGCACGTGCGGCACGAACGCATCGACCGGTGCGAGCAGGTGGCTGTATTCGACCGGCTCGCCGGTCTGCGCGGCAAACCGCCCGTGAATGAACGGCGATTTGCTATGGGCGATGGGATTGCCGATAACTGCGTATCGGTCGCGTGACTCGCTCGCGCTCATCGTCCCGGCTCCGCAATGTGCTGGGTGGTGTCGTCGCTCGTGCCGTCGCCGCTCTCGGCGTCGCCCTGCGCAGCCGCTTCGTTGCCATCGAGATCGGCTTCAGCCTGGGCTTCCGCTTCGCCCTCGGCGGTTTCGTCCGGCGCATCGATGATTTCCTCGTCGCCCTCTTCCGCTTCCTCAGCCTCTCCGCCGCTCGTCACGGTCGGCGCGTCGAGCACGTGCAAGAGACGCACGGACGCTTCGACGGTCAATTCGTCGATCGACATCACTTCCATCTGCAAGCGCGTGCCGCGCGCGTGTACGCCGAGGCCGGGCACATGCAGCAGCAACGGAATCTCTTCGAGCCGCACCAGGTCGCCCTTCACCACCGACGCCACCACCTGTTTCCGGTTCTCCTGCTTCAGCCAGCGCAGGCACCAGAAGTACTCCATGCGGCGCTGGTGATCGGCGTACGCGGTGTAGGTGTCGTCGAAACCTTGCACGACGGCGAACAGATCGGCGTCTTTCGGCTTGAACGGCGCGGCCAGTTTGGCGGTCACGCCGTGCTGCACGCAGGCAATCAGTTGCCACTGGTTCACCAGGTCGACGTAGCGGCGCAGCGGCGACGTGCTCCACGCGTATTGCGTCACGCCGAGGCCTTCGTGCGGCGCGGCATTGGTCTGCATGCGCGTCCGCTTGGGGCCGCTCGGCGCGCCGAATGCGCGCTGGGTGCGGTAGATGCCCGGCACGCCGTGGTCGTGCAGGAACGCACCCCACGACGAGTTGGCGAGAATCGCCAACTCGGCGACGATTGTGTCGAGCGGCGAACCGCGCCGGCGCGGCGTGATCGTGATGTGCTCGCCATCCACGTAGAAGTTGAAGTCGGTGTTGCGCTGCACCTCGCGACGCAGACCATAACCGGCGCGCGCGGTCTGGCGCTTTTCAAACAGCGCCTGGGCGAACGGCCACAGCACGGCGATGTCTTCCTTGTGCGGATACTCGCCAGTGCCGGCGGCAAGCGCCTCTTCGGTGACCAGTTCGTCGAGCGTGTTGTGGCGCAGGTTGTTCTTCACGAACACGCGCTCGGCGCGCGTTTCGCTTGCCACGATCTCCTGCGTTTCGCGATTGACGATCACGTACAGCGAGAGCGCCGGGCGCAAGCCGCCTTCGGCCAGCGTGAACGCCTCGACCACGCTGTCGGGCAGCATGGTGATCTTGTCGCCCGGCATGTAGACGGTCGACAAACGCGTACGAGCGATCGCATCGACCTCGTCGCCACGCTGGATGCCGAGCGCCGGCGCAGCGATGTGCACGCCGATCCGCACGCGGCCATCCGCCAGATGCTCGACGGAGAACGCGTCGTCGATCTCAGTGGTGGTGATGTCGTCGATCGAGAACGCCTGCACGTCCGCTTCCGGCAGATCGTCCGGCAACGTGCCGGCCGTGACCGGCGGAAAGCCGATGCCGTGCGGGAAAAACTCCGACAGGAATTTCGCCTCGTGCAACGCGCGCGCCGACGGAATGGCGCCGCATTCGAGCATCAGGCGCGCTTGCGAAATACCGCGCGCCGCCGCGGCGGCTTCGAGCGCCTTGTATTCGATCGTGTTCTTGTCAGGCTTGGTGAGCAGCCCCAGCGCTTTGCTGCCGGTGAACGCTTCCGGCAGGCGGCCGGCTTTCAGCTCGTCTTCGTAGCCCGCCTGCACCAGCGCCTGCTGGCGCTTGCGCTCCAGTCCGGCGAGCGCCATCTTGAGTTGTTCCTGCGGCGCGCGCTGATACATGCCGCGCCCCTTGCGGCGGAAGTACACCGGCGCGCCGTGCATGCGCAGCACCAGCGCGGCCCGCTCGATCGAGCCGAAGCCTTCGCCGAAATACTCGGCGCCTAGCGTGGCGAACGGAAACTCGTCGTCCGGCGCGCACTCCCACAGGAAGTCCAGATCGATGTCCTGCGCGGCGGTGTCGGCCTGCTGCATCAGCTCGGCGGCGCTCGGCTTTTCGAATTCGATCAGCACGTCTTTGGCGCGCACCTTGGCGCGCCGGCCGCCCGGCAACTCGACCTGAAAAGCATCGCCCTGGCGCGACAGCACGCTGCCCGCCTTGAAACTGCCCGATTCCTCGAAGAAAACGTTCACTCAATACTCTCGTTCTGACTTGCATCTGCCGGCGCGCCCGATCCTGTCCGGCGATCGGTGACTGCTTACGCGCCACGGCAACGTGTTCGTGGTGGTGGATCCGCGGCGCGACCAACGCGCGCCGGCGGTTTGAATCTGATGGGCGGCTCTTCCCTATCCCGCCTCTGTCCCGGACCGCCCGGCTTCAGGCCGCTTCGCGCGGCGCCGGCGGTTCGAGGTCTTCCGTGTCGCAGAAGGCCAGCACGGCGTCGACGTACTGCTCGAACTCGCTGATCGCGTGGTCGCTCCCTTCGATCAGCGTAGTGCGCGCGCCGGGATAGTGCGCGAGCATTTCGCGGTAGTCGAGCACTTCGTCGCCGGTGGCGGCCATCAAATAATAGCGTTCGGGCTGCGTGATCGACGCGACGGCGAGCGCGCGCAATTCATCCAGATGATGCGGCTCGACGACGATGCTGCCGCCGCCATGCCACAACGGTTGCTCGCCGAGATAAGCGCTCAGATCGCGCTGCGGCACGACCGCCGGGTTGAGCAGCACCGCCGGCCAGCCATGTTTCTCCGCCAGATACGTGGCGAAATAGCCGCCGAGCGAGCTGCCGATCACCGTCACGTTGCCAGGCTTCGCGTCAGCCACCAGCGCTTCGGCGAGCGCCACCGTCTCGAACGGCGAGACCGGCAGCATCGGGCAGCACCATTCGTCGCCGCGGCCGAGTTCGGCGAGCCGCGCCGCCAGCACGCGCGCCTTGAACGAATTGGGCGACGAGCGGAAACCGTGCAGATAGAGAATCACGAAGCGCCTCGCGCGGAAAGAGCGTCGAGCAGCTTCTGATGCACGCCGCCGAAACCGCCGTTGCTCATCACCAGAATCTGGTCGCCGGGGCGCGCGGCATGGACCACGGCCTTGACCAGCGCGTCGAGATTGTCGAAGGCTTGGGCTTTGCCGCCGAGCGGCGCGAGCGCCTCGCCGAGATTCCAGCCGAGCGCGTCGCGACCGCTCGGCGCGCCGTAGCCAAATACCAGGTCGGCGTCCGCGAGACTGCCCGGCAACTGGGCTTTCATCACGCCCAGCTTCATGGTGTTCGAGCGCGGCTCCAGCACGGCCAGAATACGCGTGTTGTCGCGGCCCACGCGGGCACGCAGCCCGGCGATGGTGGTGTCGATGGCGGTGGGATGGTGCGCGAAGTCGTCATAGACGGTCACGCCGTCGACGCTGCCGCGCACTTCCATGCGGCGCTTCACGTTGCGAAAGCTCGCCAGCGACTTCGCGGCCTGCGCCGGCGGCACGCCGACATGGCGCGCGGCGGCAATCGCGGCCAGCGCGTTCATACGGTTGTGTTCGCCCTGAACCTGCCACTCCACCACGCCAACCCGCTCGCTGTTGTGATAGACGGCGAAGCGCGCGTCAACAGGCACGCCGTCTTCGGCCGGCATGGTTTCCCAGCCGCCTTGCACGCCGAAACGCTCGACCTCGCTCCAGCAACCGCGCGTGAGCACGCGCTCGAGCGCGTCTTCGCGGCCGTTCGTCACGACCCGGCCAATGCTTGGCACCGTGCGGATCAGATGATGGAACTGCGTTTCGATCGCGGCCAGATCCGGGAAAATGTCCGCGTGATCGAATTCGAGGTTGTTCAGAATCGCCGTCTTGGGCCGGTAGTGGACGAACTTAGAGCGCTTGTCGAAGAAGGCCGTGTCGTACTCGTCGGCCTCGATCACGAAGAAGCTCGAATCGGTCAGGCGGGCGGACACGCCGAAATTCAGCGGCACGCCGCCGATCAGGAAACCCGGATTGAGGCCGGCGTCTTCCAGCAGCCAGGTCAGCATCGAGCTGGTGGTGGTCTTGCCGTGCGTGCCGGCCACCGCCAGCACCCATTTGCCGTTCAGCACGTGCTCGCCCAGCCATTGCGGACCGGAGACATACGGCAGGCCGCGGTCGAGAATGGCTTCCATCAGCGGGTTGCCGCGCGAGACCACGTTGCCGATCACGAACAGGTCCGCGTTCAGGCCGTTGAGCTGGTCCGCGTCGTAACCCTCGATCAGGCCAATGCCTTGCGCCTCGAGTTGCGTGCTCATGGGCGGATAGACCCCGGCGTCGCAACCCGTCACGGTGTGTCCCGCGCCGCGCGCGAGAACCGCGAGACCGCCCATGAACGTGCCGCAGATACCGAGGATGTGGATGTGCATAAGCCTGTCGTGCCGCGCGGGCGGTTTTCTTGCGAGGGATGGGAGCGCAGAAGAGCGGCCGAAACGACCGTCTGCAAAGGTCGTCATTGTAACCGACGCACCCGCCCGCCCGATGCCCAAACGCCCGCGCCGGCATGGCCTCGCGCGCGGCGCGGCGCGCCCCGCCCGGAAAGGGCTGTCATCAATCTCTAGTATGATTGAGAGATGGTTCGCAAATCACACATCGATCCGCAGCGCCTGCGCGAGGAAATCGCCATCGCGGCTGCACGCATGATCGCCGAAGACGGTCTGGACTATGCAACGGCCAAGCGCAAAGCGGCCCGGCAGGTCGTCGGCGAGAATCGTATTGCCGGTGAATGGCTGCCGGATAATGATCAGATCGAAGAAGAAATCCGCGAATATCAGTCGCTGTTCCAAGGCGACAGCCAGCCCGCGCTGTTGCGGCGCCTGCGCTGCATCGCGGTCGACTGGATGGAGCGACTCGCGCCATTCAACCCTTATTTGACCGGCGCGGTGCTCGGCGGCACCGCCGGCGAACATTCGGATATTCACCTTCAGGCGTTCTGCGACAACCCGAAAGAAGTCGCCATCTACTTCCTGAACGCCAATATCCAGTACGACGTCTCGGAAACGCGGCATTTTGCCGGGCGGGGCTACGTCGAGACGCTGAGCTTTCTGTGGCGCCCCGAGAATGAAGCGCGCGAGGCGGAGCCGGTCGGCGTCCACGTCGCGCTGTACGAGACGGACGATTTGCGCGGCGCGGTGCGGGCCGACGCGCGCGGGCGCACCGCGCGCGCCAATCTGCAAGCCGTGCAGATGCTGCTCGACGACAGCAACGTCGCTCCCTCAACTAACTAGACAGAGCAAGATGAATACGAGACGGATCCTGGCGGGTGCGTGTGTGGCGATCGTCGCGGCGGGTGGCGGCGTGCTGGCCAATCACTGGCTGAACGGCAGCGACGCCGAGGTTGCGCACGCCGCGCAGCCGGCGCCGGCCCAGAGCGCGGTCGCGCAACTGTGGGCGGCCCCCGTGACCACGGTGGATGGCAAGCCCCAAACACTAAGCCTGCTCAAAGGCCACCCAATCGTCGTCAACTTCTGGGCCTCGTGGTGCGGCCCCTGCGTCGAGGAAATGCCCGAGCTCTCCCAGCTTCAGCGCGAGTACGCGAAAAAAGGCATCCAATTCGTCGGACTTGGCGTCGACTCGGATAAAAACGTCCAGGCCTTCCTGCAGAAGGTGAAAGTGGCGTACCCCATTTACGTGACCGGCTTCGGCGGCGCGGACCTCGCGCGGGCCTTCGGCAATACGGCGGGCGGCCTGCCTTACACGGTCGTCATCGACGCCAAAGGCAACATCCGCTCGACAAAATTAGGCCAGATCGACCCGAAAGCGCTGAAACAGACGCTCGACGCGCTTTAAATTTCACATTCTTTTGACGCTCGATTACCCGCAGAACGCGAGAAAATACGCGCAATTCGCGCGGAATTGAGAGAAGATGGGCGCCCGGAGCGACGGCAAAACGCCGCCGCCATCGTTCCGTACGTGCGGGAAACTAGACAAGTTTCTCTAATCAGCGCCAAAGTGCGCCCAATTCCACGGAAAAAGAAGCGACCATGACGCGACTGCTGGTACTGCACGGCCCCAACCTCAACCTTCTCGGCACCCGGGAACCCGAGGTTTACGGCCGCGTGACCTTGCCGCAGATCGATCAGGCACTGGCGGACCGCGCAGCGGACGCAGGCGTCGAACTCGCGTCGTTCCAGAGCAACCACGAAGGAGCTCTCGTCGATCGCATCCAATCCGCCCGGACAGAAAAAACCGATTTCATACTGATCAATCCCGCCGCGTACACGCATACCAGCGTGGCCATTCGGGACGCACTGGCGGGGGTCGGCATCCCGTTCGTCGAGATTCATCTGTCGAACGTGCATCGTCGTGAACCGTTCCGGCATCACTCGTATTTCTCCGACCAGGCAGAGGGCGTGATTTGCGGCCTCGGCTGGAAGGGATATCTGTACGCGCTCGAATTCGCGCTCGACCGGCTCGCCGCCGGGTCGTCGCGCGGCTGATTCTAAACACGTCTAATTTGCGCCGGCTGCGTACGCGCCGGCACTCTACGCATTGAAAGGGGCTTCCTGATGGATCTACGTAAACTGAAAACTCTGATCGACCTCGTCTCGGAGTCCGGTATCTCCGAACTCGAAGTGACCGAGGGCGAAGGCAAGGTGCGCATCGTCAAGAATGCGCCGCCGGTTTACGTGCAACCGTCTGCTTCGTACGCGCCGCAATACGCGCAGCCGGCTCCGGTCATGGGCGGCGAAGCCCCCGCCGCCGCCATTGCAGGCGCACCGGCCGCGCCGGCCGCCGCCGCGCCGCAAGGCCACGTGGTGACCTCGCCGATGGTCGGCACCTTCTACCGCGCGCCGTCCCCGGGTGCCGAACCGTTCGTCCAGGTGGGCGACACGGTCAAGGAAGGCCAGACGATCTGCATCATCGAAGCCATGAAGCTGCTCAATGAAATCGAGTCGGACAAGTCCGGCGTGGTGAAGGAAATCCTCGTCGAAAACGGCCAGGCGGTCGAGTACGGCCAACCGCTGTTCGTGGTCGGCTAACGCGGCACACCTTGCGCCTCGTTGTGCGCATGCCGCCCGCGCGCCCGCTGTCTGGAAGGCGCGCGACCGATCCTCTGAGGCAGCCGGCGTTGTGATCAACCCGGCGCCCATTGATGAGTCGAAAATCCGCTATGTTTGAAAAAATCCTCATTGCCAATCGTGGCGAGATCGCGCTCCGTATCCAGCGCGCCTGCCGCGAACTCGGCGTCAAGACGGTCGTCGTCTATTCGGAAGCCGACAAGGAAGCCAAGTATGTGAAGCTCGCCGACGAGGCGGTCTGCATCGGCCCGGCGCCTTCGAATCTGAGCTATCTGAACATGCCCGCGCTGATCAGCGCGGCGGAAGTCACCGACGCCGAAGCGATTCACCCCGGCTACGGCTTCCTCTCGGAAAACGCCGACTTCGCCGAACGGGTCGAACAGTCCGGCTTCACCTTCATCGGGCCGCGCCCGGAAACCATCCGGATGATGGGCGACAAGGTCTCGGCCAAGCAGACCATGATCAAGACCGGCGTGCCTTGCGTGCCGGGTTCGGAAGGCGCGTTGCCGGAAGATCCGAAAGAGATCGTGAAAATTGCCCGCCAGGTCGGCTATCCGGTCATCATCAAGGCCGTGGGCGGCGGCGGTGGCCGCGGCATGCGCGTGGTCCACACGGAAGCGGCGCTGGTCAACGCGGTCAACATGACGCGCGAAGAAGCCGGCCGTGCCTTCGGCAATCCGCAGGTCTACATGGAGAAATTCCTGGAGAACCCGCGGCACATCGAAATTCAGGTCCTGTCCGATTCGTTCAAGAACGCAATCTGGCTGGGCGAGCGTGATTGCTCGATGCAGCGCCGTCACCAGAAAGTGATCGAAGAAGCGCCGGCGCCGGGTATCGCGCGCCGTCTGATCGAGCGCATCGGCGATCGTTGCGCGGACGCTTGCAAGAAGATGGGCTATCTTGGCGCGGGTACGTTCGAGTTCCTGTACGAAAACGGCGAGTTCTATTTCATCGAAATGAACACGCGCGTGCAGGTCGAGCACCCGGTGACCGAATTGATCACGGGCGTCGACATCGTGCAGGAACAGATCCGCATCGCGGCCGGCGAGAAGCTCGCCTTCCGTCAGCGCGACATCGTGTTCAAGGGTCACGCGATTGAATGCCGGATCAACGCGGAAGATCCGTTCAAGTTCATTCCGTCGCCGGGACGCCTGACGTCGTGGCATATGCCGGGCGGCCCGGGCATCCGCGTTGACTCGCATGCCTACAATGGCTATTTCGTGCCGCCGAACTATGATTCGATGATCGGCAAGCTGATCGCCTACGGCGCCACGCGCGAACAGGCCATCAAGCGGATGCGCATCGCGCTGTCGGAAATGGTGGTGGAAGGCATTCAGACCAACATCCCGTTGCACCGCGAACTGATGCTCGACGCGAAGTTCGTCGAAGGCGGCACCAGCATTCATTACCTCGAAAACCGGTTGGCCGCGAAACAGCAGGCCGCGCCGGAAGAAGCGTAAGTCATGAGCTACCGGGAACTGATCGCCGAGCTGGCACGCGAGCACGCGGAGGAACTCTCCGACGCGCTGCTCGAGTTGGGCGCGTTGTCCGTCTCAGTCGAAGATGCGGACGCCGACACGCCCGACGAGCAGCCGCTCTTCGGCGAGCCCGGTCTCACGCCGGATCGCACGGCGTGGCAGCATTCGCGCGTGATCGCGCTGCTCTCACCGGACCACGAGCCGGCCGTGCTGCTCACCGCGGCGGCCAATGAGATCGGGCTGGAAGCGGCGCCGCCGTTCACCGTGCGTGAAGTCGAAGAGCAGGATTGGGTGCGGCTCACGCAGTCGCAGTTCGATCCGATCAAGATCGGCGAGCGCATCTGGGTCGTGCCGTCGTGGCACGATGCACCGGACCCCGAAGCACTGGTATTGGAACTCGATCCGGGTCTGGCCTTCGGCACCGGCAGTCACCCCACCACGCGGCTGTGCATGGAGTGGCTGGAGCAATCGGTGAAAGCCGGGCAATCCGTGCTCGATTACGGCTGCGGCTCCGGCATCCTCGCGATCCTCGCGAAGAAGTGCGGCGCCGATCCGGTGTACGGCATCGACATCGATCCGCAAGCTGTCGAGTCGGCGCGTCACAATAGCGAGCGCAACCGCGCGGACGTCACATACGGTTTGCCCGACGACTGTCCCACGGGTGAGTTCGATATCGTGGTCGCCAATATCCTCTCCAACCCGCTCAAGCTGATGGCGTCGATGCTTTCGTCCAAGGTCAAGCCGGGTGGCCGGATCGCCTTGTCGGGCATTCTGGCGCGCCAGGCGGACGAAGTCGCGCAAGTCTATTCGCGCTGGATCGATATCGGCGTATGGCGAGAACACGAAGGTTGGGTATGCCTGTCGGGAACGCGCCGCGAAAGCCATTAGAATAAGGCGTATTGCCCAACCAACGGCCTTCGGCTTACCGGCTCAATATGCTCCTGGCGACGCGTTGCCCCTTCTGCGAAACCGTATTCCGTCTGCAAACCGAGCAGCTCGCGCTGCGCCGCGGCCTCGTGCGCTGCGGGCAGTGCCACGAAGTATTCGACGCGTCGGCGAGCCTGTTCGACGTCACTGAAGGCGGTGACTTCTCCACCGCCAAACCGGTTGCCGCTGCCGCGGCAATCGAAGCGCTCTCGGGCGAGCGCCCGAAAGGCCCCGACTTCAGCGCCGAAGCGTGGAACCCGTGGGCACCGACGCCCGACGCGGTAATCGACAACCGCTTTCTGCATAACGCCGGCAATGTTCAGCTCGGCAAGGCTGCCACTGGGGCAGGCGCCGCGGCCACACCGCCTGCCGCGAAGGAACCCGAGTTGCCGCCTGCCGCGGCCCAGGCGCCCCGCTCCCCAAGCGATGAACCGGCGCAAGCAGAAGCACCGCGCGAACCCTTCGCCTACCGGGCCGATCCGTTCATGGACGAAGCGCCGCGCGTCTGGCACAAGACCGAGCGCTCTTCCGACTCTCCCGGTGATGAGCCCGTGCTGGGCGAATCAGCCGGCCTGCATGGCATTCCAGACAATGAACCGCGTTTTGGTGCGGCCGGCTTAGGTGCGGCCGGCTTAGGCGAGGCCGGCTCAGGCGCGGCCGGTGTAAGCGCAACTGGCGCAGGTGCAGCGGGCTTGGGTGCGGCCGGTTTTAGCGCCGCGGCTGAAGCGGCGAGCCAGGGTCCGACCGGTCGACCCGACACGACCATCCCCCCCGCCGCCTCCCGCGGCGAACCGTTCTTTGTCCAGCCCGTCAACAGCGGTGGCGATCCCTTTACCGTTGTGCGCGAAACCCGCCCGCCGGAACCGCGGCGCCTCGGCTGGATCATCGCCGGCTCGGTGGTGGCGGGGCTGCTGATCATCGCGCTGCTCGCGCAGCTCGCCTGGTGGCAGCGCGAAACGGTGCTGGTCGCGCTCCCGCGCTCGCAGGCGCTCTACACCAAAGTCTGCGCGACGTTCGGCTGCCAGATCACACCGCCGCACGACATCGACGGCTTGCAGGTCGAACCGTCCGACCTGCGGCAGATCGACGGCCCGCACAAGCTCGAACTGAAGATGCCGCTGCGCAACCGCTTCAATGTCGCGCTCGCCTATCCGGCCATCGAACTCACGCTGCTCGATGATCAGAACAATGTGGCCGTGCGCCGCGTGCTGTGGCCGCAAGACTACGTCCCGCCCGGCACGCCGATCGCGGGCGGCCTGGCGCCGCACACGACGCAAGTCATGATCGTGCATCTCGACACGGGCAATGCAGTCGCTTCCAATTTCCGCGTGCAGATTTTTTATCCGTAACGCATCCTCGCGCACCCGGCATCTTGCGGGTGCGTTCACCGTCAACACTGACGAATTTTCGGAGCACATCAACATGAGTCAAGTCACGCTGGGTGGCAACCCGATCGAAGTAGCCGGCACGTTCCCGTCGGTAGGCCAAACCGCTCCCGCTTTCTCGCTGGTCGGCAAGGATCTGAAGCCGCTGACGCTGGCCGATTTCGCCGGCAAGCGCAAAGTGCTGAACATTGTTCCGAGCCTCGACACCCCGACCTGCGCCACGTCGACCCGCAAGTTCAACGAAGCGGCCGCCAAGCTGAACAACACGGCGGTCATCGTCGTGTCGGGCGACCTGCCGTTCGCCGCCTCGCGCTTCTGCACGACTGAAGGCATCGAAAACGTCGTTACGGCCTCCACGTTCCGCGGCCATGAGTTCGCGCAAGCGTACGGCGTCGACGTGACGAGCGGCCCGCTGACCGGCCTGACGGCTCGCGCCGTGGTGGTGCTCGACGAGAACGACAAGGTCGTTCACGCCCAGCTGGTCGGCGAAATCAAGGATGAGCCGAACTACGACGCAGCACTCGCCGCACTGAAGTAAAACCTTCGCGAACGAGCCCCGGCGCCGCGCTTCATGCGCGGCGCTGTCGCATCGTCGCCCCATTTTCCCTCTCGTTTTTACAGGAACGCTCGCTTTGGCTACGCTGATTTGCGGCTCGCTCGCCTACGACAACATCATGACTTTCGAGGGCCGCTTCCGGGAGCACAACCTGCCGGAACAGGTCCACAACCTGAACGTGAGCTTTCTGGTGCCGACCATGCGCCGCGAGTTCGGCGGCTGCGCGGGCAATATTGCCTACTCGCTGCATCTGCTGGGCGGCGACGCGCGCATCATGGGCACGCTCGGCTCGGTGGACGCGCAGCTCTACATGGACCGGTTCAAGCAGCTCGGGTTGTCGACGGAAAGCGTGCTGGTAGTGCCGGACACCTATTCGGCTCAGGCCATGATCACGACCGACCTGGAGAACAATCAGATCACCGCGTTCCATCCGGGCGCGATGATGCAGTCGCACCTGAATCGCGCCGACGAAGCCAAGGGCATCTCGCTCGGCATCGTCGCGCCGGACGGCTATGACGGCATGATCCAACATTCGGAGCATCTGGCGGCCGCGGGCGTGCCGTTCATCTTCGATCCCGGTCAAGGTTTGCCGCTCTTCGACGGCGCGTCGTTGCGGCGCATGATTGAACTCGCCACTTATGTAGCTGTCAATGATTACGAAGCCAAACTGGTCAGCAACAAAACGGGTTGGTCGATCGAAGAAATCGCCGGCAAGGTCGAAGCGCTGATTATCACGCTCGGCGAGCAAGGTGCGCAGATCCATCACGCCGGCGGTGTCGAAGACATTCCGGCGGTCAAGGCGCAGCAGGTACTCGACCCGACAGGCTGCGGCGACGCGTTCCGCGGCGGCTTGCTGTACGGTATCGAGAACAAGCTGGGCTGGGCCACCACCGGCCGTCTCGCGAGCCTGATGGGCGCGCTGAAGATCGAACACCAGGGCCCGCAAAACTACGCGCCCAGCCGGGCGGAGATCAACGAGCGGTTCAAGCAGGCGTTCGGATACGACCTGCCGTAATACCGAGAGCTATTGGAGTTAGGGAATGAGAACAACGAGTCGTCTGGTCGTGGCCGCCTTGATCGCGGGTTCGCTGGCCATGTCTGGCTGTGCCTACAACAGCAGTTCTGCTGACGTTTATACGGCGTCGCAGGCACAGCGCGAAGAAACGGTCCGCATGGCCACGGTCGACAGCGTGCGCGCCGTGAAGATCAGTTCGAACAACGGCCAGCCGAGCGGTCTTGGCGCGATCGGCGGCGGTGCGCTGGGTGCGGTGGCAGGCAGTGCGATCGGCGGCGGGCGCGGGTCGATCGTTACGGGCATCATCGGCGGTCTGGCCGGCGCGGTGGCGGGCAATTCGATCGAGAATGGCGTCGCAGTGCGCGACGGTCTCGAGATTACCGTGCGGCTCGACAACGGCGACATGCGCGCCATCACGCAAAGCTCGACCGGCGAGATTTTCCGCGCCGGCGACCGTGTTCGACTTCTGTCCAGCGGCGGCGTGACTCGCGTCACCCACTAACGTTTTCCCCTCTCGCGCGGTCAGGCCAAACGGCCGCCGCGGCGACCTCACACGCATGCCCACCCCTGTGCATGCGTTTTTTTTCGTCCGTACGTTTTTCGCCAAATCGTTTCAAACGACGTCGGCCGCCCGTGTCCGCCGGCACTCGGCACCAGGCAACGAGCAAAAAAATCCCGCCGCCGGAAACCCGGCAACGGGACCCTGACCGAGTAACGCTCGCAACACGACTCAAGCGCTACTCGATCATCGGACGCATCTAGCGATGTGCCGAAGTACTTCTACCGCTTATTTCCCGATTACGGACGGCTGCCCGTCGGGAACGGCCATGCTGCTGCCGGGTTCAGCGCGGTCTTCACCGTTGCTGCCGGTGCGCTCGAAACCGAAGCCGCAGCGGGTGCCGGAGCTGCCTTCTTGGCGACAGCCTTCTTCGCAGGGGCAGCCTTCTTGGCGGGAGCAGCGGCCTTCTTCGCAGCAGCCTTCTTAGCAGGCGCAGCCTTTTTCGCGGCAGCCTTCTTGGCAGGCGCAGCCTTCTTGGCAGCAGCCTTTTTCGCAGGCGCAGCCTTCTTGGCGGCAGCCTTCTTGGCCGGTGCAGCTTTCTTCGCTGCAGCCTTCTTGGCCGGTGCTGCCTTCTTCGCTGCAACCTTCTTCACTGCGGCTTTCTTAGCCGGTGCCGCCTTCTTGGCCGGCGCTGCCTTCTTCGCTGCAACCTTCTTCACTGCGACTTTCTTGGCTGCAACCTTCTTAGCCGGAGCAGCTTTCTTCGCTGCAACCTTCTTAGCCGGTGCTGCCTTCTTTGCCGCAACCTTCTTCACTGCGACTTTCTTCGCCGGAGCGGCCTTCTTTGCCGGAGCAGCCTTCTTTGCTGCGGGTTTCTTAGCGGCGGCTTTTTTTGCAGTTGCCATCATTTTCTCCTTCAGGTTTTCAGATGAGAGTCAGTTCAAACTACACCCTTCGTCAAAACCCGCTTCCCACGGACGCTTCTCAGGGCGCGCGCTACGAAGCGGGCTATTCATCGGCGTACGCAGGTGCTGCGCGCTTACGCTAATGAATGCGGTAAGGCGCGCCGTGCCCTTGGGCACCGCGCGCCAGATCTGGTCGGCGCTGGATCTCAACGCCGGCAATTGCTTGATCGGGCCGCTGGCGATCACGCCAGCGGCTTTTTCCGGGGGGAAGTTTGCCCATCCCACTGAAGGGTTCGCAAAGTGCCAGCCATGTTTGTGGGCCGCGAAGGCACGCGGCGCACCGGGCACGATTTGCATCAGGCGGTTCTGCTCCTAACTAATTTGCCGCGGCCCAAGCCAACGGCATCCCCATCAACGAATGCATCTGCGACACGAACCCGGATTACTCCCAGGTCAGCGCGCCGCCAGTCTGATATTCAATCACTCGCGTCTCGAAGAAGTTGCGTTCCTTCTTCAGGTCGATCATCTCGCTCATCCACGGGAACGGGTTTTCCTCGTTCGGGTACAGCGGATCGAGACCGATCTGCTGGCAACGGCGGTTGCAGATGAAGCGCAAATAGCTCTTGAACATCGACGCGTTGAGGCCGAGCACCCCGCGCGGCATCGTGTCTTCAGCGTAACGATATTCAAGTTCGACCGCTTGCTGGAAGATCTCGCGGATTTCCGCGCGGAACTCAGCCGTCCAGAGCTGCGGGTTTTCGAGTTTGATCTGGTTGATCAGGTCGATGCCGAAGTTGCAGTGCATCGACTCGTCGCGCAGGATGTATTGGTACTGTTCCGCCGCGCCGGTCATCTTGTTCTGACGGCCGAGCGCCAGGATTTGGGTAAAGCCGACGTAGAAGAACAGCCCCTCCATCACACAGGCGAACACGATCAGCGAGCGCAGCAGCGTCTGGTCTGCCTCGAGCGTGCCGGTCTTGAAGGCCGGATCGGTCAGCACGTGGATGTACGGAATCAGGAATTCGTCTTTCGCGCGGATCGAGGGGACCTCGTGATACGCGTTGAAGATTTCGCCTTCGTCGAGACCCAGCGATTCGACGATGTACTGGTAAGCGTGCGTGTGGATCGCCTCGTCGAACGCCTGGCGCAGCAGGAACTGGCGGCATTCGGGCGCCGTGATGTGGCGGTAGGTGCCCAGCACGATGTTGTTGGCGGCCAGCGAGTCGGCCGTCACGAAGAAGCCCAGGTTGCGCTTGACGATGCGGCGCTCGTCTTCGGTCAGCCCGTTCGGGTCTTTCCACAAGGCGATGTCGCGCGACATGTTCACTTCTTGCGGCATCCAGTGGTTGGCACAACCCGCCAGATACTTTTCCCAGGCCCACTTGTACTTGAACGGCACCAACTGATTAACGTCGGTCTGGCCGTTGATGATGCGCTTGTCGGCGACATTGACTCGCGCTTCGGAGGCGGCAGCCGTTCCGGTAGCAGCGTGGGTCACATGAGCGACGGGAGCGACAGCGATGTCGTTCGCGAAGATGTCTTGAGCCGAGGGAGCGTGAGGAGCGGAACGCGT
>DASVNP010000260.1:0-2854 GCA_036383775.1 Paraburkholderia sp. | reverse complement strand
GCCTCAGGATGCGCCGCACTACAGGACCGGAGACAGTTGGACCTATCTGTGGTCCGACCTGCTGTCTGGAAAGAGCAAGACCATCACGCAAACCGTGACGTCCGTCAATGCGGATGGGAGTGCATCTCTTCAGATAGGATCCGGAAGCGGGCACGTAGAGCTGACCTCTGAAGCAAACGTGATTCCCAATGCAGCCGCCCAACACGCCTGCGGTGTCGCGCTTCATTTTCCGCTGCGAGCCGGAACGCGCTACGAGGCGGACTGCCAGGCTGCCGGCGAAGCGAGCACAACTGTGCTGCGGCGCGCCCAGTGCGAAGTGCAAGGTGTCGAGGAGATCAAGACAAGGGCAGGCTCATTCTCCGCGATCAAGATCAGGATGACGGGAGTCTGGTCGCCGCAATCTGGCTTTGGGGGTGGACCGATGGAGGAGACATTGTGGTATGCCCCGGCCGCCAAGCGTATTGTCCGCGAGGAGTTTCAAGGCCGTATGGCAGGAAAGGGTGCGCCTGCGACGACCGCAACTGAGTTGGTGCGTTATGCGGTGAAACCGTAGCCTCGGTTGTGCGCACAACTCCGCCCCCAATCCCGTGCGGTTCCTTCGACGCTTCGTGACTGGCAAGACAGTCTCACGATGCGACGGCCGGTAGCCACGTGTCGGGCTGGAATCAGGACGTCCCCGCATCGGGCGCGTTGCTACTCATCGGCCGGCTCGTCTTCCTCCATTGTGTCGATCGTGTCGTCATCCTCGGAACGCGTCAGGACAAACTCAGCAATCGCATCCCAGTGTCGCAACGCTTTGACGCGATCACCGTCCATTACAAACTCGAACGTCGTATCCGGGCTCAGGTAACTACGGAACTGAAGGTCTTTGAACGGCACCAGAACTTCAGCAGGTCCGTTTGGAAAGCGCAGCGTGAGCTTCTGTCCACGGTTCAGCCGCACTACCGCTTTGATCCCAATCGCCGTTACGTAGGTACCCGTGATTTTATCGATGACGGATTGGGGCACGGCATCGGGTATCCGCTTGAATACTGCGTCGGCTTGATCGAGCCAGATCGCCACCCGATCGATGTCACCCAGCGAACTCGTCTGGAACAGGACGGACCATGCGCCGTCGACTTCGTCATCAGGGGTGTCGAAACGGTCGTAATGAAAATGGTTCAGCGGAAGAGAGATCTTGCGGAATGCCAACTGCAACTGATCATTCTCGAGCGAGATCGTCAATGGACCATACGCCGGGTGTTCGTATCGGCCGACATAGCCTGCCAGATCATGCGACGGGCATGTATTCGGTACGGGGTTCGGCACGACCCTTTGGCGAGCTTCCTGAAGGCTGCTCCTCGCTCGCCTGGTGAAATCGAAAAGCCGTTGGGTCCAGTCTGTTGGCGGCAGCCCCAGCAGACGGTCATAGATTTCATAGCCCACGGCGTTGCGCAGGATCGCGCAATGGTCGCCGATAACAAAGACGTTGACGCCGATCTTCTCGTTCGGCAAATATGAAACTTGCGAATGGAATGCGCGAAGATCTCCACCGTGACTTGCCAACAGGTGTCCTCTGTACGACGCCGTTTGCCGACCCATGCCATAGATGCCATTCAGTTCCGGCGTGAATCCCAGAACTTCATTCATCGCGTCAGGAAGTGCAACGCCCGGCGCCAGCGTTGCCTTGAGAATACGCTCGGGAATCACCTGCTTGCCGGCCACCCGGCCGTTGTTCATCAGCATCAGCAGCCAGCGCGACATGTCATCCATTGTGGCGACAATGCTACCTGCGGGACTCGACTCGTCGGTGTCCATGTACGGTGGCTGCCACAGTTCATCGCTGTCGCGCTTCTCCAGAAACGGCACCGCAGGTTCTGGTCGCGTGAGCATGTCAGCTACAGTGAATTCCGTGTCAGTCATGCCGAGCGGCGTAAGTATCTCGTCACGCACGAAGTGGTCCCAGCGCTTCCCGCTCAGCTGTTCGATGATGTGACCGACCGCTTCGTACATCATGTTGTTGTAGATGAATTTCGAGCGCAGCGGCGCAGTCGGCTTCATGAAACGAATTCGCTCGAACAATTCCGCCTGCGAAAGGCGTGCTTCGTACCAGATCATGTCGTGCCGCGGTACGCCCGTCCGATGACTCAGCATATCGCGCAGCGTGACGGCTTCATCAAGCGTCTTGTCATAAAAGCGCAGGCTGGGGACAAATTCGCGGATCGGTCGATCAAAACCGAGCAGGCCGCGATCGACGAGGAGGCCTGCCGCCACAGCCGTAAACAACTTTGTATTCGATGCAATTGGAAACCACGTGGCGCCCGTATACGGCAGCTTGCTGGCGTGGTCGCGATACCCGTAACCCTTCGAGAAAACGACTTCGTCGTCCCTGGCGATGCTTACGCCGATGCCCGGCACGTTCCAGTCGCTTATCAGCGTCTCCATGAAACCGTCAAAATCACCCAGTTCTCTCAGCATCGAATTTGTCCTTTAACGGCAAGTTGATCGTCGGAAAACGTTTTTGCGGCTTTCTAAAGCATTTGATATGAAACCGATGGAGATTGTGAAGCAGAAAGGGGAAGTAAAGCAGAGTTGCCTGACACATGACTTTCATACGTCAAAGCAGGCGCGCAGTCACTCATATTATTGAACTGGTCCGTCGTTCGAAGGACTACCGGCCGTTCTGTTGCCATCATGCGATGGGCATACCGGCTTCGGCCTTGCACGGATGCGATCGGCAGCGCGCGACCCATTGCGCTCAGTCGCGATCCTACGTACCGGCTATTCAGCGTGGCCGCTATGTCGCCATTTTCAAGGAGCAATGGCGAGCGCTCACCGGGAGATTGGACTTTTAACGCTGTTACAAATCGGTTTA
>DASVNP010000259.1:0-10228 GCA_036383775.1 Paraburkholderia sp. | reverse complement strand
GAGAGTCGACTCGCTCCCTTTCCTATCCGCGTCACTTTTGCGAGTGACAGTGGCACCGTCGCGTAGACGTTGAGTCCCGTTTGTTCCTCGATTTCGTGCGGATCGGTCACGCCTCTGTAGAGCGCTGTGCGAGCGAATGCTGCGCCGGCGCCCAGAATCAACCCAGCCGCCGCGGCATAGATCAGCACCAGCAGCTTGTTCGGCTTGACGGGATCCTTCGGCACAAGCGCGCTATCGATCAGCCGCACTGTTCCGACTTTGCCGGCCCGCACCAGCTTAAGTTGCTGCATGTTATTGAGCATGCCGACATACAGATCGTTGTCGACATTCACGTCACGGGTCAGGCGTAGCGCAGTTTGCTCCAGATCCGGAAGTGCCTTCACTTGCTGGGAGAGGCTGTCGATCTTGCTTGTCATCAAGGCAATTTGCCCGTCGACCGCCTCGACATTCGGATGCTCCGGGGTATAGAGCTGAACCAGCTCCGCCCGCTTCTGCTTCAGTTCGAGCAAGCTACGTTGCAGCGCGACGCTTTCGTCGAGGTAGGCCTTGCCCTGCTCGCTGAGATTGAACATGCCGCGCTTGTTTCGCATCGCGTTGTAGCGTTGTTCCGCGCGCTCGAGATCGCCTTTGAGTTGCGGCAGCAAGTCGCTCAGAAATGCGAGAGACTTTTCGGCCTCAGCGGCTTTGCGTTTGAGGTTCTGGTCGACATACTCGGCGCCGATCTGATTCAGTATGGCGGCGGTCAACAGCCGATCTGTACCCGTTAGCGAGGCGCCGATGACGCCGCTATCTTTCCCCTTTTGGGCAATGCTGAGTTTGTTTTGCAAGTTCTCCAGCGTTTTCTGCCGCGATTCCTTTACCAGCACGAACTCAGTGCCTGGTTTTGCCTCCACGGCATCGACTCGCAGCGTGATCGTGCCGTCGGCCTGCTTTGAGGTCACCGTGTCGCCCACTTGACCTTCGATCGGGCTGGCAAGGTCCGACTGTTCGAGCCGATAGCGGCCCTGACCCAACACGGTCAACGTAAACTTTTCACCTTCCAGCTCCTCAGGGACGGTGAAGCCCGAAACCTTGATCTGCTCATTACCCCACGCGTAGCCACCCAACCCAAATAGTCCAGGATCGGAAAGGCTTTTGGCTTGCCTGCCCAACCATTCTCCGATCAGGGGAAAGCGCTTTGGACTGGCGCTCAAGTCCAATCCGAGGTTGTCGACGGCTTTTCCAACCACCATGCGTGACTGGAGGATTTCCATTTCCGCCGTGGGTTCCGTCTTCACGTCGAACATGCTGGAGACGTCGCCTAGCGGGCTCTTCGGATTCGAGGTTGGAACAGCGTCTTCAACCTGTACGAGGATGTCGGCCTGGTACACAGGGGGTGCGATAAACGCGTAGGCTGCGCCGAGTGCGAGCACGCTTGCGGCGATGACCCCAACCAGCCAACGGTTCGCTATCAATACGTCGATATAGCGGGAAAGGCTGACATCGTCATTTCGCTGCACAGCAACTTTCGCGAGAGGAGCGCTCTGATTCATCGAAACTCCATGATTCGGTATACGAAATATTGGGACGCGGCGCGCAGATTGTGTCGAACGTGTGTCTTCTTAAGAGAGGGGCAGGCGTTCAGTCTTGATGAACGCCGTCTGTCCAAATCGGCGCGTCGAAACACGCTGAATTCCGGATTGCAGAACTTTGGCCGAGTTTGGCGGATACTCAATGCAAAAAATGGCGTACCAGAACTAAAGGGAAGCGTATATCGGACAAGCTCTCTTTCTATTTCCGCCTATGCAGAAAACTGAAATAAGAGTGTGTCCGCAACTACTTACGCAGGAACTTCCCATTCAGATTCATCAGTCAAGAAACTATTGCAAGTTACTTAGGATGATTGCGCGATTCGCTTTGAAGAGTGTTTGCGAGAACACCACTGGAACCCTGATTACCGTAGCATAGATTTATCGTCGAGCAAAAAATTAAATTAGGTATCCAACAGATAGTGTGGTCTAAATAGAGCCTGGTCCCGTCTCTGTTCGCTAACGCACATTCGCGTCTTTTCCGACAACGGCACAATCGAATGAGACGCTTGGAAAAGAGGCATACACATGAAATCTCTGATGCGTGAACTACTCACGCGTGTTTTGCTCTTCACCGGTGTGGCGATGGCAATTCGGGCGATGTTTTGGCGTGATCGAGCCGCGATATTGCTGTATCACGATCCTACGCCCGCTACGCTCGACGCTCATCTTCAGTACCTTAAAGATAAAGTCGATTTCATTCCCTTGTCACAGATTAGTGCGCCTGGAAATGGTCGCCCACGTGCTGCGATTACATTCGATGATGGACATGCAGGCAATGCAGAATTGCTTCCGGTATTTATCAAACATGGCGTGCATCCAACTATCTATGTTTGCAGCAGCATCGTGGCGCACGAACGTACGCACTGGTGGCTACATCCTATTGCCAAAGACGCAGGTGTGAAGCGGCTTATCCGTATGAGAAATGGAGAGCGCCTGGCTGAATTGAACGCGAAAGGTTTTTATCAGGATCAATTGAACGGCGAAGCGAAAGTGAGCGGGCTTAGCCGCGAACAGATTCAGGCGATGCGCCCCTTTGTCGACTTCCAATCTCACACGCGCTTTCATCCGACGCTGACGTGTTGTGAGGACGACGAGTGCGCCGAAGAGTTGATCGGATCCAAGGCGGAGGTTGAGCGGCTGATCGGCAGGCCGTGTGAGCATTTCGCTTACCCGTACGGAATTTACGGTTCGCGCGAGGTCGCCATTCTGAAAGCCGCAGGATACAAAACAGGACGCACGACGGATGTCGGCTGGAACGACGAGCGAAGCGACCCGTTTCGGCTTAAGGCATTCGACATTGAGGACGATTCCTCCGTGCCATGGTTTGCCGTACAGCTAACGGGCCTTACGCTCATGCCGCGCTATTTACGGTTGGGACGCGTCCGGCGTCTTGGGGCGCGTCTCCTCAACAAACCCGGGTCATTGAAACAGGCGCGATGATCGCAGCACCAGTCCATGTGGGGTGCTTCTGATTGCAGCCCACTGATGGAAAGTCGCTCGGACCGGTTCGCCACTCTGCCGCATCGATAACGCTGGTTGCCCGCGAAGGTGGGCGTGGCCAACGGAGTAACGGAGTACCCGGATAACGGTCTCATTGCCCAGCATCTCTTTAGATCGAAAGAGGCGACATGCATAAAATCTTCATCATGTATCCCGGTAACGCCAACTATCCGGAAGTCACTGCGTATAAGAACTATTTTCAGGCCCGCGGCGTGGATGTGATCGCGGGAACAATGAGCGAATACCGGTTGCTGGACAACAAGAGCGATTTCCTGCTCTGGGCAATTATGGGGTTTTACCCCAACCGTTTCGCGTCAAATTTCGTGATTCATGATTACAGGTCACTCTCCGTTGGCGGATGGCCGGCCATGAAGGACTTCGCAAAAAGGTACTTTAACTATCGGCCGGATCTGCGGATATTTCAGAACCGGCGGCAGCAGGAAATCATGGGGTTCGCCACCGATGTGCCGCATGTCATCCTGCCGATGGGTGTTCCGAACTGGATATTCGACGTCCACGGGGAAGGTGGGCAGGCGAGGAAAAAGGCCGATTTTTGCTATATCGGAGAAATGAGCTTCGAGCGAGGATTCGACCACGTGCTGGACGCCTTCCTCCGGAAATTTGCCGACCGTGACGTTTCGCTTCTTCTGGTCGGAAAACCAGACGCGCGCATTTATGAAAAGTATTCAAGCCGGAAGGGCTTGGTCTTTACCGGGCCGTTGCCCCAGATCGAAGCACTGAAGCTGGTGGCCGAGTCCGACGTTGCCGTATGTTATTTCCCCTATCACCGCCCGCACTGCTATCAGACGCCAACCAAGCTCCTCGAGTACGCCGCATTAGGCAAGAAAATCCTCTGCAACGATTCCCCTTCGAATATTCAATGCTGCGAGGAGATGGGCATCAATAGCGTTATCACCAAGGCCAGTATTTTCGATGAAATCGACGACGACGCCATGCGCGGTGCGAAGTCAAATCGTGGCTCAGATTTCAGAAATCTGATGTGGGACAGAGTGATCGAGCAATCGAACGTGGCGTCTTTCTTACCGAGAGGACTCAATTTGGGCGCTTCCTGAAGGATGAATTGTCATGCGATGTCGAGACAAGTCGTATCAGCGCTGCCCGTCGGAGAGACGGGACATAGGTGCAGGCCTAACAGAAAGGCGGCAATGAAATGAAAATATTCATTCTTCACCCCGGGAAGGCGAACTACCCAGAAATAGACGCCTACACCGAATATTTCCGGGAGAGTCGATGCGAAGTGTTATCCGGAACGCTGGACGAGTACCGGGACATCAAGCACCCTGAAGCTTATGTGCTGTGGTGCATTATGGGTTTCTATCCGAGAAAGCTGACAGCCCGGTATGTGATTCATGACTACCGTTCGCTCTCGATTGGAAGTAACAGTGTCCTGAAGGATCGAATCAAGAAGGCATTCCATCCGCGACCGGATCTGAGGATTTTTCAGAACGAACCCATGTGTGACCTGATGGGCTTCCAGGACGATGTCGATACCATTTTCCTGCCGATGGGTGTGCCTGACTGGATCTTCGCGACTGACACGGCTCAGAACGAGGCGCTACCGTCGGGCACCTATTGCTACCTCGGCGAAATAACGCGGGAACGTGGCTTTGTTGGATTCCTTTCGGACTTCTTGCTGGCGAGGCGCGGCTCGGATTCTCTCGTTCTGATTGGACCAGTCGAGAAGGAGATTGCTGACGCCTATCGCCAGTCGCCAGGTGTCTTGTTCACAGGGCGGTTGTCTCAACGCGACGCGCTCGCGGTTGTGCGCAACTGCGAATTCGCTGTCTCAACCATCCCTTATACGCGCCCGTACAACGTGCAGACACCAACCAAGCTGCTGGAGTATGCCGCGCTCGGTAAAAGGATCATCTGCAATGACTCACCCTCCAATCTGAATGCCGCTGCGGCGTTCGGTATTCAATGCAAAGTGACGGGTCCAGACGTATTTTCCAGCATTTGCGATTTTCAGGGCGATATGGTGCCCTTGAACGATCCATCGACACTGGTGCACTTACGCTGGAAGAATGTCATCGCTGCGTCTGGCGTTGACCGTTATCTGGGGCGTGTTGGTTAGGTCGCAAAGCATGGTCGACGAGCATGGTCGACGTCTGGAACTCGCGCTGTTCGGAGAACATGAAAGCGGCGAGCTTAACTAGCTCAACTATCGTCTCTTGGCGTCCTTGACCGCGCAACGCATAGTGCGCATACGAACACGCCGATCGCCACGCCGATCAATAAACATGCGGCATGCGTTAAGAAACTGACCATCTTCTACTCCCTTGGGGACAAAACGACTTTTTTCCGAAATATATAACTACAAGATGTCGCCCGGATCACGGCTCATTTCACGAGCGTACACCGAAGTGCGCGCAACCCATCCCGGCTGACAATTCGTTTCACTTTGGCAGGCCGATAACGTCTGACAAAACCGGTTGGAACTCAGAGCCCGGGCTGTCAGCCGCACACAGTCAGGCTTTCTTCGGGATCGAGGGTTCGTGCGTGCGCGGCTGCCGGGTTTCGTTGGGCAGGCTGCACGGCACGAAAGCGCCAATATACAGAGGAATTATTTTTTGCGGTACTTTGACTGCGGCGTTGGCCAACTAGTCACGCGGCAAGGTGGCGTGATCCTCTGCGCGTGCCGCTCGCGGCGGATTTTCCACGCCCAAGATAGGCGTCGCGCAAGGTATCCAGTTCCAGCAGCGTCTCCGCGTTCCCATGCGCCACCACGCGGCCGCCTTCGAGCACGTATCCAGACTGCGCATACTGCAGCGCGATCGCTGCATTCTGCTCCGCCAGCAGGAAGCTGACGCCGTCGTCGCGATTGAGTGTCGCCACCGTCTCGAAGATCTCTTCGACAACTTGTGGGGCGAGCCCCATCGACGGTTCGTCAAGCAACACCAGCGAGGGCCGCGCCATCAACGCGCGGACGATCGCAACCATCTGCTGTTCACCACCGGACGTATAGCCTGCAAACGCCTTACGACGCTCCTTGAGCCGAGGGAAGATGCCGTAGATACGTTCGAGATCCGCCTCGAGATCAGCGCGGGCAGGCCGCCGCACAAACGCGCCGAGCCGGAGATTCTCCTCGACAGAAAGATGCGCAAAGCAGCGCCGTCCCTCCAGCACCTGGACGAGGCCGCGTTCCGCGAGCGTCCACGGTTCCACGTCGGTAATCGCGTCGCCACGATACGCGATGCGGCCCGACGTATGCTCGCCCCGTTCCGCGCGAATCAGGCTCGAGATGGCCTTCAGCGTGGTCGTTTTGCCCGCGCCATTGCCGCCCAGCAGAGCGACTACGGCGCCGGACGGCACCGTCAGCGAAACGCCGCGCAATGCCGGAATGAGCTGGCTATATGTCACGGCGATGTCATCGACCTGCAGGATCGGGCCGGCGCTCATGCTCAGAGGTCCTTGCTGCAATCGCGCGGCGTAATGCCCTTTTCCTTGGCATACGCGTTTGCCGATTTCTCGATGATCGGGCGCAACAGTGCACGATCGGCCTGAACCCAGCCGCTAATCACCTTCCATTGCTGGCCGTCCCATTGCTGGAAGCGGACGGCGCCGCCGCCTTCATGATCGGAGCACGAGAGTTTCAGCGGTTGAACCAGACCGTACGCGCCCAATTGCTTAAGACGCGCGTCGTCGAGATTCAGATGCTCGAAACCCCAACGCACCTGTTCGCCCGTAAGCGGTTTGTCGCCGAACCTGGCCTGAGCCACGCGCAACGCTTCGACGTTGAGAATGCCGTTGACGACGCCCAGGTTGTAATACACCGTACCGAAGCGCGCCGGGTCCTTCAGGTTGCCGTTGCCGGGTTTGATCACGTATTGATTGATTGCCTGAAGTACTGGAAAGTCGGTTCCCGACGGATGCGTGGTAATCGAAATGAATCCCTTCGCCGCGTCGCCTGCCGGGCGCGCATCCTCTTCCGAATTACTCCAGATATTCCCAATGATGTGATTCGCCGGGAAGCCGACTTTCTGTGCCGACTTCAACGCGACCGGATTCATCACGCCCCAGCCACGCAGAATCACCCAGTCCGGATTGGTCCGGTGGATGGTGAGCCACTGTGAGCCCTGCTCGTTGCCCGGGTGCGGGACTTCGATCTGCGTGAGTTCAAAGCCGTATTTTTTGGAGAGCGCATCGAGCACGGGAATCGTCTCGCGACCGTAAGGAGAACCATGGTAGAGCACCACGATCTTCTTGCCCTTCAGCTGATTCAGCCCGCCTGACTGCTGGCCGATGTAATTGACGATCGCCGAGACTTCGCTATATGGGTTGAGTTGAAGCGGAAACACGTACGGAAATACTGCGCCGTCCGTGGAATCCGTGCGGCCGTGATTGATCGTGACCAGCGGGATCTTGTCGGCGGTCGAACGATCGAGCGTCGCGTAGGCGATTCCGACCGAGAGCGGGTTGGTCGCTGCAGCCGGCGCGCCGTTCAGGCCGCTCTTGAGCCGCTCGTAGCATTCCACGCCTTTTTCCACGACGTATTCGGTTTCGCATTCGCTCCACGTCAGCTTGACCCCATTGACTCCGCCATCGCGCTTATTGATGAGGTTCATATAGTCGATAAAGCCGCCGAAGAAGCCACTGCCGCCCGCCGCATACGGTCCGACGCGGTAGCTTTGCAGCGGGAAGTATTCCTCGCCCGCGGCTTGCGCGGTGGGCGCAAATGCGGCGGTAAGGGCAAGCATCAGGCTCGCGGCAGCGGCGACGCGCGAGACTGTCCCGCGCCTTTTGAAGGAGTCGATGAAATTCATGCTGGATGGACCTTGAATGGATAAACGATGGATTAAAGAGCGATGCGTGAAAGCGAAGTCATGGGCGCAGCGGCCAGTCACGCAGACGATTCCGCGCGGTCTGAACCAGTCTTGCGAGCCCGTCCGGTTCCTTGATGAGAAAAACAATGATCAGCGTGCCGAAGAGGATCTTCTGCAGGTTCTGCAACTGACCGGCTTCAATGCCGATGCTGGCTAGCGCACCTGCCGCATTCGAGAGAAGAATGGGCAGCAGCACGATGAAGGCCGCACCGAGAAAATTCCCGCCAATGCTCCCCATACCGCCAATGATGATGATGAACAGCACCTGAAACGACAGATTGAGATCGAAACCGTGCGGCTCGACCGTGCCCAGATAGGCAAATGCCCACAACGCGCCGGCAATGCCGATCACGAACGAACTCAGCGCGAATGCGAGCAACTTGGTGCGGCCAGTCGGGATGCCGATCACGCGCGCGGCCGTGTCCATGTCGCGCACGGCCATCCAGCGTCGGCCGAGTTCGCTGCGTACGAGGCGAGCCGCAAGAATGAACAGGACGGTGGTGACGCCGAGCACGAGCAGATAGCGTGCGGCCGGCGTGTCGATTTTCCAGCCGAACGCCGTGAGGCGTGGTGCGCTCAGTACGCCCGAGGTGTCGTCGTTGGAAAACCAGCTGACTCGCGTAAATATCCATTCGACAAAGAACTGCGCAGCCAATGTCGAGACGATCAGGTAGAAGCCTTTGATACGCAGACTCGGCAAACCGAACACAGCGCCCACCGCGGCGGTGATCAATCCCCCGAGCAATAGATCGATGACCAGCGGCAACCCGGGCACCCGCACCATGAGGTTATAAGTGGCATAGGCGCCGACCGACATGAATGCCGCGGAGCCGAGCGAGAGTTGACCCGCGTAGCCCGTAACCAGGTTCAGTCCGAGTCCTGCGAGCGACAGCACGAGGAACGGAATCAGAATGGCATTGAGCCAGTAATCGTTGCCGACGATCGGCACGGCGACGAACGCAATCAGCGCGAGGACCGCCGCGAACCAAAGCTTCAGTCCCTGCGATTGAAGCGAGTACGGTTTGAACCGACGCGGCGTATTCAGCGCCAAGTGAGGAGATGACATGGCGAGCCTCACACGCGTTCAACGGCGGGTTCGCCGAACAGACCCACAGGCCGCGCGAGCAGGAAAAGCATCGCGAGCAGATAGGGAAACCAGTTTTCGATCCCACCGCCAAGCAGGCTGCCGACATAGACTTCGGCAAGCTTCTCCGACGCGCCAATCAGCAGGCCGCCGACAATCGCCCCGCCGATCGACGAAAACCCACCGATGATCAGCACCGGCAGCGCCTTCAGCACCACCAGCGACAGCGAGAACTGCACACCAAGCCGCGCGCCCCACAGAAGCCCCGCCACGAGGCTGACAAAGCCCGCCAGGGCCCATACGATCGCCCACACGCGCGGCAGACGTATGCCGATAGCGAGCGCGGCGAGCGGGTCGTCCGCGACTGCGCGCAGCGACAGCCCGAGACGCGTGCGCTGGGTCAGAAGCGACAGACCGATCACCAGCACGCCGGCGGTCGCCGCCGCAAAGACGTCGAACTGGCTGATCATGACGCCGGCCACGTTCAGCGGTTTGTCGTCGATGCCGAGATCGAGGCCGTGCACCTGGGCGCCCCAGAATAATTGCGCCGCGCCTTCGAGAATGAAGCTCAGGCCGAGCGTCGCCATGAACAGGACAATGGGCGGTCGATTCACCAGTGGCCTCAATACAAGCCGGCCGATCAGCAACGCAATCAGCACCAGGGCCGCGAGTGTGATCGCAAATGCCAGCACGGGGTGCACATGCCGCTCGACGAGGCTTACATACGTGAGCGCGCCGAACAGCACCATCGAACCCTGCGCGAAATTGAACACGCCTGATGCTTTGTAGATCAGCACGAAGCCGATTGCGACCATCGAATACATCACGCCCGCCAGCAGTCCGCCGACGAGTACTTCGAGGAAAAATCCCATGTTGTTCAATCTCTCAGTGACGGGTGCCGAGATAAGCGGCCAGTACGTCCGGGTTGGTGCGCACGTCGGCGGGCGCGCCGTCGGCGATTTTCTTGCCGTAATCGAGCACCACCACGTGATCCGACAGGTCCATCACCACGCCGATGTCGTGCTCGATCAGCACGACAGTCACGCCGAATTGCGTATTGGCGTCGAGCACATAACCGGCCATTGCACGTTTTTCGTCTGCATTCATGCCGGCCATCGGTTCGTCGAGCAGTAGGAGGCGCGGCTCGGCGGCGAGCGCGCGGGCCAGTTCGACGCGTTTTTGCACGCCGTACGGCAAGGTGCCGACGGTGGTATGCCGGTAGCGCTGCA
>DASVNP010000258.1:0-4070 GCA_036383775.1 Paraburkholderia sp. | reverse complement strand
TTGGGGCGTCCGATGGCCGCCAGGGCCGTGCGTGCTTTGATGCGTGGCTAGCGGCGAACAACGCGGGACGAGTTCCTGGGACCGCACTCACCGCCGCAACACGTATTTCGCCGCGACGCCGGATAAAAAGCATCAGCACTACGTTTTTCCGCAAACGCGCGTTTGCACCCAATCACCTGTTTTTACCGGGGCAAAACCATGTAATCTCTCGGTTTTCTTCCGGCATCAAAACAGATGAGTCGAGCGTTGGCGAGCGAACAACTTCAACAAACGGGGGCGCACACGCGTCGCCGGCCCATCGTTCTTCGTTTGCGCTGCACCGTGCTGCTGCTGGCGTGTGGGGTCGCCACAGCCGCACGCCCCGCTCTCGCAGCCGAATCCGCGTGCAGCGCGGAAGCCGGACCGGCCGGCCGCCCCTCCGTCGGCCTCGTGCTGTCGGGCGGCGGCGCGCGCGGCTATGCACACCTCGGCGTACTGAAGGTGCTCGAGGAAAACCGCATCCCGGTCGATTGCATCGCCGCCACCAGCATGGGCTCGGTGGTCGGCGGCCTGTATGCGAGCGGTATGACGGCGCAGGACATGCAAAACCGCCTCGCGGGCATCAATCTCGCGGACATCGCGTTCGACGTCACCGAGCGTGCCGACCTGCCGCAATCGCGTCGAGAAGACGAGCGGCTGTATGTGAACAGCCTTTCGCTCGGCTACGGCGCCAATGGTTTCCGCTTGCCGGTCGGGCTCGTCCAGGGCAATCGTTTGCAAGCGCTGCTGCAGGACTGGACGTCCGCCGTGCCTGGCAACGTTTCGTTCGACCGGCTGCCGATTCCCTATCGCGCGATCGCAACCGACCTGCGCACCGGCCAGAAGGTGGTGCTCGATCGCGGTTCGCTGCCGCAGGCGATTCGCGCCAGCATGGCATTGCCCGGCCTGTTCGCGCCGGCCGATATCGACGGGCGCACACTGGTGGACGGCGGCATCGTCAGCAATCTGCCGATCGAAACGGCGCGCGACATGGGCGCGAAAGTCGTGATCGCGGTCGATATCGGTTCGCCGCTGCGGCCACTGGATGCGCTGGCTTCTCCCGCCGACGTGATGCAGCAGATGATCGGCATTCTGATTCACCAGAACGTTGCGCGCCAACGTGAACAGTTGCAGGCCGGTGACGTCCTGATCGAACCGGCGCTCGGCTCGCTGAGCTTCACCGATTTCGCCAACGCGAGCCAGGCCATCGCGGCCGGCGCCGCCGCCACGCGCGCGGCCATGCCGCAGCTTCAGCAACTGGCGCTTTCGCCCGCCGACTACGCCGCGTGGCGTGCCCGGCACAGTGCGCCCGCAGTGCGTCCGGTACGGATCACGCAGATCGAGATCGCCTCGCAAGGCTACGTACCCGAGGCACGCATTCGCGCCGCGATGCATGTCAAAACCGGCGATGTCTACGATCCAGTCGCGCTCAACAAGGACTTGCTGGCGCTCACCACCGCCGGCGACTTCGACAGCGTGAGCCAGCAACTCGTCGACGACGGCGACGCGCACACGCTCATTGTCTCCGCGCAGCAGAAGCTGTGGGGGCCGAATTTCCTGTTGTTCGGGCTAGGTTTGTCGAGCAGTTCGACCGATGAAGGCGGCTTCCGGCTGCATCTCGGTTATCGCCGGCCGTGGCTCACTTCGTCAGGGCTCGAAGGGCGAGTGGACGGCACCGTCGGCAGCGATCTGATCGACCTGCACGCGGAACTGCGGCAGCCACTGTCGAGTGCTTTCGGCTATTACGTGGCGCCTTATCTCGAGTTTCAGCGTCGCTATGCCAATCTCTACGACGATTCCGGCAACGTCAAGATCACGCAATACAGCTTGCAAACCGAGCGCGCAGGGATCGACTTCGGCGTACCGCTCGCCCGTCTCGGCGACTTCCGTATCGGTGTGGCATACGCGCATGGCTACGCATCGCCGCAATACAACTTGCCGCTCGACGATGCGTTTAACTCGCCGCTGCTGTTCCCCGATATCTACGGGCGGCAACTTAGCGCGCGCGCACGTCTCGTGATCGATCAGCTGGACGATCCGCTGTTCGCCCGCAAAGGTTATTTCGGCGAACTACGCGTGGAACGTTCGTTGTTTGCGGGCAGCGACAGCTTCACCGAGGTATACGGAAAAAGCCTTGTCGCGGCGAGTTATGGACGACACAGCATCAACGCAAGCATCGAAGCGGGTAACGACTTCGGCGGCACCAATCTGACAAATCCGTTCGGCTTCACGCTGGGCGGTTTCCAGCATTTGTCAGCCTACGCCGCCGACCAGCTGTCCGGCAACTCGATGGCATACGGCCAGATCACCTATATGAATCAGCTTGCCACGTTCAATGCGTCGCCGATTCGCGGCCTGTTTGCAGGGCTGAGCATCGAAGCCGGCAACGTCTGGAACCGCGATTCGCAGTTCGGCAGCGGGCCGCTGAAGCGCAGCGTGACGGCCTTCACCGCGATGACCAGTTCATTCGGACCGATCTATCTGGGCGTAGCGTTCGCACCGGGCGGTCGCCATAACTTTTACTTCCAGTTGGGACATACCTATTGAGGCTGCGCAGGTACGGTGTGTTTCACGCAACCGTGCCTACCGGCCAGCTCATTTCGAAGCGAGCTCCGCCTAGCGTCAACGGATCAGTCACCGCGATCCGGCCATGGTGGGCGCGCAGCACCTGTTGCGTAATCGCGAGACCCAACCCGTAGCCGCCAGTCTGACGATCGAGCCGCACGAAGGCATTGAAAATACGTTCGCGTTGGTCAGGCGGCACGCCTGCGCCATCGTCTTCCACGTAGATTTCCACATTGCCGTGCTTGACGCTCAATCCGACCATGATCCGCGAATGGGCGTATTTGCTGGCATTGCGCAGCAAGTTTCGCATTGCGTACGACATAAGGCGTTTGTCCATCACCACGCGTAGCGATGCGTCGACGTCTGCTTGCGGGACGAGTTGCTTGTCCGCGTAAAGCAGCGTGGCGTCGGTAATCTGGCTGTCGAACCATGCCGTGAGCAACGTGGATTCGAGGTTCGATTGCAGGGAACTGTATTCGAGGCGCGCGTAGGTCAGGCTCATGTCGATGAGCTCGTCGAGCTCGGTGACGTCCTGGTCGATGCTCGCCAATGCGCTGTTGTATTCGGCGGCTGACGCGGGTTCGCGGAGGTTTTCCAGCGCGAAGCGCACACGGGCTAGAGGTGTGCGCAATTCATGGGAGATGCCGTTGGTGAGTTCGCGCTGCGCGGCGATCAGGCGTTCCATGCGTTCGGCGAGAGCGTTTAGCGTGCGGGCCAGTGGGCCGATTATGACGCTGTGCGACTCGCGGGCGCGGGTGTTGAAGCGGCCGCCTGTGAAGTCTATTGCGCGTTCGCGGACCATTACCAGGTCTAGCCAGACTGGGCGCATCCAGCGGTATGCTGTTACTGCTGGTAGCAGTAGGGTTGCCAATGCGATTGGTATTGATGCTTTTGCTGTTGTTAGCGTTTGCCAGATTGATGGCGAGGTTTTGAGTGTCAGGGCCAAGGTTGCTATCGATGCTGCTAGCACCAGCACGGTCAGTGTCAGCAGGCGCGTGTAGACACGCAGGTATAGCCGGGACCAGCTCGGGATTCTGTCTGCTCGTGTGTCCGTCCAGGAACGGCGGAAACGGAGCCAGCGCCATTTTCCATAGCGGTAGGCAGTTAGTTTTTTTTGCTCCGCTGGGGGTGGCATTTTATTCTCTTCGCGTTCTTTAATGGGGTTGTGGTCTATTAGTGTTGCCCCTGTGCGGGGCGGCACTTACTTTCTTTGCCGCCGCAAAGAAAGATAAGCAAAGAAAGCGGCTCACCCCGCCAGCTCATAAGCGGGTCCCCCGCACAGCCACGGCAGTGGTGCATCTGGAATCCGTGTCCTCGCACACTCCGCGCAAGTGACAAAGCGCTCATCAGCTCCCACTCCGCACTGCGTGCGTCGCGGATGGGTCTGCATGGGAAACCAGAGGCTTCGTTTCGCGTAGCGGGGGGCCATCGGCTTCGCCTCGGCGAAGCGCTCCCGTTCTTGTTGGCGCCCCCCCTTCAAATGAACC